>NZ_JBQFYW010000007.1:0-214152 GCF_056541825.1 Ruegeria sp. AF8 | reverse complement strand
GGATCGAAAAGATGAGGCGGCTGACGCGTATCGCGCTACTTTGCTTCTTTCTCCGAACCGTGCACGAAGCGCAGCCGCACTCGAATAGAGCTGTGTTGATTTCCGCTGAGAAGTGACCCGGTATTTTCACCGAGATTTGACCCACCCTAGTCTATGTATCAGCGCTTATTTGGTGGTCAATGTTGGTGTCTCCTTTCTTGTTTTCTTTGCGGCTTCGGAGCTGGCTTTGAAGCGGTAGCTGTCGTTGCCGGTTTCTAGGATGTGGCATCTGTGTGTGAGCCGGTCGAGAAGGTTCGCCCCGCTTCAGGATAGTGCAGGCTGACCGACGAGGCGCGGTAAGGCGTAGGGTGGCGCCAAGTCTGGCACCGATTCTCATTCGGGCACGCCCGCCGTTTGCAAACTTACCAGCCAGATCCGTCGGTTCTCGGAGTGGTTTTTTGATCCTGCGAATTGCCTGCGCTTCGCTGAGATTGATAGCCTCGGGGTGATCTCAAGCGCGTCTTTAACAGCCTCTTGGGCATCGTCTAGCCTGACTATATGCTACCAAAAGTGGAAACAGCACATACAGCCAGTATTCAGGGAATTGAAAACGTCGCTATTCAGGCAACCCGCCAGCAATCATCGCATCAAAATACCGGTCCTGGTCCTCTGAACGCAAAAAGGGTGTGTTTCTGTGTGTAGAAACACGGAAGTCCGGCCTGATTTCGAGTAATTTCTTTGCTTCAACCTGTGCATCTTCCAGACGTCCCATTTCTGCAAGGGTTGCGACCAAGATGCGGCGCGGAGGAAGCGACTTTGGATAAGTTGAGATACCGGTTTTTGCCAGTAGAATTGCCTGTTCGTAGTCTCTGAGTAGGAAATGAGAAAGGGCCGCGTTAAAATTGTACCAGCCGGGATAACGCGGGTTGACCTTTTTTGCCTTGTTGTTCCACTCAATCGCTTCGGCTGGCTCACCCATAAGCGACCGTAGAAAGCCCATACCATATAGGACCTCAGGATCATTGGGGTTCTCGCGTATTGCTCGCTGAAATGCCTGGTATGCGAGTTGATGATCATGGTCAGCAAACAAGTGTAGCTGTCCCAAGCGGTGTTGAACGCGATAGTCCGATTGATCCAGTGCTAACGCGCGTTCTGCGTGCTGACGAGCTCTGTTTAGAGCAGTTTCTGGATCGTCTGAACCTCCAAAGCGCCAGAGGCTAAGATAGCGACCGCTCAGTTCAATATGTGCAGAAAAGTAGTCTGGATCGAGCACTATTGCTCGTTCCAGAAGTTCAATTGCCTCTTGCCGACTTGCAGTATTCAGCAGCTTGCTTTTGGCGACAGCCCTCAGAAAAAGTTCATAAGCTTCTAGATCATCGGTCGGCCGTTTCCTAAGCGACGCGATTTCTTCTTCCTCAACTACTATTTTCAGGGTGGATGCGATTTCCCGAATAAGGTCGGCCTGAGCGGCAAACAATTCTTCGATCCCAATGTCATATTGTTCCGACCAAAGTGCGTGCCCCGACTCTGTCTCTATAAGTGTTGAGTTAATTGAAATATTCTCGCCAACGCTCTGAACGCTACCTGAAAGAACATATCGCACACCGAGCTCTCGACCTATATCTCGCGGTTTAACCAAGCTGTCCGCAAAGGTCATCGAAGTCGAACCAGCAATCACAAATAGCTGCGGAAACTTCGAAAGCTGCGTCGTTATTGCTGTTCCAAAACCTTCCGCCAGATAGCCGACCTCTTCAACTGTTGAGCGGTTCTCAAAGGGCAAAACGACGATGGAAGGTTCGTCCGGGGTGGCAAGCGCCAACTCCTCTTGTTCGGTCGGGGGCACCACATCTCTTGATCGCCACCATATGGCCGCAACCAGCACCAAACAGATGCATACTGCACCGACCAGAGTTGGCGCCCACTTGGATATCTGTGATTTCGTATGCGCAACTGGCTCTGATTTAGACAAAGCCTTAGCCTTGTCATCCAGAACGACTTCGAATGCTCGGACTGGTCTCTCTATGTTCTTGACTTCGGTCTCACCCAGATCGTCAAAATTCAGATTCAGCTTGTCCTGCACCTGGTCCTTTACGCTTCGGTGAATGCAAATACCTCCGGGCTCAGCCAAGCCTTCAAGTCGAGCGGCGACATTGACGCCATCACCATAAATGTCTCCATCCTCGGCAATCACATCTCCGATGTTAATGCCAATCCGAAAGACAATTCTTTCGCATTCTGGAACGTCCGAGTTTCGAGAAAGCATTTCGTTTTGAACAGAAACGGCAAATTTCATCGCCTGTACGGTGCTTTCGAACTCCAGTAGAGCACCATCACCCATCAACTTGATCGTCTTGCCACCATAACTCGCCGCAAAGGGGTCAATGAGTTCAGACCGATGCGACTTTAGTGCTGCCAAGGTCGCTGACTCATCGCGTTCCATCAGTCGCGAGTAGCCCACGACGTCAATACTCAAGATGGTGGTAAGGCGGCGTCCCACTTCCGTTCCCCCCCTGCACGGAAGACTATCCATCCTGATCCATGGAATCCATAGTTCTGCATTTCGCCCTATACCAAATAGCATATTTGCGGCGCGGTTGGTCCCTTGTTGCGACCACCCTGGTTCATTTGCTCCCATGCGTGGGCTATCATACCAACCGACCTGGACAGACAGAACAGGCCTCTTGCCAAGGGTCCCGCAAATCCCAATTCGGCATAAATTACGGCCGTGGCACCATCGATATTCATAGGAACTGGGTTACCCTTGCGGGAATTGAGAGTCTTTTGAATGGATCGCCCGTTCAGGGCAAAACGATCGTCAACTGTTCCCGCCAGAGCAGCCTGATCCACCAAACTTAGCAACCGCGGTGCACGGGGGGCCTCCGGTTTGTGAAATCGATGACCGAATCCCGGTACGAACTTCGTCCGTTCTGCTTGCCAGCGGTCTATCACCTGTCCAGTAGCTTCCATTGGTGCTTGTGCGGCAGAAATGGCGTTATCAATCCATGAATATAGTTCCACTGCCTGCTCACCGGCGGCGCCATGGACGTCATCCAGCATATTGACGGCGGATGCCATCGCGCCGTTCAATCCACGACCACACGTCACCGCCATTCGAGCTGTGGCAATTGAAGGAGCCTGTGGCCCATGATCCACCGCAGCGACCAGCGCACATTCCAATAGATCCGCCTGAGCCTTTGTGGGAAGCGCTCCCCGCGTCATAAGCCAGATCATTTGCGGGAAGGTTACATTCCCGATCAATTCTTTTATTGGAGTACCCCGAAACCTGATCTGACCGGGTGCCATATCAATGATTTCAGTCGTCCACCAATCAGACACGTCGGAGCGGGAGGCTACATCGCTCATTATGCACCTTCCTTTTTCAGCTCATCAATTTCGTTTTCAGAGAGACCAAGTTCCCCCCAAACAAGTTCATTGTGTTCCCCAAGAAGTAGCGGCGGCGTGTCAACAGTCGGTGCTTTTCCATTGAGTTTTACACCAGTGGTCGCGACTTGAATGTCGCGTCCGACTCCTGGTGCATTTTCGAACTTATGAAGAAACCCGCGACCTGCGGCATCTGTAGCACTTCTGGAACGGACAGGACCGCGCCCGCTGGGACCCCGATCCGGTTAGAGAGCGGCAGTTCGTGTCGAGCGCAGCGAGATTTCGTCAGGTAATGAGCAATATGCGGACAAACCCGCCGTTCGTCCGTCGAGCCCCAGTGAAAACAATCGGTTAGTAGCGGACATTAGAAGCAAGGTTTGGTACTTCTCAAAAAGCGCAAAACCGGTGATAATCCATCGGACTTTCGGAGTGGCACTATGAGACATATCTTGGAGTTCCGAAACTGGTGATCCGTCAGGTCTAAAGGCCTTCAAACCAGTCAAGCGCCATTGAACTCCAACCCTTCGGATAACCGTGTCCTCCCTTGTGCAGGATGATCTCGAGATTGCCGTCTTCGCAGTTCCAGCGTTTACGCCAGACGTCATCGGTCATTTTGTGATCTGCTGCATTGGGCGGGCAAGCGTTTTCACGTCGCCACACCGCCAGACCTTGCCAGATGTCGGCTTGGGTGATGGTAATGTCATACTCTTCACTGTGTATTGCACGACCTTCGAGTGGGACAACCTTGTCGGCAAATCCGTGAGTATGGAGCAAGTTTACCGGCCTGAGGCATTCTTCGGTCGCCGGGAGCCAGAACCCCCCGGAAGCAGGCGCGTAGCCAAGAGCTAAATCTGGCGCAAGGCAGGCAACTTCCCATACCATCGATCCACCTCTGGAAAACCCTGTCAGTAGCACACGGTCGACGTTCACGTTAGCACGAAGAGCAGCATCAGCCAGCACCTCACGTAGAAACCTGACATCGGAGCGAGGATAGGTGTTCCAACCATCGCGAACAGACCAATCGGCAGGCTTGTTTTCCAACCAAGGCAGGGCGTTCGGTGCAATAAAGGCGTATCCGCGCGCGGTGAACTCTTCGACGAACGCCGTATTCCCGATAACCTTTGCACCGGTTCCGCCATAGCCGTGAAGATGCATCACAGCAGGTCCGCCCTGCCAATTTTCGGGAAGGGCAATATGGTAATCTCCGGTTTCAATCTTGCACGAGTTAGCTTGATCACCGCAATCGAATGCAGCCGCTGGCCCCGAAGTCAGGAGTACGGCTAAAACGAGTATTGTCTTGTTGAGCATGGTTTCCCCCAGAAGCCGATTCTAGCACAACGTACCCCCAGCGCTGAAATTACGGAGATTGGTCAACCAAGCGCTCAGCATGGGTGGCTTTTTGCACAATGTATGACGACCTAAACACAACCCCGAGCGTTCAAAGAGTGATGTTCTTCTAACGAGATGGACGGGCACCGGCACCGCTGTAACTTAATCCCTAAAATACAGCGGTGCGGCCGTTTGGCTTTAAACAAGTTGCGCACCAAAACCGTTCATTCGCAGTTTTTTTTGCGAGACTGGGATACATTGCTAGAAGCGACAAAGTTGACAATTAAAGACCCGCCTCACTAAGTCCGCGCAGCATTTCCTCGGTTCCTTCGCCCATCCAACCTAGACTTGAGCGCAGTGACTCGATTGAGGGCCTTGAGGTGCCTGTTTCGCTGAAATATCGACCCAACAATTCGCTGGCGGCTTCAACCCTGCCGTCCAGCGCGAGTGCAGAAGCCATCGCTAGATTGGCAAATGAATCTTGTGGAGCCGTTGCAAGTGCGCGTTCCAGAGCCGCGATTGCCTGATCGTTCTGATTGCTCTGGATGTGTGCCAGACCAAGGTATTTCTCTTTGGTGAACGGGCGAAACCTCGGGTTTAGTTCCAGCGCATACTCAAAATACGGAATGGCTTTTTCCGGCTCGTCGCTCGCCATATGCACCAGGCCTGCACAAACGTAACCGCAATCCATGTTCGGATTCAGGTCCATTGCCGTGCGACAGGCCGGCATTCCCAACTCGGGTTGACCCAGGCGCGCATAGCCCGCGCCAACAAGCCAATAGGGTTCGGCATTCAATGGATCTACCTGCGTTGCCCTCAGCGCCGAGTCCAATGACAACTGGGCGGACTCTGGACGGCTGACGCCAGGCACGGCCGCAAGACTTCCGACAAGATGAACAAAAGCAAGACCGCCCCATGCTGACGCAATTCCGGGATCAAGTTCAGTCGCTTTGGTCAACAGCGCGTAAGCCTCTTGATAGTCGGCGACACTTTGATGGTTGTAGAGCAATACGTTTCCACGCAGCGCATAATCCCAGGCATTGTCCATCAACTCCGGTCCCTGACGATCCAGATCGGCCTTCCGAAGCTCAGCCCGCAACACAGACGCGATCTGACCGGTTACGTTGCCTTGTAGTTCGAACAGATCGGCGACAGGCCGGTCATATCGCTCTGACCAGAGATGGCTGTCACTTTCGCCATCAATCAACTGGGCATTGACCCTGACACGGTCCCCCTCAAGCCGGACACTGCCCTCCAGCACATAGCGAACCCCGAGGTCTGCCGCCACCTGAGACGCGCCTACGTTTTTGTCACGATAAGTAAAGGATGTGCTACGCGAGATGACGAACGCGTCCCGAATTCTAGACAGATCAGTGATAAGGTCTTCGGTGAATGCATCGGCAAGATATGTCTTACTTTCATCGCCTGAAAGATTGTCGAAGGGCAGGACAGCGATTGACGGGCCGTGTGGTTTTGCGACGCCAACAGATTCGGGGGAAGTGTCTTGCCAAAAGAAATAGGCAACAAACGCGAGTGCGAGTGCCGCCGCTAGCGCGGTATATCGCGCAAGCCCTGCTGGGATCGCAGTTCCACCCATTCGGCTGTCGCCTGACGCAGGAAGTTCAGCGTGAGAGGTTGCATTATGGTCCTCTGGGGCTTGCGGCGCCTCATCGGTCTTGACGGGGGCGACAAAACTGAAACCCCTGCGCGGGAAAGTCTTGATGAATCGCTGCTGTTCCCTGTCATCGCGCAATGCTTTGCGTATGGATCGAATCTGCGTGCTGATGGCTGCATCCGATACGATCTTTCCATCCCAAAGGGCATCGCACAATTCCTCGCGTGAGATGATCCTTTCTTTCTCATTCAGAAAATAGTGCAGCAGATCCAGCGCGCGGGGTTCAAGAGGGATGGCTTCACCGTCCCGAAAGAGCCCATGTGAGGGGTCAAACGTGAAACGGTCGAACCGATACCGCATAAACACTCTCCTGTATTGCCTTATGACAACTCAGATCATCCTTAGAATTCCTCATGTGTCCCTTAAGCACAAGCCTGCGCCGTCGCGCAGACTCTGACTTGCAAGCCCGGATTTCCGCGCCTGATGCGCCGTCGCGCAACAAGCAGCGGCAGTCATTCAGCACAATATGGAGGCACATCAAATGAAAATACGTATCAATTCCTTTGCCGCGCTACTTGCCCTGACAGCACTTTCTGCCCCGGCACTTGCAGGAACTCAGCTGGAAAATGCGCTCGCGAACGGGGCCTATCGTCTGACCGCCGAAGAGGTGAGCATTCGTCTGGCCGACAAGACCGTTACGTTTGAGAACGCAAATACCGGCGCCAAGGCGCTGGTGTATTATGATGGGGGCAATAACACCAAGCTGAAGCTGGAAGACGGAACTATGCTAGAGGGTTTTTACGCCTTTGACCTTGCTGACCACGTGTGCGTTGGTGCCTATGGCAACGAACCGATGCGCCTGCGGTGTGTGCATGTCGTTCTGATTGACGGTGTGATGCACAAATTCGAACTCGACGGAAGCCTGCGCGGGCGGATTATCGAGGAAGTCAGCGGTAACGTTATCTAATCTGCATCCTGTCGCCCGCACAGCGATCCGAAAGTTGTGCGGGTGATTTGGATGAGCAATACTCATCCGTTAAAATTCGCCGTCTAACATCCAAAGCTCAATGACATCTATGGGATCGTAGTTCCAAATTTTTTGGCGCTCAGTTGCGATGGTTCCCCGACAAGTTGGTTAGTTGTCGCAAAGCCCGCATTATGCAAAATTGCGCGCATCGATGCCAGTCGCAGCACTAGGTAGTTTGGGTCCAGAGCTGCCCAATGAATCTGCGGCGTCTCACAAAGAACAAGCAATCGGACAACGGCCATTCAGACCAACAATATAGTTCAGGTGTCAGCGCTGTGCTGATGTCTGGGCTTGGCGTGAGGATTGGAGGGCAGACTATGCCAAGAGTTCAACTTCCCGCAGTTACTCCGAAACGAAGAGCCTGGAACAAGGGCCGGATCATCGGCCAGAAGCGACCGCTGTTTCCGAAACAGGTCTGGGCAATCCGCGCGCGGCTCGAACTGGCGGGCAACTTGCGCGACCTTGCGCTGTTCAACGTTGCAATTGATAGCAAGCTTCGAGGATGTGATTTGGTGAAACTGGCCGTCACCGACTTGGTGAGGGGTGATCGCGTTCGCGAAAGGGTGTCCGTGATTCAGAGCAAAACCAAGCGGCCCGTTCAGTTTGAACTTTCTGAAAACACGCGAGGTACGATTGCCGCGTGGATCACGTCGCCGGAAATGTTCGGATGTCGTTTCATGTTTCCCAGCCGTTTTCATGACCGCCCACATATCTCAACTCGCCAATATGGCCGACTTGTACGGGATTGGGTGACCGCAATAGGGCTGGAACCCAGTGGATACGGCACACATTCGCTGCGCCGGACCAAAGCAGCGGAGATTTACCGAAAAACCGGAAATCTCAGAGCGGTCCAACTGCTGCTCGGACACACAAAGGTAGACAGCACTGTCAGATACCTTGGTGTCGAACTTGAAGATGCGCTGAGCATCGCCGAGCAGATCGACATTTGAACCACGTTGGCGGACGGCATGTGCCGTTCGCCAATCCGGACCGGACCTGCGTTCGCGCCACAGCAGTGGATCTGAGCGAGCCCTTTTTACCTTATGCTGCACATAATTTGAATGTCCGCTAAGTGAAACGAATTTCAAAGGGCTGTAATTCAAGAGCTTTCTGGCGGAGTATCTTCACGTTATACCCGCGAAACTTCTCCGCGGACTTTTATTGATTTGGATACCATGCCGTAAACAGGTGAATAGAGACACAGTTTACGAACCATTTCCAAGTCATCATCACTTATATCACCGTCGACTTTCACGTCATATTCAATTTCGCCAATGCTCTCGTCAAAGTCGCCGGCTGGCGCGAGACCCAACAGACATCGTGGGTCCAAAGTAGTGCGGACATTGATTTTGATGCCGGACGTGTCGATACCCAGCCTGGCAGCGTTCACCGAAATCGAATTCACAAGACACGCCGCTATGGAGGCGAGAACCATTTCAACAGGTTCAATTCGATCAGTGGAGCCATCCATTCCGATCAGATCCTCAACCTCACGCTGATTGCCGAAAGGAAAGGTGTATTGTCGCGCTGGTCTGTCGATTGGGGTATCGTCCAGGGCAAAGGGGCCAACATGTACCATGCTTCGACCTGCCTGGCCTTGATAGATCGCGTTTGCCTCCATATGAAGCTTGCCGACATTCGGGTCTTGGGCCAGTGATTCTCTGAACTTTTCAAGGGTTTCGACATCGATATTGTGGCGTGTTGTCACTAACTGCTCCTGTCAAACGGGATCAAAATGATCATGTTGATCATAGATCTTCAAGCATCTCGATCACTTGCAGAACATTCTCCCCAATTGTAGGATATTTTCTATCGCATTGGTAGCCTGACGGGGGAATTCGCTATCCAATGGTGGGGGTTGCGCATCACGCAAAGTCTACTCGGGGCGCATAAATGTTAATCTTTGAACAACTTTGCACGGGGCTGGAAGTTGAAATACTTCCGTTTGGTCTATGTGAAATCAGGCGTGATGCGGCCTTTTCGATCAAAGAAGAAGACAAATGCTCTATTCACTATGTGCTGACAGGTGAAGGCTACGCTTTGTCAGTGACCGGTGAAAAGCATAATCTTTTACCCCACTCTGTCATGATCGTGCCGCCTGGTTCGCAACTTTCGATAACGGCTGATATTGCCAATCTCGCCAACTTCGCCGAACCTAGATGCAAATCCCTTGCAAACAACTGGGACCACATGACAGTTGGCGACTGCGCACCGGGTTTGACTCTGGCCTGCGGTCACGTAAACGCCACCTATTTCCAAATGGTTAATTTGTTTGAATTCTTGAGAGAACCAATCATCGAAAGCGTTGCACACGAGAAAGCCTTTAGGAGTTCCTTTCGTAATTTTCTTGATGAGTTGTCTGACCCAAAACCGGGCACAAATGTATTGGCAGAGATGTTGATGAAACAATGTTTAATTGCGCTGTTGCGAAATCAGTTTGAAAGGACTGGTGAGTGCTTCGCGCCTTGGCTTGCGGCACTTGGTGATGAATCGCTCGGTCGCGCGCTTTCATTGATGTTGGATCATCCGCAGAAAAACCATACTTTGGAAAGCCTTGGAGATCATGTAGGCCTTAGCCGCACCGTGTTTTCCGAGCGTTTCAAGAAGGCCTTCAATCGAACCGCGATTGATTTTTTGAAGGAAATCCGACTGCGACGTGCCGCGCAATTGCTCACGACCACAAATCTTCCCGTCAAGAGGATCGCTTATCGAGTCGGGTTCGAGAGTCGGAGCTATTTTTCCCGTTCGTTCAAGGGTTTTTTTGGGATCGACCCTGCAGGGTTTCGTGCTAATCACATTGTATATCTGTTAAATCCGGACCTCCAACGAAGAGGGTTTTTTCAATTTATCAGAAGACTGGCATCAAATCGTGAGAACTAAACTTGCATAAGACGCAATTTCTCTGGCGCAGCAACATAATTCCATAAGTGACGGTTTTGCAGTTTGAGCAAAACACATTGCCATTGCGTGCGCGATGGGACGATGGATCTTGTACTCGAGTAAATTTTTCGCCTCTGTAAGAAGAAAAATTGAAAGCCACCTGACTGTACTGGCTCGGCACGTCGACGCATCCCGAAACAATAGGCTTTATTAAAACCAATCCAAGCAAATGCGGGGAACCCTGAACTGGCATCGCCAGTTTTTCCGCAAACCTGCAAATTCAAATCAGTCACCAGTTCCGGACGATAAGGCACATCAGAAATGTTGTTATGTAACTGCTGTGAATCCTTAATGGCGGAGAAATTTCATGTGTAGTTGCCACGACGACGACCCGAAACTCACCCGCCGCCAAGCGCTGGCCGGAACAGCCGCTATCGGCGTAGCAACTGCCGCTAGTATGGCCGGTACTGCGGCACAGGCACAAGATGATCCTTATGCCGAACCTGCACAGCCAGCATTGCCGCCCAGTGACATGGTCATCGACAAATCTCGGGTTGCGCTTGTAGTCACCGACCCACAAAATGATTTTCTAAGCCCAGACGGCGTAACCTGGGGCGTGGTTGGCGCTTCAGTTGAGCGCAACAATACCGTCGCCAACATCGAAAGCCTGTTCAAGGCGGCCAAGGCGGCGGATATCACCGTGGCGGTTTCTCCTCATTACTATTACCCGACGGACAAGGGGTGGAAATTTGAAGGTGCGCTTGAAAAGCTGATGCACAAAATCGGCATGTTTGACCGCAAGGATCCGCTCAGTCTGGAGGGATTCGAAGGATCGGGTGCGGATTTCCTTGAGCAATACAAGCCGTATATCAATGATGGCAAAACCATCGTTTCCTCGCCACACAAACTATATGGCCCCGAGTACAACGATCTTGCATTGCAATTGCGCAAGAATGGCGTGGATCAGATCATTCTGGCGGGAATGTCGGCAAACCTTTGCACAGAAAGCCATCTGCGCGAATTGCTTGAGCAAGGCTTTGAAGTTGGTGTTGTCAAAGACGGGACCGCCGCTGCGATGCTGCCCGAAGGCGATGGATACCTCGCTGCACTTACCAATTTCCGCTACATGGCTAATGCGCTGTGGACCACAGAAGAGGTCACGGGAATGCTGAGCTGAAATACCGGATATAGTGGATACTATTAACTTTCAGGAGAACTTGACCATGAAAAAACTTCTAATGATATCAATCGCAGTGAGTGCAATTGGCGGCGTCGCTTTAGCAGATGAAAAATCTGCGCCCAAAGTTCTGAACGATGCTGAACTGGACAACATTGTAGCAGGTACTGGACGAGACAACATTGCACTTCAACCTTGGCCACCATTGTCTGACGCTGGGTTTGTACCGACTCATAACGGTGCAGCGGATCAAGGTGTGATCGATAAGGCCGGTCACCTGGGTGTCATAGTCCCAAGAAGACCGTGACTTAGTTCTGACGGAGTATGTTCAACCAGCTTCGGACTAGGTAGAGACTGACCCACTAGTCCGCTCATGTCGTTTCGCGAGGATTTATTGACCAGGAGACTCGTTTTAGCTCTGGTGATATCTGCGCTTTGCCCACTTGACGCTGCGGCAGACACTGGTACCCGCTCCTTAAAGGAAATCCGCGAAGATGGCGTGATCATCCAGCAGTGGGACGCCAGTTGCGCGGCCGCAGCCTTGGCAACGGTTTTTACCTATGCGTTTTCCGATCCTGTTTCCGAGCGCGCTGTCGCCAGTGGAATGTTGAATTATACCCAACCACTTCGTGTTCGGCATCGGGGCGGATTCTCGATGCTGGACATGAAACGCTATGTAGAAGACCGTGGATATAAGGCTGTAGGGCTGGCTGGCATGTCGTTTGACGATGTCCGGTATTTTCAATCACCCATCGTGCCAGTAACGATCAAAGGCTACAGTCACTACGTTGTTATTAAGGGTGTCGATGCCGATGGCAATGTGTTGCTCGCTGATCCAGCATTTGGAAATCGATCAATGAGCCGAGCCCGGTTCGAAGCTGTCTGGAACGATGGCATGGTATTTGCCATCAGGGAGTAGCCTTCGTGAAGCACCTGTTTACACTTGTTTTTCTTATCGTTTTAGCTTTACCGCTTTCGGCACAAACTGTTGCAGAACTTCAGGCTGAACTAGAAGCACAAAAGCAGACTAACGCGCTTCTCAAACAACGAATTCAAAGCCTCGAAAAACAACTGGCAAATACGAAAAGCGGGACCAGAGGTCAAATTACACCAATTGCTACAACAGTTGCACTACCCGAGGATTCACAGATCAACTCTACTGATGATCGCGCCTTAGAGCGGGCGTTGGTCAGAAGGGGCAATGCGGTACTCGCGCCAGGTGTGATTGAAATTACACCATCGTTCACATGGGCATATTCAGGGCGAAATGCAGTCAATTCAACTGATGAAAGCATAATTGGCGGGCTGGATGCCCGTATGGGACTGCAAAATGGTTGGATGATCGGTGCCCGCTCATCACTGTGGAACAGGGACATTTCTGGCATCGGGTCCAATAGCGGATTGGGTGACACTGAACTAACTGTTTGGAAAGAAATCGGACGTGGCGGGTCAGACCCTTCTTTTGTCGCCAGCTTAAGCTATTCTGCACCAACGGGTGATGATTTTAGCCAAGACCCGGTTCCGCTAGGTTCCGGTTTCCATGAACTGGCTGGCAGATTGAGCGTGGTAAAGACGATTGCACCGGTCGCTCTGTTTGGGGACATTTCTTACCGCTACAGATTTTCAGACCACTTTAACGGCGTGAAAGTGGAACGCGCCCCCGAATACGGACTTGGATTTGGCGGGTCTTTGGCGATTACTCCAAACGTGTCTTCCTCAGTATCGCTTCGTTACTTTTTTGAGGACGATCTGAAATCCGATGGAGTTTCTGTACCGGGCACGTCAATGACAACAGGCATATTGGACTTCGGCCTCGGCGTAGTCTTGAAACGGGATCTGTTCTTGAACCTGAATGCTGCTTTTGGAGTTACAGACGATGCTCCCGACACAGTATTGTCCATTTCTGCACCATTCAGATTTTGAAGCATGAACCGGCGTCGAGGTCAAATACTCAGTATTCAGAGAGCACAAAGAAGACGGCAAGTTTGTCCGCGACCCTTAAATTGCGGTCCAAAACTTCGCTGCGCCAAGAACGAATGGCGGCTAAGTGTCCACCATTGATAGTGTACACCATGGGGCGCGCTATAAGTAAACGGAAGAAGCGGTTTTGGTCTGATGAAGAGAAGCGCGAGATTTGTCATCAGGCATCGATGCCCGGTGGGTCTTGTCAGGATAACTTGACTTGAGCGGGGCAGGGCGGTTGCGTAGCTTTTGCCCATGACCAGACCTGCCTCTTTCAAATAGTTTAAAACCAGTCCCGAGATCATCCGCCTTGCGGTGATGCTGTACATCCGTTTCCCGCTCTCGCTTCGGAATGTCGAGGATCTGCTGCACGAGCGAGGCATCGACGTAAGCCACGAAACTGTCCGATATTGGTGGAACAGGTTTGGCCCGATGTTTGCTGCTGAGATCAGACGGAAGCGTGTTCAGCAGCTGCGCGCGTTCTCCAAATGGAAGTGGCACGTGGACGAGGTTTTCGTGAAGGTGAATGGCAAGCGGTATTATCTTTGGCGCGCTGTTAATCACGAAGGCGAGGTGCTGGAAGCCGTTGTCACCAAACGCCGAAACAAAGCTGCAGCACTGAAATTCCTCAAGAAGTTAGTGAAGCGCCATAGTTGTGCCGATGAGATCGTGACCGACCGTTTTGCATCCTATAAGGCTGCGCTCAGACAATTGGCTGCACTCGAAAAACAAAAGGACGGGCAGGTGGCTCAACAACCGCGTTGAGAATTCGCACCTGCAGTTCCGACGAAGAGAAAGCGCCATGCAGCGTTTCAGGCGTATACGAAGTTTGCAGAAATTCGCCTCCGTCCACTCCTCAGTCTACAACCACTTCAACCAGAAAAGATCGCTCGCCAGCCGAGACACCTTCAAGCTGACGCGCACCGCCGCTCTTGCTGAGTGGCGTCAACTTTGTTCCGGATAGGTTCACGGTTTCCGAAGCAATCTGAGACTGGTTCGAATTGGTCTGGCAGCACCGCCACAATATAAAAATTTTCTAAATAAATCAGCTATTTAGGAGGGGTTTGGGTTTCGAATCCCCCAATCCAGCCCCCGTTTTTACGATGTTTTTGATTCAGGCTACCTTCGTTTAGACGCAAATCCGGCCCAAGCCAGACTATTGGAACGAGTTTAGTACCGACGGATTATCATGCGAAACAACGCTCTAACCGGACAACAACAGCTTTCGGCGTCGCAGCAAATTGCCTACCCTTTCTGCGAACGGCAATCTTAGATTCGGACATAAGCTTGGACTACATTTCTTGGACACTAGGGTCAGGATGCATTGATTTTCGCTACGCTGCGTGATTCACGGTTCGAAAAACGGAGCAGCGACATGAACGACCTATATTGGCTGACCGACGAGCAGATGGCTAAGCTTGCCCCTTATCTTCCGAAGTCCACTGCAAGCCTCGGGTCGATGACAAACGGGTGTTGAGTGGGATTATCTTCATCAATCGCAATGGTTTACGCTGGCGCGACGCACCTTCTGAATATGGGCCGCACAAGACGCTCTATGGCCGGTGGAAGCGTTCGAGCGAGAAAGGTATCTTCGCTCAGATCATGGCCGGGTTGGCCGCTGAGCACGGCGAGAAAAAGACGGTAATGATCCCCTCTCGGGACATTGCTACGCAATGCACTGCCGGGTAGCGGACGCGACCTATCTCAAGGCACACCGCATCGCGACCAGCATGGCCGCGAAAAAAGGGGGCGTGGCCGGCTGATCGGTCGAACCAAGGGCAGCATGAACACCAAGCTGCACGCGATATGCGATAGCCAGACGTTGAGTACGCTTTTCGACTTGAGTGCCCAACATTGTAGTAGAGAAGAGCTCTGCGAAGTCATCGAAATAAGGTGCGCGGAATTCGCTGGATTCCTGCCATATGACACTGGCGACAAAGAGTTCGAATAGAGACGTCGTTTCTGGCTATTGCGTCATTTTTATTTCATCGACGCGATACCTGAACTGTATTGGACCAAGCTCACTAGTGGACCAAACGACATCTTCGCATTTGAACAAATCTCGGGAAGCCTTCACCGAGGTGATCAAGCGGATTGGCCTAATCTTGGTGCGAATAAGATTCTGCATGTTCTGGAGCGTTTTGTGACGGATTGGCCGGAAGTAGATCTGCCTAGCACTTGGGGCACCAGGAGACTAAAAAAACGAAACTGTCTACCGATTCTTGAAGGATATTAGTTGAAGGTTGTCTTCTGACACTTCGGAAAGGTCGATACCTGCGTTGGAAGCTATAGTTTCTGACGTCAAGTTTAGGAGCTTTTACGGTGACGCTCGTAGCCGATAGAGGAGCTTTGCATCTGCACCACCTATGCGGAAATCGGAACGTCAACAACCGATCCCGAGTCGCCGTTGCATGTCCTTTTTCCTGCAATGGGTCGCGAAAGCATGCCAACGCGTTCCGATCAGGCAAGGCAGGTCGTGTAGCATGAAAGATGCTTCGCGCTGCCGGGAACCATTCTTCGACACTCACTACGAGATTGGGAACTCTGCGACCCTGGGATCGCAACCGAACAACGGCAGCAGTTTCATGCTACGCGCCAAATCTGCCATATACTGTTTTAGTTGAATAGCGAAATTACTTCTTACATAATATTTGAAGAACGAATAGATAGCCTATGGATATTGAACTCGCACGAACATTTCTGGCGATTGTAGAAACGGGCAGCTTTCTGGAGGCTGCCGACAAGGTCTATGTCACACAATCAACGGTAAGTATGAGAATTCGGTCGCTTGAGCAGCAACTTGGACGACCGGTATTTGAGCGCGGAAAAACCGGCGCTACTCTTACTCCGGCCGGGCACCGTTTTCACAAACATGCACAAGCACTTGTGAGGTGTTGGACGCAGGCGCGGATTGACGCTGCACTGCCGGAAACTGTTGAAGCTGCTTTGGAAATCGGTGCCGTGCCCAGCCTGTGGGATGGATTCCTGATCGACGCGATTCCAGAGTTGATGAATGCCTTCCCGAATGTGGCGGTTCACGGGTCAACGGTTTCAACCGAAACACTGCTAAGCCAAACCACAGCGGGCGCGCTGGATTTGGCTGTGATGTATGATCCGCGGAACACTGTCGGGCTGACCGCAATGCAGTTGTTTGAAGATGATTTCGTACTCGTGAGCAGCGATTTCGATACGTCGCGAAGCCCATTTGAAGAAAACTATGTTCTGATCGACTGGGGTCCAGAATTCCGTGCAGATCACCTGCTGAACTTTCCGGAAATTCCGACGCCTATGTTGCAGCTTGGTATTGGCACACTTGGACTGGAATACCTGAGAGCCCAGCCTAGCGCCGGATTTTTCCCCTGGCGGGTTGTTTCGCAGGAAGTCGAAACCGGTCGGTTGAGGGTGATTGAGGATGCTCCTCGGTTTGCCTACGCGGCCTACGCCGTTTTTGCAGATGATAATTCTGAAAGCCTCCCCTGCAAAGCCGCCCAACTTTTAAGTGCCTTTGCAAAAAAACAGTTTCCAGTCACGGGCTGAAACGGCGGATTGCTCGCGGTTTACCATGTAGCAGGCGAATTATTAGTTTTCGGAAGCATCCAAGGCTTCGGTCGCTGCGGGCTGCTTGTGTCCTGACTCGAAAACAAGACCTGCGGTAATACCGACCATCGAAACGTTGTCCATGATGGCCCAGTACCTCCAACCAAAAGACCTTCTCAAACGCATTTTCTCTCCACGGCCGTCAACCAAGGCCAGAACAGTATTAGGAGGGATAATGGCCTGCCAAATCGCCGCAATTTAGCCTCAAAGGTATAACATACTGAAAATAAACACCTATTTTAATCTTCGATAATACGGTTGAGATAAAATCATAAGGTTTGGCACTCCGAAAAGCAGTTTTGATCTCCTAAAATAGCAATGAGGACGGCAAAAATCATGGACGTGGAGGGAGGAGGTATCAATGGGTAGGCGTTGGATTTATCGCGTTACCAAACACATACAGCGCTTTGTTGCGTCAGAGCGGTTCGGGATTATTAAGCACTCGGCCGCAAAAAAGCTGGAGCTGCAAAGCCGACCAGACTGGGATGATACCGCCGAAATATGGGATCTGTCCGAATTCGACCTGGAAAAAGAAAACCGGGAACGACGTTTGCGCCCAAGCGACTACGAATGGGAAGCAACTGCTGAACTTCTTTGGCGCGGACAATGCCGACGATTTAGAGGAGGATGACCGGAACCTTAAAATCTGAACATAGGATAATTCAGTCAAAAGCGACACGATACTCGAACTCCCTGTTCCCATACTGCAGACAGCTTGGGCCCCGTGAACGTCGAGCATGAATTCTCGCTTCGGGCCGCCCGGCCGAAAACCTTTGAGATTGCACAAAAACTTACGTCGCTTTCGACCTCTTAGGTCGAGAACAGCGCAGCGCCGTCTGTGTGTTTTGGTAAAACTCAGTATCAATCAAGGATGGTGTACAGAATGCTGGAAGTTCATTCGATTCCCGGTGCATTTTCCGCGCGGGAATGTGAGCAAATTGTTGCCGCATCACAAAAAGTCCCGGCGAGCGAGGCTCTGCTTGTCGGGCAGAACAAGGATCACAATCTGCGTAGGGCTGATGTGACCTGGCTAGACGACGTCCTGGGCACCGGTTGGGTGATGGCACGCCTGATCAATTTGGTCCGTCGCTCCAACACAGACAGGTTTGGCTTTGATCTGCGCGAGTTCGCCGAAAGTCCGCAGATTGCCTGCTACAAAGCATCAGATGGTGGTCACTTTGCGTGGCATTCCGACATTGGCGACGGACCAGCCGCTCGAAAAAGAAAGCTGTCGCTGGTCGTTCAACTCAGCAAACCCGGGATGTACGACGGCGGTGATCTGGAGATTATGCCGGGCGCTTATGCCGTAACGGCCAGTCGGCATCAGGGGAGCGCGACCATCTTTCCCAGCTTCTTGTTGCATCAGGTGACACCAGTTGAAAGTGGTGACCGGCACTCGTTGACGGTCTGGGCACATGGCCCGGCGTTTCGGTAATGATATCAGGCATTAACTGGCTCAAATCCAAAATAATACATTAGATCAAAAGTGGCATCATTGCCGTCGCAAGACTTAGGACCAGGAAGAACCCCGCCATGTCGGTGATTGTCGTCAGCAATGGGCCGCTGGCGACCGCGGGGTCCTGACCGATGCGCTTCAAAAGTAACGGCAGGACACCACCGATGGACACAGCGACAATAGTGTTGAGCCCAAGCGCACCGCCGATTACCAGCCCCAGAAACGGGTTGCCTTTCCACATCCAGGCAACGATGCCGATCAAAAGCCCCAGAACGAACCCGTTGATAACCCCGACCGACACTTCCTTGATCCAGACCCGCATGGCATCTATGGGCCGGGCAAGGCCGAGGGACAACTCCCGCATGCTGACGGCGACGGCCTGATTGCCTGAGCAGCCGCTCATGTCGGACACCATCGGCAGGAATACAGCGAGCGCGATTACGGCGGCGAGTGTTTGTTCATAGGCGGCGATCACACTTGCTGCGATCACGTTGAGAACGATGTTGGCCGAGAGCCACTGAAGCCGCCGCCGCGCCCGAAGTGGAAGCGGCATCGACCGAAGTTCATCACCAAAGACACCCTGACGTTTCAGACTGGTGGATTCCGCGCGTTCCAGGAGGGCTTCATCGACGGCAGACCGGGAAACGACACCCACCAGTCGCCCATCGGCCTCGACGACAGGCAGTCCAAGAAACGGGTATTCGTCGAACAGGTCTTCCAGCTTCTCCAGCGGCATCGTGTCCGGGGCTGTAATTGGTGGCACCATGATTTCGGTCAGGCGCGCGCCTCGGCGTGTGGACACGAGGCTGCGTAGTGAAACCACGCCAACTGGGACGCCTTCTGCATTCAGAACGTAGGGATGCTGACCTCGATAGCGTTCGAGGTCGTATTCTTCGTTGGCGAACCGCCGCAATACTTTGCCGACTGTGTCGGTTTCGAAAAACGTGAACGCTTCAGCAACCATAAGACCGCCCGCGACATCGTCCTCATACTGCACCAGCCGACGAACATCTGCGGCGTCTTCGGGATCCATCCGGGTAAGGATGGCTTCCGCATCCGCGTCCTCAAGCTCTCCAATGACATCGGCCTGAACATCCGAATCCAGCTCTTCGATAACCTCTGCGGCCTGCTCCGTTTCCATGCGCTCGACTAGATCGACCGCAAGCGCATTTGGTGCCTCCTCGACAAGTTCTGCCACCAGTTCCGGCGGTAGCAACGACAGCGCGACACTCCGCTGTTCGACCGGCAGATTGAGCAACTCGCGCAGTGCATCGCTCAACGATAGCGGATCAAGCAGTTTTGCGAGTTCAACCCCGTCGCGCTCAGACAAAGCCTGCTGCACCTGCATTTCCAGTTCCCTTGGGATAGTATCTGTGTCGCTCATTTTCGTGTCATCGGTGGAAGTTCTGCCAGTGCGGGCCTTATAGCAGAAATTTTTTGCCTATAGACAAACAAAAATTGCCAAAGTAGATAAAGTTATGCATGAAAATGACTGGGCATCTATTACAGCCAAACGCCTGGCCGAACTTTATGATCAGGACTTTGGCGGTAAGGCAAATGGACGTTATCGAATTCCGCAAAAGCTCGTGCGCAGGATCGCAAGGCGCAGGCGCTTATACGAAACAGACATCCGCGCGGTGTCGGTTGCGCTTTTTGAGCTTGGGTACGTGTTAATCGATATGGATACATTTTATGTCGTCATGAGCGCGAGTTCATTTGTGAACTACCGGCGCGCCAATGAAGATTGCGTGACTTAGACGCCATGGCAAAACGTGCAGCAAACCTGGAAATCATAGGTTGGCGCGAACGCATCAGTTTGCCCGACTTTGGAATAGAGAATATCCCGGCCAAGATAGACACTGGTGCGAGAACGGCAGCGCTCCATGCCGTGGACCAGACCGTGTTCGAGGTCGACGGTGAGCAATGGGTAGAGTTCATGATACCGATACAAAACCGCCGGTCACCAAATCGGATACGCACGCGGGTGGTTGACGAGCGCGAGATCAAGAATACCGGTGGTGTTCCCGAACGTCGATTGATTGTGACAACGCTGCTTCTGCTCGGTCAGCATCGCTGGCAGATCGATGTCTCTCTGGCCAACCGTGCGAAGATGGAATTTGATCTGATCCTTGGTCGCACCGCGATTCGCAGGCGGGGAATTCTTGTCGATCCGGGTCACTCCTATCTGCTGGGTTCTAGAAAAGCGCCAACAGGGATCAGGAGACAAGCAAGAAGCAAGGGCCGGAAGGGACAACGCCCATGAAAATTGTCATGCTGGCCCGGAGCCCGAACCTTTATTCGCATCTCCGTCTGAAAGAAGCCGCCGAGCAGCGCGGCCACGAGCTTGACATCGTGAACACGTTGCGCTGCTACATGAACATCGCTTCACGCCGACCCGAGGTCTATTACGATGGTAAAAAGCTCGGGCGCTATGACGCGGTGATCCCTCGGATCGGAGCATCGGTTACCTTCTATGGTTTGGCGGTGCTGCGGCAGTTCGAGATAATGGGGGTCTTTCCTCTCAACGAGTCGGTGGCGATTGGCAGATCGCGCGACAAGCTGCGCTCCATGCAGCTCATGGCGCGGGACGGCATTGGTCTGCCTGTAACGACATTCGCTCATGATCCGAAGCAAACCGGCGAAGTCCTCAAGCTCGCGGGCGATGCACCGTTGGTGGTCAAGCTGCTGGAGGGCACGCAGGGTATCGGGGTGGTTCTTGCCGATTCCAACCGTTCGGCAAAATCCGTGGTCGAGGCGTTCCGCGGCGCGAAGGTAAATATCATGGTGCAGGAGTTCATCAAGGAAGCAGGTGGTGCCGATATCCGCGCGCTCGTGGTTGGCGGTCGCGTGATAGCAGCGATGCAACGGAAGGGAGCCGAGGGAGAGTTCCGATCCAACCTGCACCGGGGCGGGAGCGCCCAGCCCATCAAGATCTCTCCCGAGGAACGCTCCACGGCGGTGCGTGCGGCCAAGACGATGGGGCTCAACGTTTGCGGTGTCGATATGCTGCGCGCCAATCATGGCGCCGTGGTCATGGAGGTGAATTCCTCACCCGGCCTTGAAGGGGTGGAGAAGGCGACCGGTATCGATGTTGCGGGCAAGATCATCGAGTTTCTGGAAAAAAATGCTGCCAAGGGAAGCACCAAGACTCGCGGGCGTGGGTAAGGGCGATGCGCGATCCCTTTGAAATTGGCGGCTTCAGAGTCCCGGCGGGCACGCGGGCTACGCTGGACCTGCCGGTGAGCGTGATGTCCGACCACACACCGGTGAGCATGTCAGTGCATGTCGTTCATGGCCGCCGCCCAGGACCAGTCCTGTTTGTCAGCGCGGCAATTCATGGCGATGAGGTGATTGGTGTCGAAATCGCACGGCGGCTGCTACGGGCACCGCAGTTGGACAAGGTCGCAGGCACTTTGCTGGTTGTGCCCATCGTGAACGCGTTTGGGTTCATGACTCAGTCCCGATACTTGCCTGACAGGCGTGACCTGAACCGGTCGTTTCCCGGCAGTGAGGGCGGATCTTT
The DNA here is from genome assembly GCF_056541825.1 of Ruegeria sp. AF8. Lineage (NCBI taxonomy): Bacteria > Pseudomonadati > Pseudomonadota > Alphaproteobacteria > Rhodobacterales > Roseobacteraceae > Ruegeria > Ruegeria sp. AF8. Next base: position 192,226 of record NZ_JBQFYW010000007.1, on the reverse strand, counting down.
GGCGGGTCGCCTGGCGCATATCTTTATGACCCAGATTGTCGAGCGATCCGATCTCGGTATCGATCTTCATTCTGCCGCGATTCACCGAACCAACCTCCCGCAAATTCGGGTTTCTCCGGCTTCGGACGTGACGATCAAATACGCGAATGCGTTCGGCGCTCCGGTTGTGATGGTTTCAAAGCTGCGGGACGGGTCGCTGCGCAAAGCGGCACAAGAGTGTGGTGTAGACGTCTTGTTGTTTGAAGGTGGCGAAGGATTGCGTTTCGACGAGCTGCCCGCACGAGCGGGCGTTGCAGGCATTCTTCGGGTGATGCATGCGATGGGTATGGTCGCTAAGCGCGGCATCGCTGCCGCACGCGAAGCGCCAGTTCACACGCGAGCGAGTTCCTGGGTGCGCGCGCCGGCCGGTGGTTTACTGAGAACGTTCAAGGCGGCCGGAGAATATGTCGAGGCCGGCGACCTGCTTGGCCGGATTTCGGACCCGTTCGGTGAAATCAGAACGGATGTACTTTGTGAAACGGACGGCATTATCGTGGGCCGCACCAACTTGCCGGTCGTAAACGAGGGCGATGCGTTGTTCCACATCGCGGAAACCACAAGCCCGGATGTTGAAATGCGGGTCGACGTGATCGCCAACCAGCTTGACGGTGATCCGATGTTTGACGAAGACGAGATTATTTAAGTGGCCTGAAAAAAAACGCGGGGCAGCGTCCCGTCCCGCGCCAGTTTACGAGATCGCACGCAATCTGCGGCTCGCCAGTACCTCCCAAATAGCGAGCACGATCAGCACCGATCCCGTTAGCCATGCGTTTGCCGCTGTCACAATATGAATTGCGTCGCTCAGCAGCACAGGGACTGCGATCAGAAATACCCCGATTGCCGTTACCGGAGTCACCCGTGCGAGAAGGTGACTCCGGCCGTCAGCGCCGGACATGATCAGGGCCAAAATGCCGATGACCACGAAGGCGAGTACCTCTTGATCAACCATGCCCCTTTGAAGGGTTTCCGGGCTGAACAGGACAAAAGGAGAAAGGGCCAACCAGACGCCTGTAGCGGCAAGCAGCCACTTAAATGGCAGAGCAGGTTTTCTCATGATCGAAGATCTGTTGCCTAGTCATTTCCTTCTTGATCAGGTAACAACCGGGCTTCGACTGCTGCAATCAGTTCATCATCATTGATGAAGCCGTCGGCGTCTGCATCGATCTCGGAAAAATCCGCATCCGAGACTTCAGGATACTTCGTCTGAAGCTCTGCCAGCGAAGCCAGGCCATCACCGTCCAGATCAAGGTCAGCAGGCATGGCGAATGCCGGTATAGCAAAGAGCGATGAGAGCAGAGCAACAACAGAAACTCGACTCATTTTGTTCTCCATCAGATAATGGGCGTTCGGCCCATTGAGGGGTTGGTGTAGCGCTCCGGTGTCGGTGGCATTTCGACTGGTTTCAGGTTGCAACGGTTCCTCAGATCGAGTTCTCCACTACAAACGAGAAATGTTGATTGGCGTTCCGATCTGGTGGGGGCACTTTCGCGCTACGCGGGGAATATGGCACAATCACTTCTTGCTGAATATCGAATTTTTGTCGTGGGTGATATTGGAGAATCGAATAGAATTTTGGGACACCAACGCTCGCCTGAGGTATCTTCGAAACGGTGGACTAGGTCTATCTGCGGTCCAATAAATGCGAGTGGACCACGACAAACTGTAAGCAATTCTTTGGACGATTTGGTGAGACGATCATGAGGGCAATGTCACGTTGTTTACAGCGCCTAAAAAGCTGCCGATTTACGTCGGTTTGAGCGGCCAGTTCGATGGCACATTCGTTGGATCTGTTGAGAGTTTTGAACGCAACATGTCGTTTCGGTGGCGGGTCTGATTTAGGCGGTCAGCTCTGCGAACTGTTTGAAAGGACGGATTCCGGGCATGAGCTGGCCTTTGCGGATCATGTTCGCGGCATCGATTCCATCGAGCGTTGCCGCCGCTGAAGCAAACGTTTTGAACCCCGGCATCGGTCTCGTCCGCTTCTTGATGAAACGATGATCCTGTTCGACGATGTTGTTCAAGCATTTCCGCCTCACCATTGCGATCGGGATCGGGCAGCCTAAACCTTTGAGCATCTTGTTGATGGCCTTGATGCCAGCGGTGTTGGCGCCACTTTTGTCGATGACGATTTCTCGTGGAAGGTCATTGTTCTTTGACATCCGGGCGAAGAATTTGGTGGCGGCCTGTTTGTTGCGGCGCTGTGAAAGCATGAAGTCGAGCGTTTTGTCATATTTGTCGACGGCTCGATAAAGGTAGATCCAAGTGCCCTTCAATTTAATGTAGGTCTCATCCATTTTCCAGGAGCGGTCACACGGTCCTTTACGGCGCCGTGCCACTTCAGCGATTGCGCCAGAATACCGTGTCACCCAACGGTTCAGCGTGGTGTGGTCTACCGAAACATCTCGTTCGCTCATGATCTCTTCCAGATCTCGGTAAGAAACGCCGTATCGAACGTAGAAAAAGACTGCAAACAGGATCACGGCCTTCGGATATTGTGCGCCTTTGAAAAAAATCATGATCCGACCTTCAACCGGAGTTTGTCGCTCGCCACACAGGCGCCAACGCCACTAAGGTCGATGGTAAAAAAATTGCGACAGATCCTGCCCCACCAGCCCGGAGGCTGCATTAAATTATTTGAGCCAAAGGCGGAGCATGTTGTTCCGTATCTGATAGGCAGCGATTCAATAAACCTGGAAGGTGACGAGTTGCGCCCAGGCGAGAACTTGGTTCTCGAATTTTCTTTCCAATGTTCAATGGGGCTCATCGTCTCTGTTGGGCGAGTTCTCCAAGTCAGCGTTTGATTTTGGGTTTTCGACATGATCGTTTTCAGTCTCGGCCAAAGGCACGTCTTCACCCTCACCGGCGGCGAGAGCGGCGGTCTCGGGTGTAACCACACGGGCAGGGGCACTGATGCGAAACGCTGTTTTCTCGCCTTCGGGGACGGCCGAATTGGACAATATGCGCCAAATCGTGAATGCGATCATGAGACAATGGGCGGTCACGGTTGTGACGAACAGGCCTTGTGGCCCAAGTGTGGCCATCGCCATACCGGCGACCAGAGGACCCACGATAGAGCCCAGCCCATAGACCATCAAAAGCCCACCCGAGACCTGGATGGACGTGCCCGGCCGTGCATGGTCATTCGCATGGGCGACTATGACTGGATACATCGCAAAGATTGCAGCGCCGAACAGTCCAACCAAAGCAAGATTCATTATGCGGGATTCCGGCATCAGTAAGACAAAGGTCAGATCAGAAACAAGGGCCACCGCCGCCGTGAACAGCAAAACCTTGCGGCGATCCATGCGGTCACTGGCGAACCCGATGGGGACTTGCGCGACGGCACCGGCCAGAACGGGAATACTTGCAAACAACGCAATCGCCGTCAGGGAAAGACCCACACGGTCCGCATAGACGGCGGCCAGAGTGCCAAATGCCGCATTAGAGATACCAACAAGGAAAACCGCCGCGACCGCGACAGGGGAGTTTCTCCACAGCGCTGGTATGTCTAGCTTTACAGAGGTCAGTGGCGCCGGAGAGGCGGAAGTTGACAGAGCCGTCGGAATAAGAGCCAAGCAATACACCATCGCGCCAACGGCAAAGAAGATGAAGCCGCCAGCGTCGCCCAGCGAGATTGCCATTTGCCCGGCCGTAACGGCACCCAAGTTCACCATTGTATAGACGCCGAACACGGTCCCGCGGGTGTTGGGCTCGACCTTGTCGTTGAGCCATGACTCGACGATCATGGCTGCTCCAGCAAAGCAAAACCCGGATACCGCACGCGAAAATATCCAAGCCCAGCTGTCTATGACGATGGCTTGAAAGAGAATTGTCACAGCCGCCAGAGCACACATCACGCCAAAAGTGCGAATATGCCCGACGGCTCCAACAAGTCTTGGAGCAATAAGACATCCTGCAACGTAACCGATGGCCCAACCTGTCCCCAGAAGACCAAGCGCATTTGCAGAAAACCCTTCGATCGATCCCCGTACCGGGAGGATCAGGCTGTGAACGCCACCGGCGAATAGAAGTAGCCCCGATCCAAATAGCAATGCGGAAATGGGGAGAAGGTGTCGGATCATGATTCACTGTTTATGGCATAACGCGAAAATGAGAAGAAGTATTGCGTTCCGTCATAGCCACTTTGAGAGTTTGAAAATGACGTAGAGCGCGATGCCAATCGCAGCTGATGCGATGGCCAGAGCCCAAAAAGCAAAAGGCGTGCCCAGGCCGGGCATGCCTGCCACGTTCACACCAAAAAGACCGGTCAGGAACCCAAGCGGAAGAAAGATTGCCGCCACGACAGACAGAAGATAGCTGTTTCGTGCAAGAGCGTTTGCATGTTCTGCATTCAACTGATCCTGAAGCGCTGTCAGGCGATCCCGACAGGCATCCAATTCCTCAAGGGTTCTGCGTGTTCGGTTGGCGGCTTCATTTACATAGACCGATGTCTGTTCGTCGATGATGTTGCCTTTTGCAGTGGAGAGCGCATCCAAGGCGTCTCTTTGAGGACTGATGTAGCGCCTGAGCTTGATAAAGGTTTGTCTCAATCGCGCGATCTGCTCTGGCGCCAACCCGTCTCCTGAGAGACCTGCTTCTTCAAGGGCATCGGTGTCATCTTCGAGCTCCAGCGAAACGGCTTCCGCCCGTTTCGTCAGCACCATTGTTAGCTCCGCCAGAAATGCTCCGACACTTTCAGGTCCGGAACCCTTCTCCGCTGCCGCTTTCAGTGCATCCGCGGCCCAAACTTTTCGAACGCGCGCAGAAACGATGGTCCTGTCCGTCGCCCAAAGCCGCAAAGACACCATGTCCTCAGGAGATGCGTTGGGGTTCAGATTGACGCCGCGCAGATTCAGAATGATTCCGTCTTCGTGGGGATCACATCTCGGACGGGTTTCCAATTGCACCAGGGCTTGCGCGGCAATGTCGGGCAAATGCTGGCGGACCCAATCGTCAAGCCCACTATCTGCAAGGTCGAAATGAAGCCATCTGTACCCGCCTTGTTCGCTCGACACAGGGTCCGGCCAGTCGGAAACCACCGGAACCGCACGACCGTCTGTAAAATCGAACGCGCAGAGCGGAGTGATTGTTTGAGTGCCCATGGGCAATCATTTTTAGCTACGATGAATAAGTCAATACATATGAAAGGTTTATGTGCGAACTGAACGACAAGTCAGAGCAGCACATGGAAGTGACCGGGCACAGATTTCTGTTGCGGGTTGATAGTCATGCAACAATTTGATCTGCCGCGATAACAGGCTGATTTTTCAGTTTGCAACACCCACCGCATGACGGCGTCAGACCGTTGGCCGGTCGGGTGAGCCACGTGCCGTGTCTCGCAGCACCGCCAGCTCGAGTTTGTCTTTCTCATGAACAGACCGAGAATTTCTTTGCGGCTTACAACAGTGTCTGGGTCATCACGTTGGGTGACAACAAGATTTCTGATTGCATGCTTGGCCATAAGATTGAGCGTAAGCGCCATCAGCCATCCGTGAGCATCTGAAACGAAAGCCCCGGGTCACGTGCAATGATCTTACGAGCGGTCAGCAGGTAATTTGTCGCTACACGATAGACCCAAGTCTCAAAACGGCTCTCTTCGCGGAATGTCGACAATTTGGTGGCAATGCGTATGAGAATTTCCTGTGTCGCATCCTGCGCCGCTTCCGGATCAGCCAGCATTCGCACGGCCAATTTGTGAACGCGGTCCTGAACGTTCCGCACCAGCTCTTCCAATGCCTTGGCATCGCCCTGTTTCGCCAACGTGATGGCGGTTCTACGAATACGGTCCATGTTTCCAGCTTTCCCTCGTTTGGGGGTCATATTCTGTTAGACAACTGCGCGGAGCAGATTGTGACGCAATGCCTCTGGTTTCTGCTCTGAGCCCCAACTCACCGCCCGCTGCAGCATTGAGAGTGTCCGGGCTCGGTGTTCAGATTGGTAGTGCCATGCTTCAGGTCGCGGTACAGACGTCGCGCAATATGCCGTAGGTCCGATTTATCACTCTGCGAACCTCCGGCTGGAAGCGATCTTCATGATGTGTCACCAGCCATTGGTCATGCTCAAGCTCAAGGATCTCGGGCGAGATCTGCTCTAACGTATCAAATCGTGATCCGATGAAGGTGGGAAGCACGGCGCGGGAAGCGCCAGCGAGAGCGAGGTCGAGCGCGCTGCGCGGATGCGTAACCTCGATGTCGCCCGGCGTTCTTGGAATGGCCCCGACCCATCGCGCCGAAGGCGTCGTGCCGAGCACGCGCGCCCAAGACGCCACCTTTGCATCGGTCGCATAGACCGCGAATTGCACGCGACCGATCTTGCGGCCTGCCAGTCGGGTATCGTCCGGGCGGTGGTTACGTATTCCGATGATCGCTTCCCGATGTCCGATATCCAGCACTTCGTCTGCCGCGATGAACCGCAACCGGACAGGATCCTGACCAATGATGTCGAGTGATCTGTTGCAAAGCACGTAGCTCACCCAAGCCCCGGCAGAGAGCTTGACCAGCGGAAGGGCTTGCATCGGATCTGTGTTGATCACCGGTGCGATGCGGTTTTCCAGAGCGACGGCTTGTGACAGCAGGTCTTCACCGTCTTCGGTCAACGCATAGCCTCTCGCCATTCGGTAGAAAAGCTCGCGGCCGAGGTGCCGTTCGAGTGCCAGCATACGTCGCCCCAGCGTCGGGGCGCTTTTTCCGGTGCCTGCCGCCGCCGCGGCAAGTCCGCCTCCGCGCGCGACGGCGAGAAAGAGGCGCAAATCGTCCCAGTCGAAGTTCGTTTCAACCATGAAACGATCATTGCAATACATTCCATTTATTTCAAACTCAATTTGGTGTCTGGTCCATGCGATCCGTCAGGGAGATATCAGCATGGAGTTCCTCGAACAGGAGATTGCACCACTGGGCATGGGGTGCTGGCCCATTGGCGGACCGATGTTCGCCGGCGGGCAGACAGTGGGATATGCCCATGCCGACGATGCGGAATCCGTCCGTACCATCCATGCGGCCCATGCCGCGGGTATCACACTTTTCGATACCGCGCCCGCCTATGGGGCCGGGCATGCCGAACGCCTGCTTGGCCAGGCCTTGCGTAACAAACCCGAGGCACTGATTTCCACCAAGTTCGGCGTCGCCATCAACGAAGACCGCAAAGAGCTCTTGGGAAACCACACGGATCCGGCGGATCTGGGCTCTGCTATCGACGCATCCCTTTCACGGCTCGGGCGTGATCGGATCGACCTGCTGTTGCTCCACCTGAACAGCCTGTCGGTGCCTGAAGCCGAGGCGCTGTTCGACGAGGTGGATCGGGCGCGCGCGGCGGGTAAAGTCCGCGCGTATGGTTGGAGTACGGATTTCACTGGAAGCCTGTCATCCGTGGCTGGGCGCCCCGGTTTCGTTGCCGTCGAGCATGCCATGAATGTTCTCTACGATGCTCCTGGTATGCAAGGAGTTGTCGATGGCCAGGGCCTCATCGCCCTGATCCGCTCGCCGCTGGCGATGGGGCTTCTGTCGGGGAAGTACGGAGCACAGCAGACGATCCCGGCAAATGACATCCGTTCGACCTCGAACCCCAAGACCGATTATTTCAGAGATGCCCGCGCAAATCCCAAATACCTCGCCAAGCTCGACGCGGTGCGCGACCTGTTGACAACCGGAGGGCGCAGCCTGGTGCAAGGGGCGCTCGGCTGGCTTTGGGCAAGGGGTACGACCAACATCCCGATCCCGGGGCTACGGACCGTCGATCAGGCAGAGGGCGCCGCGCAGGCGCTTTCATTCGGCCCGCTGCCCGATCGCTTGATGGACGAGATCGAGGCGGTGATCAGCCGAACCCCGGACGAGGCAGTCGATCGCGCCCGATAGTCGATCCCGGTTGTTGGTCATTATCCTCGCGGCGGCATTGCCCTGAATTCGATCTGCCTACTCATTGAAATGCTGCGCGCTCGATCAAGGTTCGGTATGGCGGGAGGCACCGCAGCATCCGAATGGTGAAGTCAATGGCAGGAAAGGGCCGTCCTTACTTCTTACATTCCAGCAGCCACCAATCGTGCATTGCGTGAAACATTCTGGTCAGGGCCATTGCCTTTTCGGTGGCCGTATATTCGACCCGTGGCGGAACCTCCGGGAACACTTCCCGCGTCACCAGCCCGTCTTCTTCCAGCGCCCGAAGCTGCCCGGTCAGCATGGTTTGCGTGATCCCGTCCACGTCCCGCTTGAGCTCGCCGAAACGCTTCGTACCCTGAAAGATCAGCACCTGAAGAATGATCAGTTTCCATTTTCCGCCGATCAGGCGAGCGATGTCGGGCATGGGGCAGCGTTCGGCAAAAGCTTCGTTCGACGGCTCGGAATTGTTCGTGACGTTTTTCATGTCATTCATGACGGGCCCCAACAGTACAAATTTGCTACTAACCATTGTTTTGCGGGTATCTTTAAAAATCAAACCTTTTTGAAGGAAAATTCGTTGGGTTGCCCTGAGGCGCGTTCGAGAATTTGGTGCCATTAGTAGTAGAAACCTGACCAAGTACAGAAAAACTGCCTACTTTTCAATTGGTTACCTTGCCCCATATTAATGTCAGGAAAACAGGAACAGGGATGGGAGAACCATGCTTCTGGAAGGAAAGACGGCTATCCATGCCGAACTCGCAGTGTTTTTGCCCTTGAGAAAAAGGACCTGAACCATGACATTGACCGTCCACACAATCAGCGGCGCGCCGAGACCTTGGCGGGTGCTTGTGGCACTTGCGCTAAAAGGAATCCCTTGGGATCAGCACGTGCTGAATGCCTCCGACGGAGAACACAAATCCGAACCCTTCCTGTCGCTCAATCCGCGCGGAACGGTACCGGTTGTGGAAGCAGACGGCATTGTAATCCGCGATTCAATTGCCACTCTTGCTTGGTTGGACCGGCGGTATCCCGAGCCTCCACTCTTTGGAGCGACACCGGATGAAGCCGCGAGAATCTGGCAGATCACCATGGAAGCCTGCGATTACATGCGCGAGGCCAATCGCGCCGTGCTAGTGCCGGTCTTGCTGCGGCGCCTCGACCCGGTACCCGGCAGCAAAGAAGAAAAAGCGCTGATCGAATCCAGTAGGAAGTTGCATGCGGAATGCCGCTGGCTTGAGAGCCTGCTGGCAGACGGTCCCTATTTGGTGGGTGGTGCACCGAGCGCTGCCGATGTGGTCGTGTTTCCGGAAATCCGCCTCATCCAGCGGACGGTCGAGAACCACCACGAAGTGATGGATCGGCTTGGTTTTGGCTATCCGCCCGAGCTTTATCCTCGGGTGTCCGACTGGAAGGCACGGATGAGCGAGCTTCCCGGTATTGAGGACACGTTGCCACCGCACTGGAAAGAACAGGAGAAAGTACAGTCCATGCGAAACTATAAAAAAACCCTCATTGTTGACGCTAAGCCAGAGCAGGCCTTCGAGGCATTGACGAAGGGGTTCGAACACTGGTGGACCGCACCTGATCAGCCGATCCGTAATGAGGGGGACCGAGCCAGGTTCACTTTCCCGCCGGGCCGGTCGTATTGGATTTTCGAGGCAAAAAAGCTTGTTCACGGCAAACGGGTCGAGCTGGAATGCGTCGAAGCGCTGCACGTGCATGACGGTATGCCCAGGGAGATCGAGACAGAATGGCTCGGCACGCGGACGATCTGGACCATCTCGCCCGAAGAAAACGGAGCGCGTATTCGTTTCGAACATGTGGGGCTTTCCCCAAGCCTGCATTGCTACGAGGTTTGCGAAGAAGGATGGGACAGGTTCTTTGTCGACAGCCTCAAGGCCTATCTCGACACCGGGACGGGTAGGCCGCACCGCCCACCGGTTTGAACTTCGAAGGCACGGGCAATGGAATAGCCTGATTGTTAGTGAACGCCGTTGACCGGATGACTATCCTGCCTCTCGACGGGGTGGGCATCGGTTACGGAATGCGCGAGCCGGATATCGGTTGCGGGTCCGGCGCGGTGACATTCATGGCTACCGACCGTGTTGGATCGAACGCTCAGGTGATCGACTTTGATTTGGATGCCGGCGCACTGCAATTGGCACGCGTCTGATAAACCGAACCGGAGTTGCACTATGTTAACTTCTCCAAAGGAGGTTTTGACGCGGTAGGAATGGGCCTTTCACGTCGGCTTAATCGGTAGGTTCTTTGCTGGCATCAGCGGTGGCATTAAGCCCGAGAATGGGTTGCAAAAAACGAATGACGGCACCCGTTTTAGACTGACCAATTGATCCGTTTTTTGCGCATTCGGATCAAGCTGCTCAACACGCGCAAGAACCGGGTCGCGCCTCACTCGCATTATTTCCTAGTTGATTGGCATGCAACTTCAGAAAGGTATGACCATGGAACTCAAAAACAAGACAATTATCATTACAGGTGCGAGCAGCGGGATCGGAGCTGCAGCAGCGCTTCTCTTTGCTTCGGAAGGGGCAAATGTCGTGTTAGGTGCCCGCCGTGAAGCTAAGCTGAACACACTTGTTGGACAGATTACACAGAGCAACGGGCACGCGGTTTACCTTGCGGGCGACGTGACGGACGAAACATATTCCAGGGATCTTGTCGATCTGGCAAAACGGCAGTTTGGCGGGCTTGATGGCGCATTCAACAATGCGGGTATTATGGGTGAGATGGGGCCAATTGCCGAAATGGATTCAGACAACTGGCAGTCGGTTCTTGCCACAAACCTCACGAGTGCGTTTTTTGCGGCTAAAGCGCAGATTCCGGCAATGGAGGAACGTGGCGGCGGATCTATTGTCTACACCGGGACTTTTGTCGGTTTCAGCAATGGGGGTATGCCAGGAATGGGGGCCTATGCCGCATCAAAGGCAGGTCTGATAGGGCTCGTGCAATCTTTGGCATCTGACCATGCGGCTAGGGGCGTCCGTATCAATACTATTTTGCCCGGTGGCACAAAGACCGACATGGCTGGCGATGATCCTGCGGCGCACGATTTTATTGCCAGCCTGCACCCCCTGAAACGCATGGCGGAGCCAAGGGAGATTGCCCAATCTGCGTTGTTTCTGCTGTCTGACCGGGCCAGTTTTGTGACAGGTTCTCCGGTCGCCGTTGACGGTGGCATGGCGACCCGCCTGCTGTGAATATCTGCCGTTGGTTGCTTCAAAACCAATGGCCGTTATCGTCCATACAACGTGATTTCACCCACCATCGAAATTCGCGGTGAACGTCGTCTTCGACGGGCGGCGTCACCGCAGACTGAATGTCCGGATAAAGTCTGCGCGCCACGCGCCGGCTTCCGCCCGCAGGCTGGCCGGGGTTAACAGCACCACTGTTACGACCTCGTGAAGCGCAGCGTCGAGGGACTGCCGGTCTTCAAATACTTCCATCACAGGTTCTGCGCCGTGGTCGGAAAAAATCGTAGTCGCCTTTTCAGCGCTGCGAATGAGGGCCTTTACTCCTGTCTGATCTTTCTGATCAAAAAGGCGCAGGACGTTTGTGCCGATCGTGCCCGTGGCTCCTGTGACGAATATGCTCATTTCGCCATCGCGGCCCAGATTGCCAACTCGTTGCCATTTGGATCAGCGAAGTGAAACCGCCGCCCGCCCGGAAAGGAATAGATGTCGCGAAGGATCGGTGCACCGGCATCTTTTACCGCCGCCAGCGAAGCTTCCAGATCATCAGAGAAGAGGATGACCAGAACACCTGGTTTCTGTACGGGCGTTTTGTCCTCGCCATTGAAACCTCCGTCGATACCTGCACCGCTAAAGCTCAGATAATTGGGGCCCCATTCCTGAAACTCCCAGCCAAAGACTGAACCGTAAAACCGTTTGGTTGCGGACGGGTCAATCAGCGGAAATTCGATGTAGTTGATCGTGTTGGCAATAGGCGCCATGGGACAAACCTCTTTGGAACTGTTTGCAGGATTCTAACACTTCCCTATTTTGGATAAATACCGAAATCCGAAAGATAAGTTTCATATTTGGAAGATAAATGCCGAGCTTCGACGCCATTGCGATCTTCGCCCAGGTTGCTCAATCCAAGAGTTTCACGGATGCCGCAAAGATTTTACGCATGCCGCTTTCTTCGGTCAGCCGAAAGGTCTCCGAACTGGAAGCTGATCTGAACACCCGGCTTATCGATCGAAGCAAGCGCCAGATCAGATTGACGACGGCGGGCATGGCCTATTTCGAACTGTGCCGCCGAGGGATCGACACGCTGGCCTACGCCAACCGGCTTATAAGTGATCGGCACAGTGACACCTCGGGCACAGTAACCATCACGGTTCCGCCAAATCTGTTGGAGGTCCTGTTTCTCGACGGCATCGAGAGTTTTCAGTTGCAGTATCCCAATGCCCGCCTGCGGGTTCTGGTGTCGGAACGCATGCTGGATTTTGTTGATGATGGCGTTGATGTTTCATTTCCGGTTGCTCCGCCGGAACACCCTGATCTCGTGGTCAGGACATTACTGAAGTACCTGCACAGATTGATCGCCGCCCCCGGCTACATGGCGGTCAATACGACACCGCAAGAGATATCGGATCTGGAAAGTCACAGGACCATCGGCTTCGGGTTCCTCACGTCCCGCTCGGTGAACTGGTCGCTGTCGAAACAGAAGCAGATAGAAAATATCCGCTTTGAACCTGATTTGACCATCAATGACTATGCGGCGGTCAAGGCAGCGGTTCTTGCTGGGCAAGGTATTGGCGAGTTGCCCGAGCCGCTGTGTGGTGAGGCATTGCGGACCGGAGAGCTCATCGAAGTTTTGCCGGACTGGCACCTGCCCGAAATCAGACTCTACGCCGTTCATGCAGGCAACACATCGTTGTCAAAACTGTCGCGTCTGTTTTTGGACTTCGTGATTTTGAGAATGAAGGGATGATTGGATCATTGAGATATGGGCATGCCAAACGCCTCTGACCATCTGGGGGAAGGCGCTGCCTTCCCCTACGGGCAACCTCAATGGGCAAAACAGTGTCCTCGGCACCGCCTGCAGACCACACATTTCTTCCCGATGCCGCCAAAACGAGTTTGCCTGAATCGCTATAGTGCAGAGATATCTACGTAGACAGCGTAGTCAGCCACCTTACTGCCTTGCAGGCCAAGGCGCGTCGCAAACGGGACTTCATGCTTGCTTTTGTCTTTGCGTGTATAATGGACCGTTCCGTCGCAGAACACCGTATCGCCGACCGACCAGATACCGGTGATGGTATGGCGCATTGCAGCGACGGTCTGAAAGAACACTTCATTGGCCCGATGGACAGGTTCGCGCCCGATGATCGGATCGAAATTCCCGAGCCGAAATGTGACGTCTTCGGTTACAAGTCCGACAACGTCGTCTGCGTTCATTGCATCTACAGCTGCATAGAGTTCGGCAACCAGTGCGGCCTGCGGCGAGTTGTGTTCATTGGCGATCTGCATCGTTGTTCTCCTTGACAGGTGTTTTGTGTGTTGTGACGTTCAGCGGCATTCCAGCCTGCGTTTTGGGCGAAAGACGCCAGAGGTGGGCGAGGCGGAGGTGCCCGTTGGTGATGGCCACGCCAAGAAACAGCGCCGCAAGTGCCAACACCAAGGTGATGCGGATCGGTTCCCCAAACACCAGGGCTCCGAAGACAATGCCGAAAAGGGTGGCGAAGTATCCGATCTGGGCAAATCCGACGCCATCCTTGCGCCGCTGCACCTCAAATGTCAGCACGTAGCTGAGTGCGGTGATCAATCCGATGCCGATGATCGCGGCAATCGGGCTAGCACCCTGCATCGAACCGGGCGATAGCTGACCGCTAGCAATGACTAGGAGACCGATCGCCAGCAATTGCAAACCAAGTGTTCCGGTGGCCAGCACCATGGGATCACCATTATGCGGGTAGGCCCGGCTGCGAAAGACATTGCCCATGGCCAACAGAAGCGGGCCGGCCATCGCAACAGCAATCCAACGCGGCGCGACACCCGACAGGTCGAAGCCGCTATGAGTAGCAAAACTGATGCCAGCCAGCCCGATCAGAATCCCGATCAGACGGTATGCGGGCAACATTCGCTTCTCGACCAAAGCCGTGATCGCAAATGTGAAGAGCGGTGAGAGCGTGACCAGCGCGGAGTAGAAGCCGGTGGAAACGTGACCCAACACTGTATAGCCAATCAGGGCAGGGCCGCTGATGCCGAGGACGCCTGCCCCCAGATAGTAGAATAGAAACCTGCGATGCAGCAGGGCATGCTTGCCGGAAATCACCCCAATGACGAACAGAACCAGACTTGCGATCAAGAGCTGCCAGAACAAGGCCAGTAGTGGCGCGATGCCCGCAATTGCCACAATCTTGGTCAAGGTAAAACTAACCCCAACCAACGCGCCAATGGCGATGATCAGTGCCGTGGGCGGAAGATTTGCGACAAAGAGGGGCATCACGCGACTCCCTTTGTCAGTGCCGTTGTTGCGTAGTTCGGATCTGGCCCGATCGGGATGATCCCACTCGGATTGATTTGTCTATGGCTGAGAAAATAGTGCGCGCGGATATGCTGCATATCGATCGTTTCAACCAGGTCGGGAAGTTGTGCGAAATCAGCCAGGTAGCGCGAAAGGGCAGGGTAGTCCGTGATCCGTTTCCGATCGATCCCGAGATGCGTCACATCGACGGGATCGAACCGCAGGAACGTCGGAAAGAGCATCAGGTCAACCTCAGTCAGCGTCGCGTCGGCCAGAAAGCAGCGCGATTTCAGCACAGTTTCGACAATGTCCAGCCCCGCGTAAAGCTGATGGATCGCATCGTCATAGGCGACCTGAGTGGTGGCAAAGCCCGCCCGATAGACACCGTTGCGAATTGAGGCGTGGATAATCTTTGCAAGCCGGTCGATCTCAGTGGCGTCCTCGGCCGGATAGAGGTCCGGAGCGGTCACGTCCACGAAAGCGGTGTTGAGCATCCGCATGATATCTGCGGAGTCGGTGCCGACGATCTGATCGCTGAGTTTGTCCAACAGCAGCGGGACAGTAATCGCGCCGGTATGGGCTGGCGCGGCGCGCTGATAGACCTGATAGAGATATCGATCACGCGGTACGCCGGCCCTCTCGTCAAAGTTGGATTGGTCGATGACCCAGCCGTCCTCGGACATTGCCGGGTCCATCCAGGTGATGCTGATCGTCTTGCGCAACCCCTTAAGCGACAACACCAGGTCGACGGCGTGACACCACGGGCAAGCCTTAGACATATAGAGGTGGTAACGCCCAGGAACCGCCGGAAAATCCGCCCGTGCCTCCGAACTGATCCAACCATGAAACGAGCTGGGCAACCGGTTAAAACGCCCATCAGGTTGCTTTGGCTTGTCGCGCAAAATTCCGTTGATGAGCTTTTTGGGCATGGCCACCTCCTTCCAATACGTGTTGAGGACGACCTAGCGTGTTTCTAAAGGAGGGATAATTGGCTAACTGGTTTACTCAAGGGTGAGGAAAAGTTGACCAAGCGAGGGTAATATGATCGAAATCGGCGCTATCCCAATATTTGTCGCTGTGGCCGAAAACGGTGGCTTTGCCGCGGCGGCGCGGCGGTTGGGGATCACGAAATCAGCCGTCAGCAAACGGATCGCCACACTGGAAGCACATCTTGGTACCCAGCTGTTTCATCGCTCGACACGTAGCATTTCGTTGACCGAAGCCGGGGAAATCTACCTGACGCACGCAATACAGGCATTGGGATCAGCACAGGAAGCAGAGGATGCGGTTGCGGCCGTACAGGGACACCCAGTCGGGCATCTGAGGATAAGTGCGCCCATGTCCTTCGGGCGGCTGCATATTGCGCCGTTGCTCGCTGAGTTTCTGGCGACCTATCCCGACATCACAATGGATCTGACAATGGATGACCGGGTCGTTGATCTGGTCGATGCGGGGCTGGATATGGCCATCCGGGCCGGTACCTTGCCTGATTCAGCCCTGATCGCGCGTCGGCTGGCTCCGATCCGCAGTGTCCTTGTTGCCGCACCGGAGTACCTGTCGCGGAAGGGTTATCCACAACAGCCAGAAGATCTGCTGGCGCATAACTGCCTGCACTATGCCTATTCACGGGATCCGATGGAATGGGTGTTCCACAGCTCAAATGGTGAATTGAGGGTGCACACAAAAGGTACTCTGCGTATCAATAATAGCGAGACGCTTTGCACCGCATTACTTGACGGGCTTGGGATCGGGCGATTGCCAACATTCGTGGCAGGTTCCCATCTGGCCGCCGGCCGTCTGATCCGGGTCTTGCCGGAATACGCATTGCCGGAACAGGCGCTTTACGCCGTATTCCCCGAGCGCCGACATTTGCCAATGAAAGTGCGGGCCTTTGTCGATTTCCTTGCAGCGCGGATAGGGAAGGACAGACCGTTTTGGGATGTCGAGGCGGGGCTGGATATCTAATTCACCGTCACCAAAAATTCTGATCACGCTTCGAGGGCTGCACGTGATCAGCGCCTGATGCGATCATCTGAAGGGCACCAAACGCAGTGGCACTGCAGCGGGGCAATATCTTTCTCCCAGGCCTAACGGTTGCGAGGATGGTTGTGCGCCTTGCGTTCATTTCCCCGCTTGTAGTTGCCGGTGACCCGGGCCATTTCCTGCTGTTGGTCTTCGAAATCCAGGTCGATCATGTCCTGCAGTAACCATTCCGCCTTGTCGCTCCGCAGAGTGGTCGCGCGTCTACCGTGATGATCGACAACCACGTCGCCATCCTTCGCACGGCGGAAGGTGAAACCTAGATCGCTCATTTCGCTCGCGTTGCTTTGTCACACTGGGGCTTCAAGACGGGAAAATTACTGCGGCGCCAAACCGATCTCGGCGTGCCGGATTGAGTAAAGGGCCATTGATTGCCGAATGCCTGGTTTGTTGCGCACACCGTGAGTACGAGCGACCCCGGGATTTGCACGCGCAGCGAATGC
This sequence comes from Ruegeria sp. AF8, assembly GCF_056541825.1. NCBI lineage: Bacteria > Pseudomonadati > Pseudomonadota > Alphaproteobacteria > Rhodobacterales > Roseobacteraceae > Ruegeria > Ruegeria sp. AF8. The sequence goes on along the minus strand of NZ_JBQFYW010000007.1, from coordinate 175,341 downwards.
CCGGTCTGCAGAAGACGCACCACAGCGCTGGGAAATTGGTAGATGTCTGATATGGGCCGAAGTGATGGTGCTGTCGGCTCCCGACAATTCAGATGCCCGGACCTATGAGAGCTCAAATGCGGTTTTACGGTACAGCAATCATGCGCGATTTGGCTTGGAATTTCCGCTGGCCTACGTTGTGATGGAAGTCACGCACGGAGCTATGTCCAATGACCAAGATTACAGAGAGACCAAAACAAAACCTACCTAGCTTTCTTCGGTTCGAAGTCGATCTTGATCTCGCCAGTCTGGATGCGGATATCGCAATCTTAGGGGTCCCGCATGCCGACCCTTACTCAATGGAACAGATCAACAACGACCAGGCCCAGGCACCCACTGCTGTGAGGCAAGCCAGCGTCAAGGCAAGCAGTGATTTGGAACGCTGGGACTTTGATCTTGGTGGACCGGTTTTCGATAATAAACCCATTCGCGCTGTCGATTGCGGCGATGTTATCGGCGATCCGCGGGATATTAGAGGGAATTCGCAGCGGGTCGAGGACGCGGTGCGGTTGATCCGCAAGGCGAAGGCATTACCCATCATAATAGGTGGCGATCATGGTGTGCCGATCCCGGTCTTACGTGGCCTTGGCGACGACGGACCGATCTATGTCATTCAGATTGATGCCCATTTGGACTGGATTGATCAACGAAATGGTGTCAGCGAAGGCTATTCCAGTCCGATGCGGCGAGCCTCTGAGATGGCTCACGTTTCGGGTATGCATCAGATCGGATTGCGCAATCAAGGCAGCGCGACGACGGTCGAGTTTGAAGCTGCAATGGCTTATGGTTCCAACTTGGTGACAGCCGAGTATTTGCACGATCATGGCGCTGACAAGGTGCTCTCGGAAATCCCTGATTCAGAAAACTACTACATCACTGTTGATGCAGACGGTCTGGATCCTTCTGTAATGCCAGCTGTGGCTGGACCAGCACCCGGCGGTGTAACCTACCAACAGGCGTGCAAGATTATCCGGGGGTTGGTAAAGAAAGGCAATGTCGTCGGAATGGATATTGTAGAAATCACACCAAGTCGCGATCTAAATGAAATCTCATCTGTGACAGCCTCTCGATTGATAATCAATCTAATGGGGGAGGCTGTGCGCCAGGGATATTTTGATCATCGTTGAACGACGGCAGTGTCCCGCATCCCGCGAATTAACAAGCAATCAGTTCGTGCGCATGCAGCGAAAGCCCGATCTGACGGGTCCCACCGCAGCACCTGGGATGTGGGTTCAACAGCAGCCTTTGGCCGTCCTTGGAGGCATTGTGATATGGGGTAAGGGCGATGCTGAAATATCTCCAAGGTCCGAAATGAGCCCAGAGTGCTTGCTGCGACCGCCTAATCGAAGGTCCGTTTTTTGGTTGGCGGGCCCGCAAATTGCGGCCCGCCATTCCTCTCCGGTTATTAGAACTTGCCGTTCCCGTGCGCCATTTCAGCAGGGGTGGGCGAAACAACGTCCCAATGTTCAACAATCTTTCCATCTTCGACGCGCCAAAGGTCAAAGAATGCCCAGGGTTTTTCGCTGACTGTCGCATCTGAGGCGACAAAGACAAAGTTGCCTTCTGCCACAACAATCTGAGGCTCGAATTTGGTTATGACGTTGCCCTGTTCGGCCCAGGCCTTCGTGCCCTCCATCAGTCCATCAATTCCATCGGCAAGCATTGGATTGTGCTGCATGTAGACCTCAGAGTACATGGGAGCTTTCTCTGGTGCAGCTCCGCCCAGGACATCACGGACAAACCCAAGAACCAACGTCTTGTTTTCTTCGGTTTTGTCGAGATCAGTGATCTCCGTCGCTCCATCGGTCATTCCGCGGCCAGACACCGTCGTTTCAGGAACCGGCTGCAAGTTGTCCCAATGCTCGGCAACTTTGCCGTCTTCCACCCGGAATATGTCGAATGCGGCAAGGGTGGGTGCGCCAAACGCATCAGCATTTTCAAAAGTGCTGTGTAGTACGACCATATCGCCTTCGGTTATAACCCTATGCGTGGTTGCGGTCATTCCGGATTGCTCGACCAATGGTATCAAGCCAACCAAACCCTCAGCCCCGGTCGGGATCTGTGGGTTGTGTTGAATGTAGTCCGGGGTAACGAGTTGCCGCGCAGCTTCCGGGTCGTGATCGGCAAAGGCAGCGGTGAAGAGTGCGATTACAAGTTCTTTAGGAGACATGGCTTTATCCTCTGATTCGTATCCTTCCGATTCGTGGTAGCAAAAACATACTACATTGCAATTACGTACTTTAAACTGACTTGGTATGCTCAACGCTACTGCCATATAGATCAGGGTGTTGTGCAAAAGCCGATGCAGGGCTATGGTGCCCCTAAGTTTCGAAACAATACCAGAGACTGATATGCTACCTATTGGCGTTGCCAACAAAGCAGAAGCTTCCAACTGCTCTATCCGCTCCGTGCTATCTAATGTGACCGGCAAATGGCGGATGATCATTATCCTCGCACTGGAGGATGAGCCAAAACGCTTTGGCGACCTCAAGCGCTGCATCGGAGACGTAACGCAAAGTGTGCTGACCGATAACCTGCGTGGATTACAGCGCGACGGATACTTGACCCGAACTGTCGATCCCGGGCCCCCGGTAGCTGTATCCTATGAGTTGACGCCTTTGGGCCGAAGCCTACTCGAGATGTTGAAGCCCCTCGTCTTCTGGTCGCATGAACAGATGGATGAGGTCAGACAATTTCGCATGCAATTCGATCGGGAGCAGGCGAGCTGACCTCAAAGCGGACCTAAGACTAAGAACCTCGAATGGCGGCTTTGTCCGCATAGCAGACGAAGGCCAAACCCGGTAAACGCAGCAGTAAGAGCAAACAAAAACGCCTGACCCTATGAGTCGAGCGCTCTAGCACAAATCGCTTTGTGAGGCTTCACCGGTCAGACAGTTCGATCACCCTCATCCCCGCTTTTCCCTCGCGGTTGAAGGCGGCGTTCACGCCCTGACGCCGCAAGATCGGCTGCACCCGGCGCAGGGCGGCCCAGCCGCGCGTCGGAACGGGGAAAGCTGTGACTGTCCTCTGAGAGTCGGGGAAACGATCCCGCAGGGTTTGGTTTGAGGTCGGTTGCCGGTCTTGTCAGAGGGACTGCACTTGAGGCGGGCAGGGTGGTTTCGTAGCGTCTGGTCATGACGGCCCCAAACCCTTTCCGCTATTTCCGCACCAGCCCAGAGATCATTCGCTTGGCGGTAGTGATGTACATCCGGTTTCCGCTTTCGCTTCGGAATGTGGAGGATCTTCTTCCTGAGCGCGGCATTGATGTGAGCTATGAACCCGTGCGGTTCTGGTGGCAGCGGTTTGGGCCGAAATTTGCGGCCGAGATCCGGAGGAAACGCATCCAACACATGCACGCCTATTCCAGTTGGCGATGGCATCTGGACGAGATGTTCGTGAAGATCAACGGAGAGGTCCATTACATGAGGCGGGCGGTTGTAGAATTTCATTCTCATCGATCTGACGCCGCCATTCTCCTTGCGACCGTCGCCATGCTTGTTTTGGAGGCGCCATTTTTCTATATTTAAGGCATACGAATTTTTAGACCTCGCTAAAGTCGCCGTTGGGTTTTGATAATTTGCAAGACTAGGCGGCGACGGGGAGACGGGTATGACTAAGGCGAGGAGCGCGGATGCGCGGCGCGAGGTCGAACGCCTTGACCGCAAAGACGCGCCAGAAAGTTTTGGTTATTTTCAGTCCTGTGAGTTTCAAGAAAAGCTCGAACGGGCGCGCGCCGCGCGGCAGAAAGTTCTAGCCGAAAGAACAACATTAGGAAAAACGCAAGGAACCGCTACCTCAGGCGGTCATAGTGGTAATGTGTTGCCGCGAAAGGAACCTTCGTTCGAGTCGAAGAACTGGCTTGAGCAATTGGAATGGGCGCGCCAACAAAGAAAGAAAATTCTCTCTCAAGAACATGAAAACTCTTCTGTCGATGATGAAGATGCATCATTGGCTGAAGAGTCTTCGCGCTTGCAGCCAGAATTTAAACAAAAGGTCCTTTCCGTTCGCGGTATGACAGCGCGGGGGGGTAACGACGAGAAAACACCGGAACGCCCGAAAGATATTCGGCCCGATAAACAGGTTATTAAGTCTGTCACCCTTGAGGGTCAGGCGTCGCCCCGATCTTTGGATGGCATTCGACCGACCCAAACCAACACCGAGGTAAGTCTGTCCACGGACTTAACCAATGAGAGTTTGAAAAGCAAAGGGGCAAGCGAAGAGATAGCTGGCCTGCGCCAGCCCTCTTTGTCGTCCCGGGAGCGCACTAATAGGTGGCGAAGGAACCTGCGTCCCGCCGCACTGGGTTTGGCTGCTGGCGCCCTGATCTCGACGGTTGCGATCACTGCGACCGAATGGATCAAGCGGTCGGGACCGCGTGCTATGTCCGCGCCGGAACCAAGCGTGCAGATGGTGGCCCGGCCAAAGGTAAAAGACGGTGTCGTTCAACTTAGGATGCCGAATAGCAACTCAATGGAAAGTGGTATTTCACAGCCCTTTGACGCCCTTTGGTCACCCAACGCGTCGCGACAAAGCCCTGTTCTGCAAAGCGCTGCAATCGCACGAGACGAAACAGACACACTGACCCTGCTGATGACAGACCTCGGGCCGGTTGACGCTCGGGTCAGTTCGGTCAGGCGGGTAAATCCGATAAAAGCACCGGCACAAGTTCATACCTTTGTCCCTGCGCTGGTCACAGCCGACACTTCATTTGACATCAAGTGGTCCAAAGTCAACGCGCCCGACAGACCAACCGATTCTTCTGATCCGATCCGGTTCAGAACTTTGGCCGGCAACATCCAGTCACGCGTAGATATCGAAAAGGTATACGAGAACACCTCACCTGTCGCTGAAACCGTCAAAGCGCCATTAGCCAAGCCAGAGGTAACCTATAAGGTTGCCACAACGGCTTTGACTGTCGGCAACCAATTCTTGCAATCAAGCACCAATCTTGGGATCGAACCAGCCATCTATCCGGCCCGCGCAGAAGAAACTCTACGCCGGTCCTTACCAGCTCGTTACAATCTTGAAGATTTGATAGGGCGGGAGGTGGCCGTTTCGGTTGGTGATCCTTGGAAACGAAAGCCGATCACCGCATTTGACGGTGATAATATTGATAACGTTACCCAGACTCCGTCGCTTGGCCCGCCCAAACGATTTGCCCGGTTGCAACCCATGCCCGCACTGGCGACTGACCTGGAAACAGCCCATAACGATGCCGATATGATAGTCGGTGAAGGATCGGGAGCCTTTTTTCAACTTTTCGCGCCCGCTGGCCTGTCTGAAGATGACATCGACGCGGTCGAGGAATGGCTGATGGCTTCGGGGCATCAACGCAACGGAACCTCGCGGGTCACATTTAATGTCAACCGCACCAACGTTCGTTTTTACCACTCGGAAGATGCCGCCAAGGCAGCGGAGTTGGCAAAAGCCGCCGATGCCCTGCTTCGGGATTTCACCGGCGCCAACTCAAAAACTCCTCCTGGGATGATCGAGCTTTGGCTTGAGGGTAAAAGCGGCGTCGCGCCCAAAGCCAAGCCGAAAAAGCGTGGAGCCAGCGCACCTAGGAGAAACATTGGATTGGAGCTTAGAAATAAGGTAATCAGTAACCTTAGGAGAATGACGAACTAGGTTTTGAAGTTCCTTTTTCCTTGTAGATGGCGGCAATTCTGCCATTGCGGATTTACAAATGTATACCGGATTGATCGACAATGCCTGAGAAACGACTTGCCGCGATAGTGACGGTCCTACTTTTTCTCACTGCATCGCCTGGCGCGCATGCTGATGCGACTTTTGAGCAGTTGCTCATCATTGATCGGTTTTTGACTGCACAGGATACCAAGGGATTGTGGGCCTATCTTGAAGAAAACCCTATATTGCTTGAAGGCGAGGACGAACTGGCGCGCGAACTGAGAAAATTTCACAACAGCGTGGCTGTCGGGCCTTCGCGTTTCGATTTTGAACCGCCAGCAGTTCAACGTTCTGTAAGCAGCGTTCGGGGCGTTTCCATGCTGTATTAATTTTCTATGACGATAAATCGATTTCCAACCCGAAAATACTTTCCGGATCTTGCCTATGTCGTAGATCCGCGTTTTCCAGGTGGGACGTCCGCCGCAGTGGCAGCAGAATTATCTGTCGCCAAGAAGCTGGGAAATGTCGTCATTCACGCAAGGACTTCGCGGATGTTCGGTGAAACCCGATCCATCGTGCCTGCGCTGCGTGAAGTAATCGACCGATTGCGAATTCCCCTGATCTGGAATGCAGCTCATATCAACGCGGATTTTGTCATCCTTCACAATCCAGCGTTTTTGAAGTTTGACACCGCACTTAACGCACGGATTCTGGCCCGAGTTCTTATCGTCGTAACGCACGAGAATTTTCTGCGACCAAGTGGCGAGGAAGGCTTTGACGTAACCTCCTGCATCGACCGGATAGATGTCACTTCGGTCGCAGTAAGAAAAATTTTGGCTCCAATTTCCGCCTTCAATCGGATGACCGTAGAAAAGTGGTTGCCGCGATATAGGATGCATCGAAATTGGCGTATTCTGAAGGAAAACTGGTTCAACATAGTCGATCTGCAATATCGCGTACCGAATAAAAACCTGATGGACCGCCGTGGACGGCTTTCTCGTCCCGGCCTGGAGAAATTCCCGCCACTAACGGATCTCGATGCATGTTTCCCTTCGCATGCCGTGGCGAATGTCATTCTTGGCGCCGACCTGCTTTCCGAGGCGGGTGTCGTGCGCCCGCATTGGTCCATGTTGCCTTTTGGATCCGTAAAGGTGGATGAGTTTTTCAGAATGATCGATTTCTTTGTCTATTTCACCGCACCGACCTGGCGGGAAAGCTTTGGCCGCGTAATTGCCGAGGCACTAGCCGCTGGGAAAGTGGTATTGACAGATTGCGAGACCGGAAAAGCCTTCGACGATGCAGTGGTTGGTTGCATTCCCTCAGAAGTTGACGGGGTCGTCTCGGGTTTTTTGACTTCTCCGGAACTGTATACTGCGCAGGTTGCGAAAGCCCAACCTGTTCTTGAGCGCTACACGGCCCGGCGTTTCCAGAACATAATGACAAATGCTTTCACCACGGAGTTTGCGGAATGATTTTTATCGAAGCAGGTGCCCGCAATACCCGATGTTTCGATGCCCAACTGGCATTCGCCGAGCAATTGAACGCTCGCGGCCACAATGCCTGTATAGAAGCGAGCTATTTGCCGGAGGACGCTGATCGAGGCAGAACCTACGACGCAGTCAGGTTTCTGGTGGACCGGGAAGATGTTTCCGCAATTGCCTACGTTGTGCTTGGTGCCGAGGATCTGGGCGACCCTTTGCTGATATCTCTGAGAGAAAAACAACTTGGCGCGGACGTTCTCGTGACTGCCTTGGGCCGTTTCGAAGATCATCAAAGCTATGTCGGCACAAAAGCGCGCCTTGCCTATGCGTTGGGTCGAGAGGTGCATGTTATCGACCTGTCCGATTTTCAACCACGCCCCATTTTGTCAAAGGCCATCAACCCACTAGTCGCCGAATTGCGCCCGGTTCACAGGCCGGCGACGTCAATGCCGAGATTGACGTTAGTGCTCGGATCGATGGAATTGGACAACTCGGAAGCATTGTCCACGCTTGCTCGATTGAACAGCCAAAACGAATACAGAATGAAGATCGTGGTTAGTGGCGCACAGAACAATGAAATCAAGTCTTCGCCTTTCAGTGATCTGCCGACGTTCCAATATACCGATCTTTCTCCGCTTACACTGGCTTCCGAAACAGATATCCTTGCAGTATTCGGGCATGGCGTCGCTGGAGAGCGCATTGCGGCATTGTCGGTTGCCCTGTTGGCGGCGGGCGGAATCGTTCTTGACTGCACCGAAGATGATGCGATTCTGACATCCAATGCCCCAGTCTTGCTGGGTCCGAAAACGCTGTTCGCCCTGGAGGGATACCTAACAGGAAAGATTCTGAAAAACCTGACCCATATCGGAGAGCAAGTCTCGAAATCATCCTGGTTGCACACAATTGATATCTCTTTATTGGAGCACAGGATTGGGTTGAACCCCGATACGTCCGTGGCAGCCAAATCGCCCCCCAAAACATTATTTATGCCGACAAATGGTGTTGGGTTGGGCCATGCGCAACGTTGCGCCGTTGTTGCCAACAAGCTGCCTGCAGATGCCAACTCGGTTTTTGCGGCGTTTCCCAGTTGCGTTCCATTGGTCCGGCGGCAAGGGTTCGATTGTATCCCGTTGGTCGCCCGGACAGATGCCAAGGCAAATCCATATTCAAACGACATTGTAAATTATGGCCGCCTGCGTCGCACTCTAAGGCAAGGCGATCGACTGGTGTTCGACGGTGGGTTTGTCTTCGATTCCGTTTATCGAGTGATTGTCGAATTGAAACTGCCGGCCGTATGGATCCGGCGAGGATTGTGGCCCGGTGGGCGCCCAAACCCCGGCGTGCTTGATCGAGAGGACGTCTTTGACAGGGTCATTGTCCCAATGGAAGCCTTCGATGAATTGAACGACGCGTATAGTTTTGGTGACCGTGTGCGCTATGTCGGGCCAATCTATCGCGAAGTAACCCAGACGGAGCTAGAGCGTGAAAAACTCCGCGCGCACTTGGCAAGGCTCTTTGGCTTAAATTTCCAGAAATTGGTAGTCAGCATGCTGGGCGGCGGCGTCGCATCGGTCCGAACGGCGCAGTTCCAGGCTATTAGCGGATGCTTGTCGGAACGGCCGGATTGCCTGCATCTGATTGTTACCTGGCCTGGCAGTACCGTCCACGCCTCACTTTTCAATTGGCCAAATACCCGGCTGGTGAACACGTTGGAGGCAACCGCTCTCAGCATGGCTGCGGATCTGACGATTTCGGCGGCTGGGTACAACTCGGTCCACGAAATTCTCTACTATGGTCTGCCCGCAATCCTGATCCCGCAATCAGCGCCATATCTGGACGATCAGATGCGTCGTGCAAAGGCGCTGTCTGATCGCGGCCTGAGCGCGATGGTAGCTGAAACAGAGATGATGAGACTCGAACGGCTCCTGGGAGATTGCCTTGATCATGATGCGGCCGATGAGTTTCGCGCGGCACTAGAAGGCGTTGACCTGCCTGAAGCCGGTGCTGAGGACGCCGCTCGTTTGATAGCCGACTGTAGAAGGGTGGCGGTGTGACAGACCCCTGGAATGAAATTCTGGCAAGGATCACAGCCAATCGGCCGTCTTTATTGGACAACGAAATTTCTGGCGGTTTTGAGGCTGCTTTGCTCGGCAAAGTTGTCTTGCCCGAAGCAAGTTGGGGTCCATCATCCGCCGTGTGGAAATGTGATACAACCGAATACACTTATATCGGTATCAGGATTCGAAAGCCCCCCAAATCACCAGAAAAGGTCGCTCGACATCTTGCTGCGGCGGCTCTCGAGCGAAGCGTGGTTCCGATCATTCTTAGTAGTGTCGATTTCAGCGGCTTCGAACAGTTCGGTTTTCGTGTTGAACGAATACCCGAGGAAGCGGCCGCAGCCGCGAGCGCCGAAGAGGAAATCCGCAAATTCTGGAATCTCGCCCTGATCATCGAAGAAAATGACGTGGTACAATTGAAATAGGTATCGTTAATCCGGTCTTGTAAAAAGAAAGGTGGTGTCAGAGGGACTGCACTTGAGGCGAGCAGGGTGGTTTCGTAGCGTCTGATCATGACGGCCCCAAACCCTTTCCACTATTTACGCACCAGACCAGAGATCATTCGCCTGGCGGTAGTGATGTACATCCGGTTTCCGCTTTCGCTTCGGAATGTGGAGGATCTTCTTCATGAGCGTGGCATTGATGTGAGCTTTGAACCCGTGCGGTTCTGGTGGCAGCGGTTTGGGCCGAAATTTGCGGTCGAGATCCGGAGGAAGCGCATCCAACACATGCGCGTCTATTCCAGTTGGCGATGGCATCTGGACGAGATGTTCGTGAAGATCAACGGAGAGTGTCACTATCTTTGGCGGGCCGTGGATCACGAAGGCGAGGCTCTGGAAAGCTACGTGACGAAGGCACGCGACTAGAAAGCTGCATTGAAATTCCTGAAGAAAGAGATGAAGCGCCATGGTCGGCCCCATATCCTGGTGACCGGCAAGCTTCGGTCCTCTCGATCCGGCTGCGGCCGGATTTTCTCGTTGTTTTCGAGGGCTGTGCAGGAAGGGCTGGGCACTGGCCCCTGCGGCAGAAGGCTCGTAAGCGGTCTCTCAGGGGCGATATTCTCCGGACCCAATGACTGCGCCGATCTGGCGAATTGTTTTTAAGCATCTGAAAATTTGAACAAATTTTGCCATCTCGGCTGAGCACTCCGATGCCGGTCGCTTACGTGAGAAGGAACCCTTTGGCTTCCAGACCGACCATTCGCTGCGATCGAAATCGGTAATCATGGTGCGGTCGGCGAAGCTCGCCGGGCATCCTTGTCGCCAACAAAGGCGAACTCTCTACGACATTGGTTCATTTCCTCGACAGATATTGCGGTCAAAACCGTTTCTTAAGTCGCGTGGCGGCTTTGATTTGTGTAGAGCCAGGGCTGCGCAACCTCCAGGGCCTGTCCCACCCGGAACACACGAACGTCATCCAGGTGAGGTTAAACGGACGGACACGCCTTGTCTTCCTGAGGATGTCTTTGACGACCCTCTCGGCTGTTGCATTGGGGTTCCCGGATTTCATTCTCATCTCCACTCTCTGGTGGTTGCGATGAGCCTGAAATCCTCCCTTACGCAATCAACCTAATCTGTTCCATGGGTGCTGATGGCAGACAGGTTTGAAGGCACCGAGTCAGAGGAACGTCTGAGTTAATCGGTCAGCAATCGCAGAATTTCTCGGGCGGCCTTTTCTGCGCCCGAGTCAGCTTGCATCCGTCTCGATGTATGTTTCAAACGGGTTCGCATTTCATGGTTTTCCAGCAGTGCGACTATTTCCTCTCTCAGGGTCTTGGCGGACCACTTGGCGCGGTCTATCCGTCTTCCGACGGCCTTGGCTTCCGCCCTTTGGGCGTTGTCGTGGCCATCCCAGCAGTAGGGCAAAATCAGGGAGGGCACACCATGATACAGCGCCTCGCAGAAACTGTTGTTACCTCCATGGTGGATAAACAATGCCGAGTCCGCAACTACAGACGGTTGCGGGAACCAGTTGCCCAGGTGAACATTATCCGGAATGTTTTCGTAGGAATCTTCGAAACCACCAGCATTGACGATGAACCTGGCAGGAATAGTTGCGAACACATCAATCATTCTTCTGATCAAATCAGTATCTATCGCCCCCAGAGACCCGAAGCTGGTGTATATCAGAGGGCCATCGGTTACCGGAAAGTCCGGCAACTCGAAATGGGCTTCTTGCCGAACGCATCCTTCCAGATATGCAAACTTGTTCTCGGGGAGCTTGTGTTCCCGATCATAGCGGACAGCATTTGGAGCAAGAAGCAGGTTCAAGGTTGGAGACGGTTCGAGAAAGATCCCGGCTACAAGTTTCGGTAGCCCACATTTCCTCCGAAAATCATTGTATCGCTCGTGTGCCGCGCGAGTGTTCCTGTTATACGCCGTTTTGAAAGCGACGCAGGCATCTGCATCTTCAGGAGTCAGCCCAGACAGGTAGGGTGGGACCTTGGGATCGGGAATCTCGGTTTCTGCGCAGGAGACAACGCGCACCCAGGGGCATCCTGCTTTTGCAACAGCGGGAAACATAATAACATTGTCCAGCACAATCGCGTCCGGCTTTATCCGGTCTAACAAGGCTTCGAGATCTTCTTCAACTGAAATTGCAGTGTCGACAATCGCCTCCCACGTCGGTGCAACGTAAGTTGGCAATTGTTCGACGGGGTTCAAATTGAAGTGGGGTAGGTGGGTGGTGATGAAACTTTGCCAGTAGTCTTCGGTCGCACCGTCACTGGTCTTGAGCGATTGCGGAAGGTGGTATTCCTTGAAGCCATATTCCGCGAAAACACCGGTAAAACCGGGATGGCAGACAAACACCGGGTTGGCGCCCTGCTCTCGTAGTTTCTGTGCTATTCCAACGCAATTCAGACCGGCCCCAAAGCCGGCTTCGGGAAACAGGGCGATTGTCGGGCACCCGGTCACGCGCGCGGCCCTCTCACGAGTGGCGGAATCCCGCGGTTCGCGGCTTCCGGCCGACGGATGCGGGACCGCCTCAAATGGACGACCATCTGATCGGCCGCGAGATCGAATTGGTGGCGCTCAATGCTGTCCAGAATTTCGAGATGCTCTGCCATGGCTTGCCGCAACCGAAAATTCGGTGTCGAGCCCCCCCTTCGCGATGCCTTTCGCAAACGGTGATGTACCAGCAGGCTTCCGCGAACAAAGCGGTTCCCTGAACTTTGCGCGATGAGAACATGGAACTCATTGTCGATCCGGCGGAACCCGCCGGGTGTGATGCGGTCGTCGCTTGCGTTAAGGAACTCATCCACCTGCGCACGCAGCAGACCGGCGCGTTTGATGTCGAGCGAAAACCCCGGGGCAAGAATGGCCTGGGGTTCCATCGTGAGGCGGAAATCAAAGCTGTCATCGATCGACTTGGGCGAATCGATCATCGGTTGGAACGCCCATGCACGGCCTGGTAGTTGCGTGACAATTCCATCCTGAGACAGTATTTTTAGTGCAAGTAGTACTGTATTTCTTGAAGCGCCGTACCTGCGAGAAAGTGCGCTCACAGATTGCACCTCATCAATGCGGCGCTCCGCCCTATCGGACAGTATACGGCGAGCCAAAGAGTTCTCTACCTCCTCCAGATCTTGCAGTGCTCTAGCGGCCTGATCGCGGATGGCAATCGCCAGAAAGTAACCTTCTTCCTGCCTCCAATCCAATATACTGTGTTCTTCCAATAACTTGAAGGCAGATCGTATCGGAGTTCGAGATACACCACATGCCTCGGAAAAGGCTTGTTCAGGCAAGTGGTCACCGGGCTTCATGTCGCGCTCTAGCGCAACGTTCAGTATCTGCTTTGCCAGCGCCAGATGGCTTTGCCTTGTGTTGCGGCGGGTTTCTGGCATTCGTGTCGACCTTTCCTTGATTTTAGATGTCGGCTTTGCGCGCTGATCAAAAAAGAACACTGAATACAGTTTGACGTACTTTTTCTTTTAATAATACTAAAATCAAATCGGTCAACAACGACCGCTACAGGCAGACCGAGGATCGCTCGAATCTGAAAACGGGCGGCAGATTAGGACAACAAGGAGGACTGGAATGTTTCAACATCTCCCCAAGACACTCATGGCCATTGGCTTTGGTTTGATCTGCGGCACGACGGCGGTGTCAGCCGAGTCTCTTGTGATATCAAATTGGGATGGCTACATGGCGCCCGATGCCATAGACAACTTCAACACAGCAAGCGGGAACAGCGCCGAACTGGTCTTGCATGGTACCAACGAAGAGATCATGGGCAAGCTGATCGCGTCGAAGGGCAAGGGCTATGACGTTGTCTTCGTGTCGTCGCCTTTCGCCGAAGTGTTGTACAATCTCGGCCTCGCGGAAGATCTGGATCACGCCAAGATCCCCAACATGGCCAACCTGTATGATCAGGCCACCAAGCTGGAACATGATCCGGGTAACAAGTTCTCGGTGCCGTACGCCTGGGGTACGACCGGTTTGTGTTACCGTTCCGACCTGGTGGAGGATGCCCCTGACAGCTGGATGGACCTGTTGACACCCGCCGACAGCGTGCGTGGCAAGACCACGATGCTGGCCACCGACCGTTGGCTGTTGGGCGCGGGTTTTTTGGCCAAGGGCTATTCGGTCAACGAAACCGATGCCGACAAGCTGGGGGAAGTGCGTGACCTGCTGATCGACGCCAAGAAAACTCTGCTGGCTTACGACGACGCGACATTCTACGCCAAATTGGTGTCGGGCGAAGCGGAGTTGGTGCACGCCTGGGATGGTTGGTGCAACTATGGCATCGCGGAGAATGCAGACATCAAATACGTGATCCCGTCCGAAGGTTCCGATCTGTGGGTCGACACGATGGTGATCCTGAAGAACTCGGAAAACAAGGATGCAGCTTACGAGTTCGTGAACTTTATTCTGGATGCGAAGAACCACGGTTGGGCGGCAGAGAACATTCTCTACAAGGTGCCCAACGAGCCGGCCATGTCCGCCCTGTCAGCGGATATGATAGCAACCTTCCCCAACATGGGAATGTCGCCGGATGCGCTGATTGGCTATGAGCAGTTGCGCGACGTCGGAGAAGCCACACGAGCCTATGCGCGCGCGGTTTCCGAGATCAAGGCCGCCGATTAAGGACGCCCTGTCCGCGCAAAACAATATGCGGTCCGGCGCAACGACGAATGCCGGGCCGCCCTGCGCAATCAGGAAAACCCCGGTCGTCCATGCGACCCGGACCTCTCAAGAGAAATCGATGACCGATCGCAAATCGTTCTACCTGATGACGCCTGCGCTGGCTTGGCTGACAGGACTGATGGTTGTCCCCTGCCTGCTGATCCTGGCGCTGGCGTTTTTCCGTCGGGGAATTTATGGGGGGATCGACTATACCTTCACACTGGAAAACATCTGGCTGGTGTTTGACCCGCTATACGCCAGCATCTTTCTGAAATCTGCGACCATTGCCGGTACGTCCGCGCTGATCGCGGTGATTGTCGGATACGCGGCGGCATATGCCATCGCCGCAGCACCTGTCCGGCGGCAGCCTATGCTCCTGTTTTTTGCAGTGCTGCCTTTCTGGTCGAACTACCTGGTGCGAACCTATGCTTGGATCGTGTTGTTGAACCGTGAGGGCCTGATCGCGTCGATTGTCCGTTCCTTGGGCTATGACGGGGAATTGCCGCGTTTGCTGTACACGGAAAGCGCCGTGGTGGTCGGCCTCGTCTACAATTACCTACCTTTCGTGATCCTGGCCTGCTATGCGCCCCTTTCGCGGCTGAACCTCGAAGTGATCGAAGCCTCTCGTGACCTAGGGGGATCGGGCTGGACCACTTTTCGGCGGGTAACGCTGCCCATGACCGCGCCGGGGATCGCGACGGGGTTCGTGTTCGTCTTCGTGCTGTCGATCGGGAACTTCGTGACGCCGGCGCTGTTGGGTGGTGGCCAGTTCCAGATGATCGGCAACCTTGTCTACGCGCAATTCCTCACCGCCAATGACTGGCCATTCGGTGCCGCGCTGTCGATGTTCCTGATCGCGATCATGATGGGGTTGCTGACGCTTCAGACTTTTGCTACCGAACGGGCTTCGGGTGCGCGCAAGGAGAATTCTTGAGATGCGTGCGCAATCTAATCCCCGGCTCATGCTGATGATCCTGTCGGCGGTTTTTGCCTTCCTCTACATCCCGATTTCAGTGCTTTTTGGGTTGTCTTTCAACGAAGGCGGCTTGCCGACCGCTTGGACCGGGTTTTCCGTCAAATGGTACGGAGAGCTTTTCGGGAACAAGGAAGTCATCGGGGCTGCACTGAACACCCTGATTGTTGCCGTGGTATCGACCATTCTGGCAACGGTGCTGGGCACGTTGCTGGCGGTTGGTGTCGAGATTCGCCGTCGCAAGGGCCGCTTTATCGAAACCATCATTTTCGCGCCAATGATCATACCCGACATCGTGCTTGCCATTGCGCTTCTCAGCTTTTTCTCGATGCTCAATGTCACGATGGGATTACACACGGTCATCGTAAGCCACGTCGTGTTCAACTTGGCCTTTGTCTGCTCGGTTGTCCGAGCCCGTCTTAAAACCTTTGACTGGTCAATCGTCGAAGCCTCTGCAGATTTGGGGGCATCTACGCCGATTACCCTCTGGCGCGTGGTTCTGCCCGTCATGCTGCCTGCAGTTATCGCGGGTGCGCTGCTGGCTTTCACACTGTCGGTCGACGAATTTATCATCGCCTTCTTCACGTCCGGAGCAGGGCGAGATTCGATTACTCTGCCCATGCAGATATTCGCCATGATCCGCTTTGGCGTTACCCCTGAAATTAATGCGCTGGCCACCATCGTGATGACGCTGTCCGTCATTGCGCTGGCCGTGTCACAACGGCTCAACCGCGGAGGGCTTCCGGGACAATGACCCAGACCTTGCTGTCTCTTCGGAATATCGAAAAGCAATTTGGCGCGGTTCGGGCCATCGCCGGGATTGATCTGGATATCCGTGAAAACGAGTTCTTCGCGTTGCTGGGCGCTTCCGGAAGCGGCAAAACCACTTTGCTGCGGATGCTGGCCGGGTTCGAGATGCCGACCTCGGGGTCAATCGCTCTTGACGGGCAGGACATTACCCACACCTTGCCAAACCACCGTCCGGTGAACCTGATGTTCCAGTCCTATGCTTTGTTTCCGCATATGACGGTGGCGCAGAACATTGCCTACGGGCTGGAGATGGAGAGACTGCCGCGGGGCGAAATCAAAGACCGGGTCGCCGAGATTCTCGAGGTCATCCAGTTGTCGCATCTTGCGACCCGCAAACCGGACCAGTTGTCTGGCGGTCAGTGCCAGCGCGTTGCCCTGGCGCGGGCCCTGGTTAAGCGACCCCGGCTGCTTCTGCTCGATGAGCCACTCGGAGCGCTCGACAAGAAGTTGCGCGGTGAAATGCAGCTCGAACTCAAGCGGATTCAGCACGAGTTCGGCATCACCTTCATCATCGTGACCCATGACCAGGAGGAGGCTCTGGTGATGGCGGACCGGATCGCGATCCTGCAGAATGGTCAGCTTTTGCAGTGCGGCAGCCCACGCGAGATCTACGAACACCCGCAGAGCCGGTTCGCGGCTGATTTCATCGGCGTGATGAACTTCTTGCCCGTGCACCGCAAGGGTGATGACCTGCTTGCACTGGATGGCAGCAAGATTGTTGCGGCATGGGACGGTGGGATTGCCAATGGCAATAAGGCCGTTGCCGCCGTGCGGCCGGAACGCCTGCATCTGGATGTTCGCAGAGGTGAAAACAGCCTTTCGGGCAAGGTCAGTGCAATGGCCTATCACGGGCTCGATCTGCAATTGCACCTCGAAACCCCACTCTCTCCAGATCCGATCATGGTGCGTCTGACCGCAGACGACGCCGAAACCCATCCTCTGTCGATCGGCGACGAGGTGGCCGTCGTCTGGGCGGCAAGAGATACTCGAGTTTTTGCCGCCTGAAGCGGCCGAGAAAACGCTCGCCAATGGCAGGCGAACACAACACAGGAGATTTTCATGGAACAGAAAACCTTTGCCTTCTTTCCCGAGGCGGCGTTTGGACCTGCGCTGAACTCGGTCGGAATAGCGCAGGCGGTCGAACGTATGGGCCACAAGGCGGTATTCCTGTCAGACCCCGGGTTCGTCGAAGTGTACGAGGGCTATGGCTTTGAAGCTTACCCGGTCAACCTTTCGGAACCGATGCCGCCCGAGCAGATGGCGAAATTCTGGGAGGATTTCATCAACGGTCACATCCCCAATTTCCGAAAGGCGCCGATCGACCAGATCGACAACTATGTCAAGGAATGCTGGGAGGCGATCGTGGACAGCGCGAAATGGGCGCAGAAGGATTTGCCGGATATTCTGGCAAAGATCAAACCCGACGTGATTTCCGTCGACAATGTGATCCTGTTCCCGGCCATCAAGCAACACGGCGTGCCTTGGGTGCGAATAATCTCTTGTTCGGAGAATGAAATCGAAGACGACGCCATCCCGCCGCATCTGTCCGGGATGTCCGAAAACGATACGGCAGGGCACGCGGCATTCCGGGCAAAGTTCAACGAGGTGATCAAGCCGATCCACGATGACTTCAACGCCTTTCTGGAGACCTGCAATGAAGCCGCATATCCGATGGGGCAGTTTTTTGAAGCCTCGCCGTACATGAATCTTTTGCTTTATCCCGAGCAGGCCAAATACACCCGGTCCAAGCCGCTTGACCCGGCCCAATTCCAGTATCTCGAAGGCTGCGTGCGCCAGGACGAACCGTATGAGATGCCGACCTTCAAAAAGAACAATGATGGACCGCTTCTGTATGTTTCCTTCGGCTCGCTTGGGGCCGGGGACACCGATCTGCTTAAGCGACTGATCACTCTGATCGGCAATAGCCGCTATCGGGCGCTGGTTAATGTCGGTGACTACAAGGACGAGTACTCCGACATCCCCGACAACGTGATCATTGACGGTTGGTTCCCTCAGCCTTCGGTTATTCCGCAAGTCGACGTCGTTATTCACCACGGTGGCAATAACTCGTTCACCGAGTGCCTCTACTTCGGCAAGCCCGCAATCATCATGTCCTATGTCTGGGATGGCCACGACAACGCCATGCGGGTGCAGGAAACTGGCCATGGAATTCGCTCGGATCGTTACGAGTGGACCGACGAGGAGATGATCGAAAAGATCGAAGCCTGCCTGAGCGATGAAGCCATGGCAGCCGCGCTCAAGGAAACGTCCGCGCACATGCAGTCGCAAAACGGCCAGGAAAAGGCAGCCAAGCTTCTGGTCGAATTGGCGGCGAAGAACGCGTGACTAATTTGGCATCTTCAGCGCCCCATATCCATGGGGCGTCCACCTTTGACGATCTGCTCGATTGGGGTGCCCAACCCGACATGATCGAGGGGCAGTCTCATTCGACCGGACGGCTTCTGCACAAAGGGCCGGACAACTCACCGGAAATCGGGGTCTGGGTCTGCACACCTGGCACCTGGCGGATTTCGGTGCCTCGGGATGAATTCTGCCACTTCGTTGAAGGTCGCGTGATCTATCGCCGCGATGGGTCGGATGAAGTGATCGAGGCCACGGCCGGCACGTGTGTTCTGTTTCCCGCCGGCTGGGAAGGCACCGCCAAGATCACCGATACCCTTCGTAATATCTACATGCTCGTCTGAACAGGATTCAAGACCATGAAAGCACCCGTTATGCGCAATCCGCTCAAGGTCACCGACACGGTGGACTGGGGCATCATCCCGACCATGATCGAGGGCGAAAGTCACACCTCGGGGCAAGTCCTTTACAAGGGGCCTGACGGTGAAAGCGAATGCGGGCTTTGGATCTGCACGCCCGGGAAATGGGAATGCCACGTTACCAGGGACGAGTTCTGTCACTTTCTGGAAGGGCGTTGCACCTATGTTCATGAAAGCGGCGATGTCATCGAAGTGACGCCCGATACGGCCGCCTTTTTCCCGCAGGATTGGAAGGGCGTCTGCACTGTCCACGAAACGGTCAAGAAGGTCTACATGATCCGATGAACGGACCGCATCCCTCAATTGCCCCACTGAAGGCTACTCAGCTTTCAGCACCGGCACGCGCCTTTCTTGCTCGCCACGGGTTGGACCGGTTCGACTTGGTCAAGTTAGAAGCGGACGCATCCCCGCGCCGATACTACCGCGTTCAGGGCGAAGGACTGTTGCTGATGGAAGAGCGGCAGGATCCCGTGGGTTTTGCCTCCTATTTGCGTCTGGCGCACCATCTGAACGGGCTGGGACTGTCGGCGCCACGGGTGTTTGGCGCGGATCCGGCTCATGGGTTGGCGCTGGTCGAGGATTTAGGCGATGAAACCTATGCTGCCTGCCTGAACAGGGGGCAAGAAGAGGAGAAATTGTACCAGCTTGCCGTGGAGGCATTGCTGCACCTGCACCACGATCCAATGGGCAACAGGGTCGATCAACCCCGCTACGATCTTGCCGTTCATCTGGACGAGTTGAAGGTCTTTGCGCACTGGTTCGCGCCTGCGATCAATCCGACCGTAGATGTGGCGCGCTTTACCGATGCCTTCCTCGTTCTCTGGCGGTCGGCATTGGCGCCGGTCGCCAACCGCTTCGACACTCTGGTGTTGAGGGATTTTCACGTCGACAACCTGATGTATTTGCAGGATCGCACTGGCGTCGCTCGTTGCGGCTTGCTGGATTTCCAGGATGGTGTTCTGGGGCCCTGCGAATACGATCTTGTGTCGCTTCTTCAGGATGCGCGGCGTGATCTCAGCCCCGGATTGGAAACACGTCTGCTCGATCATTATCTTGCAAACGCGCCCGCTCACCTAGGTTCGACTGACGAAATCCGCCGCCGCTATGCGCTCATGGGCGCACAACGACACGCGCGAATCCTGGGTGTGTTTGTTCGCCTCTGCCAGCGTGATGCCAAGCCGCGTTACCTGAGCTTCATTCCCCGCGTCGCCAAGCAGTACCAGGCCGCTCTTGCCGATGGTGGATTGTGCGAAATCTCATCGTTTCTCGACAGCGAATTACCCGGTTGGGCGGAAGCCGCGCTTGACCTGGGGCGCGATCTGCCAATGCTTGAAGGAGTGTCTCATGCCTGACGTTCTAGCGCCCTGCTATTACCTTTCCCCCGAATACGTTGCGACGGACGGCCCCGAGCAGATGGCGATCAACCCGGCCACGCTCGAGGAAATCGGCCCGGTTGGAGCACCTTCCGAAGCGCAGTTGGAACACATTCTCAACCGGGTGAATGCCGCGCAGAAAACCTGGGCAAAGATGGACTGCAAGACGCGAGCGGGCTTGTTGCACCGTATCGCCGACGCCATGGAACAGGCGGACATGACCGACATTGCCATCACCATGACGCGCGAGATCGGCAAGCCTTACCCTGAGGCAATTGGGGAGATCGCCAATATCCCGCCGGTGTTTCGCTATTTCGCCGAACTGGCCCGGGATGATGCCGGCAAGATCGCAGGCACAATGCAGCCCGGGTCGTTCCAGTTCCAGGCCTATGCGCCCTACGGCGTATCGGTGCATATCGTGCCTTACAACTTCCCACTTATACTTGGCTGCTGGACCATTGCCGCCTCGCTGGCGGCGGGCAACGGTATCGTGCTCAAGGCCGCACCGGCCGGGTCGCTGTGCACACTGGCTTTCATGAAGTTCTTTGACGGCCTGCCTGCCGATCTGGTGGCTTGCGTTGCCGGTGGGGCGGAGATCGGCGAGCATTTGATTGCGAGCGACAACACCCACGTGATCGCCTTCACCGGATCGGCCGAAGTCGGGCAAAAGGTCGCTGTCGCGGCCGCTTCCCAGATGAAGCCCTTCATCATCGAAGGCGGCGGCAATGATCCGATGATCATAACCCGAAATGCCGACATCGCTGTCGCCGCAGCTGGGGCCGTGACCGGAGTGTACCTACAATCTGGCCAAGTCTGCACTTCGACCGAGCGCATCTATGTCGACGACGCGGTGCATGATGAATTTCTCGAGGCCTTTGTCGCCCGCGCGCGTCAATTGCGCGTTGGCAATGGTCTCGGTGTTGCCGAGATCGGGCCGATGGTCTCCGAAGCGGCCCGCGACAAGGTGCTGAACTGGATCGGTCGCGCCAGGGCCGCGGGCGCCACGATTGCATTGGGCGGTGGCATTCCGGCCGATTTTCCCAGGGGCTGGTTTCTGGAACCCACCGTGGTAACCGATGTGACCCCCGATATGGGCATCCTCAACGAAGAAATCTTCGGGCCGGTCGTGGCCATCGTGCGCACCCGGTCGTTTGACGCGGCCATCGACAATGCCAATGATTCAAAATTCGGGCTGGGGGCCTGCGTTTTTACCAACGATCTTGCCGAGGCCCACCAGGCGATTGACCGGCTTGAGGCCGGTATGGTCTGGGTCAACAACCCGCTGGTCGACAATGACGCGCTGTCGTTTGGCGGAGTCAAAAGATCGGGGATGGGGCGCGCCTTGGGGCGGATCGGGCTGAATGCGTTCCGACAGTCCAAGATGGTCATCCTTGACCCCGTCGCAAAGGAAGCCGATTGGTGGTACCCCTATCCGGATGATTGGTTCCTGGATGCCGGTGGTCGAAAGCATGTCTGACGGGTCTTGTAAGATTAATTTGGCTTGAGTTGGGCAGGGGCCTTGCGTAGCTTTCGGGCACGATCAAACGCTCGCCTTTCAAGTACTTCAAATCCAGTCCTGAGATCATTCGCCTGGCGGTTTTGCTTTACGTGCGGTTTCCACTGTCGCCGCGGAATGTCGAAGACTTGCTGCATGAACGCCGCATCGATGTGAGTCATGAAACCATCCGGTTCTGGTGGAACAGGTCCGGCCCAATGTTTGCGTCCGAAATCCCGCGCGGGCGTGTTCAGAAGCTGCGCGCATTCTCGCGATGGCAATGGCATGTCGATGAGGTTTTCGTGAAGATCAAGGGTGAACGACACTACCTATGGCGTGCTGCGGATCACGAAGGCGAGGTTCTCGAGAGCGTTGTCACAAAACGTCGAAACAAGTGCGTTGCGCTGAAACTGCTCAGGAAATTGATGCGGCGCAACGGTTAGCCGGAGGTGCTGGTCACGGATCGCTTCGCTTCATACAAGGCGGCTTTGCGTGACTTGGGTTGCGACCATCCGCAATCATGTGGGCGTTGGCTCAACAACCACGTTAAAAACTCGCACCTGCCATTCCGACGATGAGAGCGGGCGATGCAGCGCTTTCGCCGCATGCGAAGTTTGCAGAAATTTGCCACCGTTCACTCTTCCGTTTTCAACCACTTCAACCAGGATCGCAGCCTCTCCAAACGGGACCATCTCAAACTGAACCGAACTGGCGCTCTGGCCGAGTGACACGATCTCTGCGCGGCATAAGGGGCAGCGTCACTGTCCTGGTAGAGGCGAGTTCGAATTCGTCTGGCAGCACCGCCAACCTTACAGACCTCGTTCGGATTTTTCGCGCCCGCACTTGGCGGGGAACTGAGTTTGCAAATGACAAAAGATGCCGGATCGCGTGTTGTGCATGGTCAATTTGTCCGGCAGGTCGTTCCGGCACCATGTTGTCGGCCGATGAAGTTTCTGCAATGTATGGAACTGGCCGGCGGTTTTCGGACTGGCTCCGGTCGGACGCAGCCGTAGCCGTCAGGAAACGGTTGCCGCATGGTGCGAGGCACCCGAAAAAAGAGTGGTGCCCGTGATTGACCTTCGTCTGTGCAAGCGGAAAATCCAGATCGCCGAAATCCGCCGTGCTGGTGCGATTGCCGCAAGCCGGTACTGCCGCGCGAATGCCCTCGTAACCGGTTTGACCGCATTCGCGAGAGGCTTCGAACCCGACCTTCGGGCCGTGACGGAGGGGGAATGCAACTTTTTCTCAGTCTCCGCAACAAGATCAGCACGAGGCCGCTTTTGTGCGGTCAGGCCGGAGGCGTGGCGGTTCGACGGCGCGGTCGCATCACGATGAAGCGTTGGATTGCGGCGTTTACCCTGATCCTGCCCGGCGCAGCCCATGCCCATGCGTCCGAGCGCATGGTGATCCTGACGTTGCCGACCGGCTGGTACATGGTGGGCGCCGCCGCCGCCGTGATGCTGACCGCACTGGCCGCCGCCTTTGCCGCCCAGCCACCGCGGTTCGCCGCCCGAGAGCTGTTCATCCGCCCGGTGTTTCCTTGGCGGAGCGCTCTGAGCTGGATCAGTGCTGCACTTCTTGCGGCTCTCGTAGGTGCAGGTCTCTGGGGCACACGCGACCCTGTGGAAAACCTGCTGCCGCTCATGATCTGGACGGTGCTCTGGGTTGGGCTGACGCTGGGATCGGTCGTTTTCGGGAATATCTGGCGCGACATTGAACCGTGGAGCGGTCCGGTTCGTGCGCTTCGCGGCCTGCTTGGCCGAACGGAGGGAATTGGTCTTGCGCGGCTTGGTCACTGGCCTGCTGTCGCGGGGTATCTGGGATTTGCCTGGTTCGAGATCGTTTCACTCGCGCCTGCGGATCCAGCGAATCTCGCCCGTGTGGTGATTGTTTATTATCTTGTCATCCTCGCTCTCGCCGTTGCCGAGGGGGAGGACTGGCTGAGGCAGGGTGAGTTCCTGACGGTCTATTTCGGCTTCGTCGCAAAAATTGCACCAGTCTGGAGCGAGCCGCGCGACCGGCGTGTCGCTCTCATGATCGGCCCCCCGGGCGCCCAGGTTGTAAGGCTCGATCCGCTCGCGCCTTCGGCCATCGCGTTTGTCACCCTTGTTCTGGCCTCGGTGAGTTTCGACGGTCTTTCTGAAACCTTCTGGTGGCTTGCCCGCCTTGACATCAACCCGTTGGAATTTCCCGGCCGTTCGGCTGTCCTGGGGGTGAACTCGGTGGCTCTCGTGGCGTTCTGGGGGATCAGCGCCGCGCTTATCCTCGGCGCCATCCGCGCGGGCCTTCCTCCCGGCCGGTTCCGCCGGGCCGCCGGGCCGATGATGCTGGCATTTCTGCCGATCGCAGCTGGCTATCATGTTGCACATTACCTCGTCGCGCTTCTGACTGACGGACAATATGTCGTTGCCGCGCTCGACGATCCTTTCGGCAGAGGCTGGCATCTGCTGGGTCTACCGGAACACTGGGTTTCCTTTGGATTCCTCTCGACCCGTTCCGGCGTTCTGGCGATCTGGACAGCCCAGTTTGCCGTGATCCTCGGGGCTCATCTTCTAGCGGTGATCCTTGGGTTCCGACTGGCCGAACAGGCCGGTGTCGGGCAGGGTTTGCGAGCGCATCTTCCGGTAACACTGCTGATGGTGGTCTACACGATCTTTGGGCTCTGGCTTCTTTCCGCGCCTACGGCGGGATGAGAAAGCGATTGCATTTCACCCCGACTCCGTGTTCCGTGACCTAGGGGAAATCAAAAGACGCGGCCAATTGCCAAAAAAAATCGCGTCGTTTCAACAGTGGAGATGTTCGATGACCAAAAAACCGATCCTCTCAAATCCGACCCGCAGATCAGTCCTCAGGGGGATTGCCGGCACGGGTGCGCTCCTGTCCGGCGGGCTCGTGTCGCGTTTCGCGCAGGCGCAGTCCTCCGAGCCGATCCGCATTGGCTTTCAGCTTCACCGCACCGGCATCGGCGCGTCCTACGGGCGCTGGTATGAACGCACGGCCTCGGCGGCGCTGCAGGTTCTGAACGACGCCGGCGGCATCAACGGACGGCCTGTCGAGATCATCTATGAAGATGACGGCACCGACCCCAAACGCGGTGCCGAAGTGGTTGAGAAACTGACGACCCAGTCGAACTGCGATCTGGTGATGGGAACGCTCTTTTCCCATGTCGTCATCGGCTCGGCCCCGCGCGCGGGCGAGTTGAAGGTGCCCTATCTGGTCTGTTCTGAGGGCCACCACGTGGCGAGCGGGATGCTCAACCGCTGGACCATGCAGCCGGGGATCACCGATGTGAAAAGCCAGGTTCAGGGCATGGCGCCTTTCGTGACCTCGAACATCGGCAAGAAGGTCACGATGATCTTCCCCGACTTCGCCTTTGGACACGATCACCGCGACTATTTCACCGCCGCCGTCGCGGCGCAGGGCGGTGAGGTGATCAAGCATATCGCGATCCCGCCGACCGAGACATCGTTCACCCGCTACTTCCCGCAGATCCCCTCGGATACCGAGGTCATCTATCACGTCATGGTCGGCCCGGCTGTTCTGACTTTTGTGAAGGAACTGGGTGAATTCTATGGCTCGGGCGACCGGCCTCAGCTTTTCGGTTTCATCGACTCGCTTGAAGCGGTGGACATCAACTCGCCCGGCCTCGAATTCCTCGACGGTTCGCATTTCTGGGAAGGCCACCCGCGTTACAAGCAGGCGGATGCCTCCGAGCATGAGATATTCTATCGCGAGGCCGTTGGGGTGGATGACAATGGGGCTTCGGTCTCGGATCCTGCCGATGTCTCGACTTATTCCCATATGTTTTCGACATGGGAGACCCTGTTTGTCATCAAGCAGGCGATGGAGGCTGCAGGTTACCAGGGTCCGGACGACCGGCAGAAGGTTGTCGAAGCGATCGAGGCGACGACCGATTTCGCCGAAAGCCGTGAACATCCGCAAGGCTCCAAGACCTTTAACGGCAAGACCCACCAGGCCTTCGGGTTGCAGTCCATCACCAAGGTCGAGGATGGCAAGCTTGTGCGTGTGCATCAGACCACGATGGAGGACGGGTTCTATCCCGACGAAGTCGACTATACGACGATGAGCTTCTGAGTTCGGGCGGGCGGGGCGCGAGCTCTACCCGATTTGTGAGTGGATTTCGGACCGTTCCTGCTTCTCGCCCTGATGGAGGGCCTCGTGACCGCTGCGGTTCTTGCCCTGACTGCGGCGGGGCTGTCGCTGGTGTTCGGCATCATGCGTGTGGTCAATGTCGCTCATGGCGAATTCTTCATGCTGGGCGCTGTGCTTGCATGGTTCACCACGCAATGGATCCCCGGCCCGCCGGCGCTGGCCTTCGCTGTGGCGCTGGTCCTCTGCCCTCTGATTGTCGGGGCCATCGCGGCGCTCGCGGATATGCTGGTTTTGAAACGGCTGAACTATGAACCCGAGGCGACGATTGTCGCCACGATCGGGCTTCTCTACATCCTCCAGCAGGCGGCGTTGAGTCTGTACGGACCGGATGCGCGCCCGGTTCCCGCGCCGGTCAACTTCCGTATCCAACTGCCTTGGTTCGGATATTCCGGATACAAGCTTCTTGTCGTTGTGGCGGCGATCCTGCTTTTGCTGGCCGTTTGGCTGATCCTGAAACATACGCGTGCGGGGCTGGTGATGCGGGCGACGCAGGAAGACCGGGATACCGCGCGCGCATTTGGCATCAATGTCGACAGGGTTTATGCTGGCGTCTTTGCGATGGGGGCGGGGTTGGCGGCGATTGCGGCTGTCCTCATCGTGCCGATTCAGCAGGCGCATTATCTGATGGGTGGCGATCCGCTTTTGCTTTCGTTCATTGTTGTCATCATCGGTGGGTTGGGCAGCCTGCGCGGTACGCTGGTGGCGGCTGTCGTCATCGGGCTTTCCGACGGCGTTCTTTCCACATTCTTCGCGCCAACCCTGGCCAAGATCGTCGCGACGCTCGCGGTGGCGCTGATCCTCGTCTTCAGGCCTCGGGGCCTTTTCGGAGAGCGCGCTGTATGAAGTTCGACCGCGCGCTCTGGCTCCATCTCGGCCTCATCGCCGCGCTGTTTGCGTTCCATTTCGTGGCGCCAGCCTATCATCACACCAACATCGCCCGGATCATGGTGCTTTCGATCTATGCGATGGGCTACAACATTGCCTTCGGCTACACCGGCCTTCTGAGCCTCGGTCACGCGCTTTTCTTTGGCGCGGGGCTCTATGCGGCCGGGCTTCTCGCTTATCACGGGGACGGGACGGCGGGGGCCGGGCTTATCGCAGGACTTCTGGCCGGTGGTGTCGCGGCATTTGCACTGGGCCTTTTCGCGCTGCGCACCGCAGGTGTTGCCTTTATGATCGTGACTCTGATGTTCGCGCAGGCGGGCTATCTGACGGTGCTCTATTTCGGCAGCTATACGCGCGGTGATGAGGGCATTGTCATTCCCAGGGCGGGCCGGATGCTCGGGACGCTCGACCTTTCGGACGATGGTACACGTTACCTCGTGGCCTTCGCACTGTTCTCGGTGGCGCTCCTGCTCAGTTTCTGGCTTGTGCGTTCCCCGCGCGGGCGGATCATGGTGGCGATGCGCGAGAACGAAGAACGCAGCCGCATGCTCGGCTACAATCCTTTCACGGTAAAACTGACGGCATTGACCGTTTCCGGCGTCTATGCGGGACTTAGCGGCGCGGCCTATGCGCTGATGTTTGGCTATGCCGGCGCCAGTCTCGTCTCGGTCCAGTATTCGATTCTGCCGCTTCTCTATGTTCTTCTCGGCGGCGCGGGTACGGTGATGGGACCGTTCCTTGGTGCGGTCCTCATGTTCTATCTGGTCGATTACGCCAGTTCGGTGACCGATGCCCACCAGTTCGTGACCGGTGCGGCGCTCGTGCTGCTCATCCTTTTTGCACCGAAGGGCATCCTTGGCACCCTGCGCGAGCGGAGGTTAAAATGGCTGCCGTGACGCTTCTTGAGGCTCGTGGGCTTACCCGCCACTTCGGCGGGCTGAAGGCCGTGGATGGGGTGGATTTCGATCTTACCAAGGGCGAGATCCACGCGATCATCGGTCCGAACGGCGCGGGCAAGACGACCTTTGTAAGCTTGTTGTCGGGCCGCATTCCGCTGCAGTCCGGATCGATCCGCTTGGCAGACCGTGACATCACGCGTTTGCCCGCGCATGCCCGCGTTCGGGCGGGCATCGCCTATACTTTCCAGATCACGCAGGTCTATGGTGCGCTGACGGTTTTTGACAACATTGCGCTTGCAGTTCAAAGCCGCCATTCGCACCATCTTGCCGAGGATACGATGGCGGCGCTTGACCGTGTGGGCCTTGCGGACCGCGCCGATCAGATAGCCGGAACGTTGAGCTATGGCCACCAGCGCCTGCTGGAGGTCGCGATGGGTCTTGGTCTGAGCCCGAAGCTGCTGATCCTCGACGAGCCGACGCAGGGGCTTGCGCAAGCAGAGATCGAGACCTTCAAGCAGATCGTGCGCAGCACGGTGCCCGAGGCAACCGTGCTTTTGATCGAGCACAATATGGATGTGGTCATGGATCTCGCCGATCGCATCACGGTTCTGAATTTTGGCGAGGTTCTGGCGACCGGTACGCCTCGGGCGATCCGGGCGGACAGGGCGGTGCAGACCGCTTATCTGGGGGGCTGAATGCTTAGGTTGGACGGCATCGAGGCTGGCTATGGCGCGGTTCAGGTGCTGCACGGTCTCTCGCTGACGGTGACCTCCGGAGAGGTTCTGTGCCTCATGGGCCGGAACGGCGCGGGCAAGTCGACCGCCCTCAGAACCATCATCGGTCAGGTTCGCGCGAGCGTCGGCACGATCAAGCTTGACGGCACGCATCTGGAAACTCTGCCCGCCCACGAAATACCGCGTCACGGGATCGGCTATGTTCCGCAGGGGCGGCGGTTGTTCGGAAACCTCACAGTGGCCGAGAATATTGAAATCGGGCTGATGGCGCGCGGTGGCGATGCCCGGGTGCGCGAGCGGGTGCTCGACCTTTTTCCTAGGCTCCGCGAACGTATGGGGCAGGTGTCGCGGACGCTGTCGGGCGGTGAACAGCAAATGCTTGCGATTGCCCGGGCGCTTTGCCTCGAACCGAAGGTCCTGCTTCTTGATGAGCCGACCGAGGGCCTGCAACCGTCGATGATTGCACTCATCCGCGATACCGTGGTCGCTCTGAAGGCCACGGACGTCGCGACGATCCTTGTTGAACAGAGGGTCGATGCGGCGCTGTCCGTCGCCGACCGCATCGCTTTTGTCGCAGGCGGCTCAGTGGCGGACACCGTCGACGCCAAAAGTCTAGGCCCGGACGCGCCGCAGTTCACGGATTACGTCGGCGTCTAAACGCCTTTAAGATATTTTTAAACGGAGCGTTTGTCTGCCGGGGAATAGCCAGGCACTGCATGCGCAGAACGCGCGGCGGGGATTTCGAAGCGACCGAAAATTCGTCAAACCTCCTGTGAAGGGAGATTTTTCTATTGGTCTTTTCAAGAGATTTTGGCTCCGGCGGTAGGGATCGAACCTACGACCAATTGATTAACAGTCAACTGCTCTACCGCTGAGCTACGCCGGAACGGTTCGCGCCGTATAGCAACACCGGATTTCGGCGTCCAGAGGGATCGGGACGGGAAACGCAGATTTTTTAGCCGACCCGCAGAAACCGGGAATTCGAAGATAGGTCATCTAAGGGTCGAACGCGGGATTTTCCCATAAGATCGACTAAATGAGCGAAAACATTACGCTCGGCCGCTGGCAAGAGTGCTGCGGGAGTGTCGGTGTAGACGCGCTGTGCCAGTTCACGCGCGGTGGCCGGACCCGATTCGAGCTGTGCCAGAATTGCGACCTCCCGTCCCAACCGGTGGGAAATCAGCCAGTCGAGCCGTCCTGAGGGGTCAATGACGGGGGCGCCGTGGCCGGGATGAAACACAACCCAGTTCCGCTCGCGCAACCGATGGCATGCGGCCATGAAGTCGGTCAGATCACCATCGGGGGGAGAAACAAGGGAACTTGCCCAGCCCATGACATGATCGGCGGTAAAGCAACGATCCTGCCAGGCCAGCGCGATGTGATTGCCCAGGTGGCCGGGCGTATGGATGACCTCCAGGTTCCACTCGTCACCATGGATGATATCGCCATCCGCGACTTCGACATCGGGATGGAATTCCGTGTCGATGCCTTCGCCGCCCCCCGCAAGCCCGCCCGCGGCCAGTTCGGTCATTACCGCGCTGCGTCCGGCCTCTGGCCCGCCAAAGGCGTGGATGGCGGCTCCGGTCCGTTCCGCCAGCGGGGCGGCCAGTGGCGAGTGGTCCAGATGGGTGTGGGTGACGAATATGTGGCTGATGCGCTGACCGGGCTGCAATGCATCCATAATGGCGTCGATATGAGCCTCATTCAGGGGGCCGGGGTCAATAATTGCGAGGTCGCGCGTACCCAGAAGATAGGTGTTGGTTCCGCGATAGGTCATGGGCGACGGGTTCGGGGCAAGGATGCGGCGCAGCCCCGGTTCCAGTTCGACCGGTGCGCCGGCTGGCGGATTGAAATCGTCGGGCGGTTGCATCTTGCCCTCTTCCTCTTGTTCCGGTGG
Organism: Ruegeria sp. AF8; assembly: GCF_056541825.1. NCBI lineage: Bacteria > Pseudomonadati > Pseudomonadota > Alphaproteobacteria > Rhodobacterales > Roseobacteraceae > Ruegeria > Ruegeria sp. AF8. Next base: position 144,991 of record NZ_JBQFYW010000007.1, on the reverse strand, counting down.
CCCGCTAGGCTTAGCGCATGTCCTTCCGCTGGCTCAAACTTTATATGCCGCGCAGCCTCTATGCGCGGGCGGCCCTGATCCTCGCGCTGCCGATGGTGGTCGTGCTGCTTGTGGTTGCAGTGGCGTTTTTACAGCGGCATCTTGAGGATGTCACCACGCAGATGACACTGACGGTTTCGCGGGAAATCGGGTTGCTGCAGGAGCAGATGCAAGGCGTGGCGGACCAGCAGGAGGCGCTTGCCCGGATGCGTCAAACGCTCGACGCGCTGGACATGCAGGCGCATTTCGTCACGGCAGCGCAGGTTCCTAATGCGGGTGGGCTGCGCTGGTACGATCTGACAGGCAAGATCGTGCAGCGGAATCTGCACACTCTGTTGCCCGAAATCCGAACGGTGCTGTTGCCCAGCAGCCGCGAAACTCTTGTGTATATGGAAACGCCTCTTGGTCTCTTGCAACTGACGTTCGACCGCCGTCGCCTGTCACCCGCCGCGCCGCATCAGTTGATTGTGACGATGGTGTTCTTTGCGGTGTTGATGACGTCGATTTCCTTTCTGTACATGCGCAATCAACTCAGGCCGATCGCCAAGCTGGCCGACGCGGCGCAGGCGTTCGGGCGGGGCAGGGTGGTGCCCTATACACCGCGCGGTGCCATCGAAGTGCGCACCGCTGGCAGCGCGTTTTTGGACATGCGCGCCCGGATCGAACGGCAGATCGAACAGCGCACCCTGATGCTTTCGGGTGTCAGCCACGATCTGCGCACGCCGTTGACCCGCCTCAAGCTGGGGCTTGCGATGATGCCCGAGGACGAAGCCGAGCCGCTGTTGCAGGATGTCGACGAGATGCAACGGCTGCTGGATACCTTCCTCGAATTCACCCGAGGCGCGTCCGAGGGAGCGCCGGAGTCGGTCGATATCGTTTCGCTGCTGAGCCAGATCGTCGAGGATGCCAAACGGGCCGGTCGTCTGGTGGAACTTGGCCCCTGCGATGGCGCGGGTCAGGTGATGCTGCGGCCGATGGCGATTCGACGGGCGGTCGAGAACCTGATTGGCAATGCGGTGCGCTATGGCACCCGGGCCGAGGTTAGTTGCGTCATCACCTCGAAATCCCTCCGTATCCGGGTTGAGGATGACGGCCCCGGCATACCCGCCGGGCAACGTGGCGAGGCGGTCAAGCCGTTCGCGCGGCTTGATCCGGCACGCAACCAAAATCAGGGGAGCGGCGTCGGGCTGGGCCTGGCCATCGTTGCCGACGTGGCCCGCGCTCATGGGGGGATGTTGCGACTGGGTGAAAGTGAAAGACTGGGCGGGCTGTGCGCCGATATCGTGATCGCGCGGTAAAAAAACCGGGCCTAGCCTTGTGTTCCAATGGTATAAGAGGGGACGTTGAAGGGCGCGGGCAGGCGGCATTCGCCGGAACGCCGTAAGAAGGAGGGACAGAATGCCCCAATTTAATGACATGTTTGAATTGTCGGTCGAGGATGTGGATCTGATCGAGATGGCTTTGCGGAGCGCGTCCGCATCCTATTCGCACGGACCATCTGATGAGGTCGAAGCCGAAAGGTCTGACCGCGAAGACGTTCTGCGCCGAATCCACGACCTGTTGGGGCGGCTGCACGATCAGAAGATTTTCTATCGACCCAAGGGCGGCGTGTACATCGGTGGATAGGGGCCGCATTCTAGCAGGGAATGGCGGTTTTGGTAGGCCCGGAGGGACTCGAACCCCCAACCAAAGCGTTATGAGCGCTCTGCTCTAACCAATTGAGCTACAGGCCCGCCTGAGCGCCTTGCGTATCACGCGTGTCGCCCGCGTCAAGCCTGACCGTTGCATGCGGGCGCACAATCGACTAACCCGCGCTGAAAGCATTCAAGAGGGATCAGCCATGACAACGGGCAAGAACGGCATGACCTATGCCGATGCGGGCGTGGATATCGATGCGGGCAACGCTCTGGTCGACCGGATCAAGCCTGCGGCCAAGCGGACCGACCGTTCCGGTGTGATGAGCGGGCTGGGCGGGTTTGGCGCGTTGTTCGACCTCAAGGCGGCGGGTTACAGCGACCCGATTCTGGTGGGCGCGACCGACGGCGTGGGTACCAAGCTGCGCATCGCCATCGATACCGGTGTTGTGGATGGCGTCGGCATTGACCTTGTCGCGATGTGCGTCAATGACCTGATCTGCCAGGGCGCGGAGCCGCTGTTTTTCCTGGACTATTTCGCCACCGGAAAATTGGAGACGGAAACGGCGGCACGGATCATCGAAGGTATCGCCGAGGGCTGTGTGCGCTCGGGCTGTGCGCTGATCGGGGGTGAGACGGCGGAAATGCCCGGGATGTACCCCAAGGGTGATTTCGATCTGGCGGGCTTTGCCGTTGGCGCGATGGAACGCGGCACGGCTCTGCCGGCGGGGGTGCAGGAGGGTGACGTTCTGCTGGGTCTCGCCTCGGACGGGGTTCATTCCAACGGTTACTCGCTGGTGCGCCGGTTGGTCGAGCATTCCGGGCTGAACTGGGATTCGGATTGTCCGTTTGCCGAGGGCGCTGTCGGAGAAGTGTTGCTGACGCCGACGCGCCTTTATGTCAAATCCGTGCTGGCGGCGATCCGGGCTGGGGGTGTGCATGCACTGGCCCACATCACCGGTGGCGGCCTGACAGAGAACCTGCCGCGGGTGCTGCCCGAGGGAACGGGGGCCGCGATCGATCTGAGCGCATGGGATCTGCCGCCCGTCTTCGGCTGGATGGCCGAAACCGGCGGAATTGCCGAGGCCGAGATGCTCAAGACCTTCAATTGCGGCATCGGCATGATTGTCGTCAGCGCGCCGGACAAGGCCGATGAACTGGCCGCGCTGTTGCAGGCGCAAGGGGAAACCGTGTCGCGCATCGGAACCGTGACCGGAACGCCGGGCGTTGCCTATTCGGGCGCCCTGTCGTGAGCCACAAGCGCGTCGCCATCCTGATTTCGGGCGGCGGCTCGAACATGGTGTCACTGGTTGACAGCATGACCGGCGACCATCCGGCGCGGCCCTGTCTTGTGTTGTCGAACGACGCGCAGGCGGGAGGTTTGCAAAAGGCGGCGGATCGCGGCGTGCCGACCGCCGTGGTCGATCACCGGCCTTTTGGCGGGGATCGCGCAGCGTTCGAGGCGGAACTGGTTAAACCACTGCTGGAAACCGGTGCCGAGATCGTGTGCCTGGCCGGATTCATGCGGGTCCTCACCGGCGGATTCGTGTCGCGGTTTCAAGGGCGGATGCTGAACATCCACCCCTCGCTTTTGCCGAAATACAAGGGGTTGAATACCCATGCGCGCGCCATCGCAGCGGGTGACCCCGAACATGGCTGCACCGTTCATCAGGTGACGGCGGCGCTGGATGACGGCCCTGTTCTGGGTCAGGCACGGTTGGCGATCAATCCGGGGGACACACCGGAAACCCTGGCGGCGCGGGTGCTGGAATGGGAGCATAAGCTATATCCGGCGGTGTTGCGCCGGTTCTCATCAGGCAACACCGCGCCGGTTCTGTTGCCGTGATCTCATGACGGCGTTTACAGCCGAGGCGGCTTCGGCCTATGGTTCAGGAATTACTCGGGGATGTGTGGGGTCTTTGAGTGTTGGAAAGAATAATAAGTGCAAGAAACAAAACCGCGTATGAAAACCCTTACAACAACGCCCGAGCTTGCGGAATTCTGCAAGGCAGCCGCCGCGCATCCTTATGTAACGGTCGACACCGAGTTTCTGCGTGAGCGGACATATTACTCGAAACTGTGTCTTGTCCAACTGGCCGTGCCCGGTGACGGAGAGGACAGTGCCGTGCTGGTCGACCCGCTGGCCGATGGTCTGTCGCTTGAACCGCTGCTGGAATTGTTCCGCGACGAGAGCGTGGTTAAAGTGTTTCACGCCGCGCGCCAGGATCTGGAGATTTTCTGGGTCGAATCCGGTGTCTTTCCCCAGCCGCTTTTCGACACGCAGGTGGCCGCGATGGTCTGCGGGTTCGGCGAACAGGTGGGGTACGAGACTCTGGTTCGCAAGATCTGTAAGCAAGGGCTCGACAAGACGTCGCGTTTTACCGACTGGTCGCGCCGCCCGCTGACCGAGGCGCAAAAGACCTATGCGCTGGCGGATGTGACGCATCTGCGCAAGATCTATGAATATCTCGAAGCGGAGCTCAAGAAGACAAGCCGGGAGCACTGGGTCGCGGAAGAGTTGCAGATCCTGACCGATCCGGGCACTTACGACATTCGCCCCGAAGAGGCGTGGCGCCGGATCAAGACGCGCACGAACTCCGCCAAGTTTCTGGCGGTGGTGAGAGAGCTGGCGCAATTCCGGGAAACCCATGCGCAGGAAAACAACATTCCGCGCAACCGGGTGTACAAGGACGATGCGCTGATCGAGCTTGCGTCGACCAAACCCAGGACGTCGGCCGATCTGAGCGGGTCGCGCCTGTTGCTGCGCGAGGCCCGCAAGGGGGCCATTGCCGACGGGATTCTGGCGGCCGTCAAACGTGGGGTGGAATGCCCGGCGGATAAATTGCCGAAGGTCGACAAAAGCCGTGACAAGATTCAGGTCAACCCCGCCTTGGCCGATCTGCTGCGCGTGCTGCTGAAGTCGAAGACCGAAAGCGCGGGTGTGGCGGCAAAGCTGATCGCCAACAGCGCCGAGCTTGATCTGATTGCCGCTGGGGAACGCGATGTCCCGGCGCTGTCGGGATGGCGGTACGAGGTGTTTGGCCAGGACGCTTTGCGCCTGTGCGACGGCAGGATCGCGCTGGCCGCGAAAGGGCAGGTGGTTCGCGTAGTACCACTGGGATGAACGGCGTTACCGCCTGCGGGTCTCGTGGGCGTTCTGCGCGCCCGAGACGCGGATGATCCGGATACCTTCCATATCCTTCCTGCTCAGGTTGACGGCTTCGGTGATGGTGCGGGTCCGTTCTGCGCCTTGCGCAGTGGCATAGTCGGGATAGTTGACACGGAAGGTAAAGGCCAACACTCCGTTCTTTCTGTTTTCTTCAGGCGCGTCCAGACGCAACTGGGCGCCGTAAGCGCCCTGACGGCTCGCGATGCCCGTCGCGACCATTATCGCACCGGTGGTTGTCGGGTCCACCCTCAGTTCGGTCACGGTGGTGATCGGCACGCTTCTGTCTTCGGCTTCCGGCCCGCTGAACAGACCTATCCCGCCTGACTGCGGCACCAATTCGTTAACCTCGTCCCCCGTTGGCGCTTCGGTAGGTGTGCTGCTGCCGAACCAGTTTGATGGATTGGCGCGGGAATCGCGCCAACTGCCGCAGGCGGACAGGGTCAAGGCACCAACCAGAAGGAGAACTGACAAAGATTTGTTCATGACAACCAACGCGTTGAAGGAGCTACCTGAAACCGGATTATCCGATCTGGCCCCACTTGAAAAGGCATGGCAGGGCTGGACATGCACCGAGCGCAGCCTTAGGTCACGGTTTGACGAAGATTTGAGAGGAGCGCCGTATGGCCAGCCCCGCCTTTGAGGAGATTGTCGAGGACTTCGAGTTCCTGGAGGACTGGGAGGATCGCTATCGCCATGTGATCGATCAGGGCAAGGCGATGGAGCCTCTGGACGAGGCGCTCAAGGTGCCCGCGACCAAGGTGCATGGCTGTGCCAGCCAGGTCTGGCTGCATCCGAGTATCACGAATGGGGTGTTCCGGTTCGACGGCGACAGCGATGCGCTGATCGTGCGTGGCCTGATCGCGGTTTTGCGGGCACTCTACAACGATTTACCGGTGATTGAGGTTCCAAAGGTCGACGCGAGGGCTGAACTGGCGCGGTTGGGTTTGAACGAGCATTTGTCGGCACAGCGCTCGAACGGCCTGCGCTCGATGATAGAGCGCATCCGCGATGTCGCCTCGGAGAATGCCTGAGCGGCTTTTTACCGGTCGTCAGGTGATTGTGCAGACCATTCGGTCAGTGTGGTTTCAAGATCGCCATAGCCCGTGAAGCGGTATTCGAACTCCAGCCCCATCCGCCCGGCACAGTCCCGTGCCCTGTCCTCGAGTTTGGGGTCGTGCGTCTGTGCCAGGTAGACCAGTTTTGTGTAGTTGCCGAAATACATGTCCCTGAGCTGCGGATGCCGGTCCAGCCCCAGCGGTTTCCACACAAAAGCGTCAAACTGGCGTGCCAGAAAATCGGTCAGATAAAAGGCTGTGGTTTCGCTTTCATTCCGGGCGGCAAAGGCGTCGTTGCCTTCAAAAAACGAATAGCAGTGCGGCCCCTTAACCATGTCCACACCAAGCCTGTCGCAAGCCTGCTGCAACAACCCACCTGTGCCGCAATCCGCATAGACGACAAAGATCCTGTCATAATCCGATTGGTGTTTTTGTACCGCCTCTTCGACTGCGGCGGTGATCTTTTCCGGGTAGACATGCAGGATGGCCGGCAGGCAGGTCAGATCCAGATGGGTCCACCCGTTGCGGTTCTTTACGTCTAGAATCTCGCGGGCCAGCGCGCCGCAGGCGATCAGCAGGATGCGCCCGGTTTTTGCGGGCACGGTCATCCCTTCGGTGGTCAGCGTGCTGTCGCTGGGCGGTTCCTGAACGGTCATGGCGAGGCTCCTTGCGCGTCCCCTACAGAGATACGCTGCTTTGCACGGTGGGCAAGTCCCGTTTCCGACGCCGGGTGTCAGGCGACCGACGCAAGGCTATGGGCGGTCCAATAAAAGAGGAAAGGCCAGTGCTGCTATGGGCCGCGAAAAAAAAGGCCGCTCCAAAGGAGCGGCCTTGTTCGCATCAATGCGCGTATCGTTTCTCAGCCGGCCATCTGGTTGTGCTTGCGCGAAACGAAATCCTTTGCGGTCTCAACAGCGACGGCCGCGTCGCGGCAATATGCGTCGGCGCCGATGGCCTTGCCGAATTCCTCGTTCAGCGGGGCACCGCCCACCAGCACGATGTATTCGTCGCGCAGGCCTTGTTCGACCAGAGTGTCGATCACCACCTTCATGTAAGGCATGGTGGTGGTCAGCAGGGCGGACATGCCCAGAATGTCGGGCTGTTCGGCTTCCAGCGCTTCCAGATAGTTCTCGACCGGGTTGTTGATGCCCAGATCGACCACCTCGAACCCTGCGCCTTCCATCATCATCGACACAAGGTTCTTGCCGATGTCGTGGATGTCGCCCTTGACGGTGCCAATGACCATCTTGCCGACGCGCGGAGCGCCGGTTTCCGCCAGCAGCGGCTTGAGGATGGCCATACCGCCCTTCATGGCGTTTGCGGCCAGCAGCACTTCGGGAACGAACAGGATGCCATCGCGGAAATCGTGCCCAACGACGGTCATGCCGCCGACCAGCGCCTTGGTAAGGATGTCATACGGCGTCCAGCCGCGTTCCAGTAGGATGTTGACGCCTTCTTCGATCTCTTCCCTGAGGCCGTCATAAAGGTCGTCAAACATCTGTTCGACGAGTTCCTCGTCGTTCAGTTCCGACAGGACGATGTCTTCTTCATCCGACATGAGCCGTTTCCCTGAGCTGAAAGGGGCAAGGCCCCTGAGTGGCAATTTGGTCCGTTTTGCCATTTTGTCGCAATTTCACTGTGTCGATTGCGACATGGGCAGTTTCGCAACCGACCTATAGATAAATATTTGCTGAAAATCGACCGGAAATTCTTTGGAATGCGTGCTGCGATCCGACAGCCGCCTCTGGAAACCTCGAGGAATGAGGGGTTGTGTTCTAGTACCCGGGGGCGACTCACTCCTTGTCAATGTTCACTATATGTTCTAGCGTGGATATGTTGACTGGGGAGACCGAAATGCCGCTGCATCCGCATACGCCCGGCAGGGGTGTGACGTCCAATGCCGAAGGTCGATTTGAGCGGCATACGACGGTTTCCGTGAGTGACGGGTGGGGTCAGGAAGAAGACATTCCGGCACTTCGTACCGTTGTCAGCGATGAAATCGCCCGCAGCCTGATTACCTTCAACCGCTCTCCTGATTTGCCTTTCGATCGTTCGATCAACCCTTATAGGGGATGCGAGCACGGATGTTCCTATTGCTTCGCGCGTCCGACGCACGCCTATCTCGGACTGTCGCCGGGGCTGGATTTTGAAACACGGCTTGTGGCGCGCCCGAACTCGGCCCAGGTCCTGCGCCGGGAACTGAGCGCGCGGTCGTACAAGGTTGCGCCGATTGCAATCGGGACAAATACCGATCCGTATCAACCGATTGAGAAAAGTCGATGTATCACAAAGGCTTGCCTGGAGGTGCTTGAGGAATTTCAGCATCCTGTGGCGATCGTGACCAAAGGGGCGCTGATCGAGCGTGATCTGGATATTCTGTCGCGTTTGGCCGCGCGGGGGCTGACGCGGGTGGGCATTTCCGTGACCACGCTTGACCCGGCGCTGTCGCGCAGGATGGAGCCCCGCGCACCTGCGCCCAGGCGGCGTTTGCGGATGATCGAACGGCTGGCCCGGGCGGGCGTGCCGGTGCGCCTCATGACATCCCCGATCATTCCCGGCCTGACGGATCATGAACTGGAAGACATGTTGCAGGCCGGAAAGGATGCGGGGGCCGATGCCGCGAGCTGGATCATGCTGCGGCTTCCGCGCGAAGTCTCGCAGTTGTGGCAGGAATGGCTGGCCCAGCATTATGGCACACGCGCCGACAAGATCATGGCACGGCTGCGTGAAATGCATGGCGGCAGGGACTATGATCCGCGATGGGGGCACCGGATGCGCGGCGAAGGGCACTATGCCGAAATGATCTCGCAACGGTTCAAGGCGGCCACGCGTCGGATCGGGCTGGCCATCGAAACCCCGCCGCTGCGTTGCGACCTGTTCCGGGTGCCGGCGCAGCCCGGAGATCAGTTGTCGTTGTTCTGAAACGAAAATGCCCCCACGGCAGGCGGGGGCAAATGTTGGCTTTTCCGGCGATCAGCGCTTTTCGATATCCACATAGTCGCGCGAGGTTTCGCCCAGATACAGCTGGCGCGGACGACCGATCTTGTTCTGCGGATCGGTAATCATCTCTTTCCACTGACTGACCCAGCCCACGGTGCGCGACAGCGCAAAGATCGGCGTGAACATCGAGGTTGGGAAGCCCATCGCCTCGAGGATGATGCCCGAGTAGAAATCCACATTCGGGAACAGCTTTTTCTCGATGAAATAGGGGTCTTCCAGCGCCTGCTTCTCCAGCGCCTTGGCGACCTGAAGCTTGGGGTTGTTTTCGACGCCCAGCAGATCCAGAACTTCGTCGGCGGATTGTTTCATCACTTTCGCGCGCGGGTCGAAATTTTTATACACGCGGTGGCCGAAACCCATCAGCCGGAAGGGGTCGTTCTTGTCCTTTGCGCGCGCGATATATTCGGGAATGCGGTCGACCGAGCCGATTTCTTCCAGCATTTCCAGACAAGCCTGGTTCGCGCCGCCATGAGCGGGCCCCCAAAGACAGGCGATACCGGCGGCGATACAGGCAAACGGATTCGCGCCCGAAGATGACGCCAGCCGCACGGTCGAGGTCGATGCGTTCTGTTCGTGATCGGCGTGCAGCGTCAGAATGCGGTCCATGGCGCGGCTGAGGATCGGGTTGACCTGATAATCCTCGGCCGGAACGGCAAAGCACATGTAAAGGAAATTCGATGCGTAATCGAGATCGTTGCGCGGATACATGAACGGCTGGCCAACCGAGTACTTATAGGCCATCGCGGCGATGGTCGGCATTTTGGCGATCAGACGATGGGTTGCAATCTCACGCTGGCGCTCATCTGCGACATCGGTCGAGTCATGATAAAAGGCCGACATGGCACCGACCACGCCCACCATGGTCGCCATCGGGTGCGCGTCGCGCCGGAACCCACGGAAGAAATAGTGCATCTGTTCGTGGATCATTGTGTGGCGGCTGATCGTGGTCTCGAAATGCTCCAACTCGTCCGCTTGCGGCAGATACCCGTAGAGCAGCAGGAAACACACTTCGAGGAAATGCGACTTCTCGGCCAGTTGATCGATCGGGTAACCCCGGTGCAGCAGTTCGCCTTTTTCACCATCGATGAATGTGATGGTGCTGTCGCAACTGGCGGTCGACGTAAAGCCGGGATCATAGGTGAATACGTCCGCCATGCCATAAAGCTTGCGGATATCGATCACATCCGGACCGGCGGTCGGAGAAAAGATCGGCAGCTCATAGCTTTCACCATTTACAGTCAGAGTGGCTGTTTTTTGGCTCTCAGTCATGGGTGTCCCTTCCTCAATCATTCGCGGTTCGGACCGATGTCCGAACCAGCGGGCAACGGCTGCGCGTTGATGCGCAGTCCTGGTCTTAGCTGGGCAGCGTGCCCCGAACCAAGGCGCGGGAACTATTTCGCTGCGTCGGAAAGCCGTGCCAGGGTTTCATCTCGCCCCAACACAAGCATCATGTCAAATACCGAAGGCGTCACTGCCCGGCCTGCCAGTACCGCCCGCAAAGGGCCGGCCAACTTGCCGAACTTTACCCCCTGCATTTCAGCGAATGCATTAAGGGTATCCTCCAGTCCGTCTCGGGTCCAGCTAGCATTTTGCAGATGCGGCGTCAATTCGTTCAGTATACCGTCGGATACTGACGTCAGGGCCTTTGCCGCCTTCTCATCCGGCTCAACTGGTCGAGGCGTCAAGATAAAATGCGCTTTTTCAAGCAGTTCCGGGAATGTACGCGCCCGATCCTTGAGGCAATACATCGCACGTTCGAGGTCACCGGATTGTGCGGAGGTGAGAGCAGGAAGATTTGCCGCGGCCAGATAGGCTTCGATTTCTTGCCGCAGTGCAGCATCAATCGATATCGCAATATGCTGGCCGCAGAGGTTTTCGAGCTTTTTCAGGTCGAAACGGGCAGGGCTCTTGCCGATGCCACCGAGGTCGAACCATTCCTTTGCCTGCGCATCGGTGAAAAACTCGTCGTCGCCATGGCTCCAGCCCAGCCGGGCCAGATAGTTGCGCATGCCGGCAGCGGGATAGCCCATCGCCTGATATTCCTGCGCCCCCAGCGCGCCGTGACGTTTGCTGAGTTTTTTTCCGTCCGGTCCATGGATCAGCGGGATATGCGCCCAGACCGGCACCTCCCATTCCATCGCCTGATAGATCATCATCTGGCGCGCGGCATTGTTCAGGTGATCGTCGCCGCGGATCACATGCGTCACCCCCATGTCATGGTCATCGACAACCACGGCCAGCATATAAACGGGCGTCCCGTCCGAACGCAGCAGGATCATGTCGTCAAGCTGGTCGTTGCGGATGGTAACATCCCCTTGTACCTGGTCGCGAATGATGGTGGCGCCGTCCTGCGGCGCCTTGATCCGGATCGCAAAGGGTGCGTCCGGGTGCGTGCTGGCGTCCGCGTCGCGCCAGGGACTGCGAAACAGGGTGGATCTACCCTCGGCGCGGGCTTGTTCGCGGAAGGCTGCGATCTCTTCCTGGGTTGCGAAACATTTATAGGCTTTGCCCTGAGCCAGCAGTTCATGCGCAACCTCGGCGTGGCGCGCGGCACCTTCGAACTGGCTGATCACGTCACCGTCATGATCCAGACCGAGCCAGTTCAGACCCTGCAGAATCGCGTCCGTCGCCTCGGGGGTCGAACGCTCGCGGTCGGTGTCTTCGATCCGCAACAGGAATTTGCCGCCCCGGCCGCGGGCATAAAGCCAGTTGAAAAGCGCGGTGCGTGCGCCACCGATATGCAGAAAACCGGTTGGAGATGGGGCGAAACGGGTGACGATCTGTTCGGACATTTCGGGCGTTTACCTTTTGGTAACCATTGAGGTTCTAGTTTGCGCTTGTCTAACGAGCCAGGCGGGCAGGAGCAACCATGCGCATACTGGCAAGGGCCGAGGCGGCAATGCTGGCTCAGCGTGGGTATCTGTTCCCCTGGGCGCCGGTTTTTCTGGCGGTTGGGATCGGGGGGTATTTCGCACTGGGGCGCGAACCGGGCCTCTTCGACTACGTCGGGGCGGGGCTGGTCATGCTGGTTTCGATCCTTGCCGCACGCGTTGCGAGCGCCGCCTGGGCACCAATCGCATGGGCGCTGGCGTTGGTTTCCGGGGGTGCAATCCTTGCCGGGGCGCAGGCGCACAATGTGGCAGAGCCGGTTCTGAAATGGCGCTACTACGGCCCCATAGAGGGGAGGGTCGTAGGCCTGGACCGGTCTGCTTCGGATGCGCTGCGGGTAACGCTCGATCGGGTACGCCTCAAAGGTGTGCCGGAGGGGGAGCGCCCCGCGCGCATCCGAATCTCGGTTCACGGGGATGCCGTGCCGCTGGTGCCCGGCCAGCGGATCATGACCACCGGGCATTTGTCGCCGCCGCAAGGCCCGGTCGAGCCGGGCGGATTCGATTTCCGCCGCCATGCCTGGTTTCAGCAGCTGGGCGCGGTGGGCTACACGCGGGTTCCGGTTCTGACAATTGCACCGCCCGGGGCGGCGCGCGATGGGGTTCGGATCTCAACCATACGATTGGCGGTATCCAATCACGTTCAATCCGAACTGCCGGGCGAAGTCGGTGGTTTTGCGGCCGCTGTTACCACGGGCGACCGGAGCGCAGTCGGACAGGTGACGCTTGAGGCGCTCAGGGCCTCCAATCTTGCGCATCTGCTTGCGATCTCGGGCCTCCATATGGGGTTGCTTGCCGGGTTCGTTTTTTCCGCCGCCCGCATCGCCCTGTCGCTCATTCCGGTGCTCGCGCTCCGCCTGCCGGTCAGAAAAATCGCTGCGGTGATGGCGCTCGCGGCGGCCACCGCCTATCTGTTGCTGTCCGGCGGCAGTGTGGCGACGGAACGGGCCTTTGTCATGGTGGCGGTCATGCTATGCGCGATCCTCGTGGACCGGCGCGCGATTTCGCTGCGGGCAGTCGCGGTGGCGGCCATGATTGTACTGGTCTTGCAGCCGCACGCTTTGCTCAGCCCGGGCTTTCAGATGTCATTTGCCGCGACCACAGCACTGGTGGCGGTATTCGGTGCGCTTCGGGATCGTGAGGTTGCGGTGATGCGCGGTCCGTTTCGGCCTTTCATGACATTGGCGCTTTCGTCATCGGTCGCCGGTCTTGCCACGGCCCCAGTGGCTGCAGCGCATTTCAATGCGCTGGCGCATTACGGCCTGCTGGCCAATCTGCTGTCTGTTCCGGTCATGGGAAGCCTTGTTATTCCGGCAGCTGTTCTGGCAGCGCTGCTTACGCCGTTCGGGCTGCAGTGGATCGGTTTCTGGCTGATGGGGATCGGATTGCGGTGGATTCTGGCCGTTGCGGACTGGGTCTCGGGGCTGGAGGGTGCGCGGGGCTATGTCGCCAGCCCGCCACCTTACGTGTTGCCCGCCATGGCACTGGCCGGGCTTTTTCTGATCCTTTGGCAAGGGCGCGGGCGCTTGCTCGGTGCGGTCGGAGCCGTCGTGGCGGTCAGCCTGTGGGGGCAGGGGCAGCGTCCCAATGTTCTAGTGGCGGATACCGGCGCTCTGGTGGGGGTGATGACAGCCAAGGGGCGGGCGCTCAGCAAAGCGCGCGGCAGCGGGTTCATCGCATCAGTGTGGCTGGAAAATGACGGTGACGGAGCCGATCAGGCCGGGGCGGCGTTGCGGTGGCCCGACGATCAGGCTGGCCCGCGCCGCATTGATCTGGGTGGCAGGGAATTGATTCATGTCACCGGCAAAGCGGCGGCTGCGAGCATCGAAAGCTGTGCCGTCAACCAGATTGTGATTTCGCAGGTGCCCTTGAACCTGTCGGGTGACTGCCTCCTGTTTGACCCGGCCAAGCTGCGCGAAACGGGAAGCCTTGCAATCTCAGGCGGCCGGATACGGCAGAGCCGCGCGATTTCAGGCGCGCGGCTTTGGTCACCGTGAGACCGGCGTCAATAGGTCCGGATCAGCCCGACAAGCCGCCCTTGCACCTTGACCTTGTCCGACGGAAGCACGCGCGTTTCATACGCCGGGTTCGCGGCCTCGAGCGCGATGGAGCCGCCACGGCGGAAGAACCGTTTCAGGGTGGCCTCCTGATCGTCGACCAGCGCGACCACGATATCGCCATTGTCCGCCACTGAGGTTTCGCGGATCACCACCACATCGCCGTCATTGATCCCCGCCTCGATCATCGAGTCGCCGCGCACTTCCAGCGCGTAATGCTCGCCCTTGCCGGACAGCATCGAACCGGGCACCGCGACCTGGTGCGAGACGTGACTGATTGCCTCGATCGGGACACCGGCGGCGATCCGGCCCATAACCGGTACTTCGAGCGCGTGAGCCACCACCGGCTCCACATTCGCGGGTCGCGGACCGTCCGGGCGATCTCCGTCGATCACGCGCGGCTTGAAGCTTGCCGTGGGCTCGCCGCCCAGACTTTCGGGCAGCTTGACGATCTCGATGGCGCGGGCGCGATGGGCAAGGCGACGGATGAAGCCGCGTTCCTCCAACGCCGTGATCAGGCGATGGATGCCGGATTTTGACCTGAGATCCAGCGCCTCTTTCATCTCGTCGAAACTGGGCGGCACCCCGTCCGCCTGCAGGCGTTTGTGGATGAATTCCAGCAAATCCAACTGCTTCTTTGTCAGCATCGCTCATACCTCGTCGCTCATGCGTTTGCTTTTGTTCTACGCATGTTCACGTTTTGTGTCAACGGCATTGCGCCAATGCTACAACGGGAGGTAGCAGACTTCGTCCCCCGCATCCCGTGCGGGGTCTTCCGGCGGGCGAACCAGCAAGGCATTGGCCCGGGCGAGAACGCTGAGCAGGGAACTGTCCTGATCGTCACAGGCGCGGATACCGTTTTCGTCAAGCACCGCGCGCATGTAGTGTTCGCGCGGGCCGTTTTGGGAAATCGGTGTGGCAAGGCGCGCGCGGCGAAAGGCGGGTACGGCGTCTTCAAGGCCCAGCATGCGCCGAACCATGGGCGCCAGGAACAGATAGCCGCAGACCATTGCCGAAACCGGATTGCCCGGCAGGCCCACCATTGGTGTTTGTCCGATGCGGCCGGCCATCAGCGGTTTTCCCGGCCGCATCCGGATCTTGTAGAATGCCCGTTCCATGCCCAGACCGGCGGCGACTTCGGCCACCAGATCGTGATCGCCCACCGAAGCGCCGCCAATGGTGACGACCAGATCGGCGCCCGCGGCCAGTCCGAACGCGGTTTCCAGTGATGATACCGTGTCGCGTGCGATAGGCAGGATGCGGACATGCGCACCAATCCCCTCGAGCAACGCTTTGAGGCCGAACGTGTTCGACGCAATGATCTGGTCGGGACCGGGAGTTTCGCCCGGCATCACAAGTTCGTCCCCGGTCGAGATCAGAGCAATTTCGGGCTTTTTGGTGGCTGGTATTTCGGGGATGTTCATGGCCGCCATCAGCGCGACGTCTTCGGCCCGCAATACCCGCGGCGCGGCAATCCTTGCCCCCCGGGAGAAATCCACGCCGGCCGGGCGGATATTCGTTTTGGAGCCGGGATCATTCGTGATGGTGATCAGATCGTCACGACGGTCGACATCTTCCTGAATAACAACGAAATCCGCGCCTTCGGGGACAGGTGCTCCGGTGAAGATACGCACCGCCTGACCCGCACCCAATGCGCCATTGAAACGATGTCCGGCGGCCGCCTCACCGACTACTTTGAACATCGCATGCAGTTCGACTTCGGCGGATTTGACCGCGTATCCGTCCATCGCCGAGGCCGCGAAAGGCGGCTGGTCCCGGGTTGCCATGACGTCGTCGGCCAACACGCGCCCCGCTGCATCACCGATGCCGACAACTTCGGACGGCAACGGGGAAACAAGATCAAGCAACAGAGCGCGGGCTTCGTCGACAGATATCATTTCGCCTCGTAACGTCCAGATTTTCCGCCATCTTTCAGCAACACGCGTATGCCGCCAATCTCCATCGCCTTATCCACGGCCTTGGCCATGTCATAGACCGTCAGCGCGGCGGTTGAAACGGCCGTCAGCGCCTCCATCTCCACCCCGGTCTGGCCCGAGGTCTTGACCGTCGCCTGAATCCGAATGCCGGGCAGGTCAGGTTCAAGTGTCAGGTCGACGGCAACTTTCGTGATGGGCAAAGGGTGACAAAGCGGGATCAGATCCGGAGTTTTCTTGGCCCCCATGATTCCGGCGAGCCGCGCGACACCCAGAACATCACCTTTTTTCGCACGCCCTTCGGAAATGATTTCAAAGGTTTCCCGGGCCATGGTAATGTGAGCCTCGGCCACGGCGACCCGATCGGTTACCGCCTTGTCCGACACGTCCACCATATGGGCGTCGCCTTTGCTATCGAAATGCGTCAGCGGCATCACATTGCCCCCGGCACCAGAGGGTTGGCCAGCAACGTGCGTGTCGCCGCCGCCACATCATCCTGGCGCATCAGGCTTTCGCCGATCAAAAAGCTTCGGGCGCCATAGCGGGCGATGTCGGCCAGATCTTCGGGCGTGTTCAGGCCACTTTCACAGACGATCATCCGTCCGGCGGGAACCAGTTTCGACAGCCTGCGCGTTGTATCAAGTGAGGTCTCGAAGGTCTTGAGATTGCGGTTGTTTATCCCAATCATCGAACTTTTGAGCTTGGTTGCACGCTCAAGTTCTTCTTCGTCATGCACCTCGATCAGAACATCCATGCCCCAGTCAAAGGCGGTCTGTTCCAACTCGGCGGCCTGCTCGTCGCTGACCGAAGCCATGATGATCAGGATGCAGTCGGCCCCAAGCGCGCGGGCCTCGACCACCTGATAGGGGTCATACATGAAATCCTTGCGCAATGCAGGCAGATCACACGCGGCGCGGGCCGCGGTCAGATACTCCTTGGCACCCTGAAAACTGGGCGTGTCCGTCAGAACCGACAAACAGGTCGCGCCACCGGCCTCATAAGCCTGGGCCAGTACAGGCGGGTCGAAGTCGGGGCGGATCAACCCTTTCGATGGGCTGGCCTTTTTTATTTCGGCAATCAACCCGTATCCGGACCTGCTGGCGGCGGTCAGCGCATTGGCGAATTCGCGTACCGGGTCAGCCTCGCGTGCCTGGGCCTCGACCTGCTCCAACGGCTGTCGCGCTTTATCGGCGGCGACTTCCTCAAGCTTATAGGCCTTGATCTTGTCGAGTATCGTATCGGTCATGCGCCTTCCTGTGTGATGCGGGCCAGTGCTGTGATTTTTTCCCTGGCCTTGCCGCTGTCGATGCTCTCGGTGGCCATGGCAACGCCGTCGCGCAGGTCGCCGGCCTTGTTGGCCACAACCAGCGCCGCGGCCGCGTTCAGCAGGACCGCGTCGCGATAGGCCGAAGGTGCGCCATCCAGAAGCGCACGAAAGGCCACGGCGTTATCCTCGGGCGTTCCGCCCAGAATATCTTCGAAGGGATGCACCGGCAGGCCGGCATCTTCGGGGTGCAACTCGACCTCCTTGATCGCGTCTTCTTCCCAGGCGGCAACCCAGCTGACGCCGGTGATCGTCAGTTCGTCGGTGCCGTCCGAACCATGGACCAGCCAGGCCCGCTCCGCACCCAGAACGCCCAGCGTCTCGGCCATCGGCCGGATCAGGTCGCGGCTGAACGCCCCGGTCAACTGACGTTTGACCCCTGCGGGATTGGTTAGCGGGCCGAGAATGTTGAAGATGGTACGCGTACCAAGTTCCTGCCGGGTCGGCATTACATTGGCGATCGACGGATGATGCATGGGCGCCATCATGAAGCCGATACCAACCTCATTCAACGCCTTTTCAACCACTTGCGGGCCGACCATGACGTTGATTCCCATCTGCCCCAGCGCATCCGCCGCGCCCGATTTCGAGCTGAGGTTGCGGTTGCCGTGCTTGGCGACCGTCCCGCCCGCACCCGCCACGACAAAGGCCGTGGCGGTTGAGATGTTCAGCGTGCCTTTGCCGTCGCCGCCAGTGCCCACGATGTCCATGGCACCCTCGGGCGCATTCACCGCGTGGCATTTCGCGCGCATAACGGCGGCGGCGGCGGCGTATTCGTCTACCGTCTCGCCGCGGGTGCGCATCGCCATCAGCAGTCCGCCGATCTGGCTGGGCGTGGCCTCGCCTTCGAACAGGATGGAAAAGGCGGCCTCTGCCTCGGCGCGGGTCAGCGGCCGGTCGGCGGCCGCCCCGATCAACGGTTTCAGCGCATCGCTCATGCGGGGACCTTCATTTCATTCAGAAAATTCTTGAGCAGGGCGTGCCCATGCTCTGACGCAATCGATTCAGGGTGGAACTGCACACCGTGAATCGGCAGGTCCTTGTGCTGGAGACCCATTATGGTCCCGTCTTCCAATTCGGCGGTCACATCCAGACAATCCGGCAGGCTTTCCCGTTCCACCACCAGTGAGTGATAGCGCGTCGCCTCGAACGGTGAGGGCAGGCCCGCGAACACACCCTTGCCGGCGTGGTGCATCATCCCCATCTTGCCATGCACGATCTCATGGCACCGCACGACCTTGCCACCAAATGCCTGACCGATGGTCTGATGCCCCAGACAGACGCCCAACAGGGGGGTTCGGGTCTCGGCGGCGGCCTCGGTGAGGGCCAGACAGATGCCTGCCTGATCCGGATCGCAGGGGCCCGGACTCAGCAGAATGCCCGCCGGGTTCATCGCCATCGCCTCCTGCACGTCCAGCGCGTCGTTTCGGCGCACGATCATTTCGGCTCCAAGCTCTCCCAGATAGTGGACGAGGTTGTAGGTAAACGAGTCATAGTTGTCGATCAGCAGCAGCATCTTGGCACGTGTCTTGACTTGGGCTTTTGGGACTGGTGGTGTAGTCCCCGGCCACGGTATAATGTTCGGGACATACATGCTCAGGCTTGTGCGGCAGCGTCAAGGGCACTTCCGCCTCTTGCATCCGCGCGGGTCAGGGCCGCATAACACGGTAAAACCGGATTTGGCGACAGACCAGGATAGGGGCAAGCAGAAATGCAGGGTTTTCTGGGAGGGGTTCTAGCAGGCGCGGCCATACTGGTCGGAGCCGGGGTTTATCTGTCGCTGACGTCACCGATGGCGCGAAACCCCGAAGTGGAAAGCGTTGCCCCAGCCTCAGCTTTGACCGAACAGGCCGCGGCGGAGGAGGGGGTGGACAAGGCCGGAGCGGATGCCGATCTGGTTGAACTTGCGCCGCGCGCTCCGGACCCTGAGACGGTTGGAGAGGACAATGTCGCCGTTCTCGCGGAAACCGACAAAACACCGATCCCGCGACCGGAAATCGCGACAGACGCCGATAAAATCGCGTCACCGGAGGTCACGACCGACGTTGCCGCGAACGTCGCTCCGGTGGCACCTGTCGCGCCGGTCCAGCCTGCCGCACTGCCTGCCTTGCCGCCGGACAGTGCGCAGCCGGTTCTGGTCGACAACCAGCCCGCGCAGCCGTCGGCCGCCAAGGCTCAGGAAGTGGCGGCGGATCAGCCGGAGCCCGAGCAAATCGCAACTCCGGAGCCCGCACCTGCGCCAGACACCGAGATTGCCGCCCTGCAACCGGAAGCAAACCAACCTGATCTTCCCGCTCCTCAGGACGATCCGGATCAACGGCCGGCGCTCGAATCGCCTGAGCGACCCAAGGCTCTGGAATTGCCGCAGATTGGCGGAGACGGCACCGACTCTGCCGCACCACGGGTGGGAACCCGTGTCGTTCCGCTGACAGAGCGTGACGACGAACCGCAACAGCAACCCGTCGAAGCGGCGCCGGAACCGGCCGGTCCGCCGATCGAGGAATATGCAGCCGATTTCGATAACCCGGGCGGTCGGCCATTGATGGCGATTGTTCTGATCGACGATATCGGGTCATTCGGGGCCGAGGCGCTGGCGGATTTTCCCTATCCCCTGAGTTTTGCGATCAGCCCGGCCGATCCGGAAGCCGGCGAAAAAATGGCCCGCTACCGGGCTGCGGGCTTTGAGGTGATGGTGATGACCGACATGCCGCTGGAAGCGACAGCGAAGGATGCCGAGGTTTCGATGGCGGTGTGGCTTGAATCCCTGCCCGAAACGGTCGGTATCCTCGAAGGTACGTTGACCGGAGTGCAGGGCAACCGGGGTTTGGCGGAGCAGGTCGCGGCGATTGCCGGTGACACGGGTCGCGGCCTGGTCATGCAGGACAACGGCCTGAATACCGCCCAGAAACTTGCGGCCCGTAACGGTGTACCGTCGGCGGTGGTGTTCCGCGATTTCGACGGTGCGGGGCAGGAACCCAAGGTGATGCGGCGGTTCCTGGATCAGGCCGCGTTCCGTGCCGGGCAGGAGGGCGCGGTGGTCATGCTGGGCCGGGTGCGCCCGGATACGGTTTCGGCGCTATTGCTTTGGGGACTGCAGGACCGCGCAAGCCGGGTTTCGCTGGCGCCGATTTCGGCGGTTCTGAAAGATGGGGTTGGGGGCTAAGCACGCCCGACGCGCCGTCATATCCCGGCGGATGTGGTATCAGCCCTCAATATGCGGTGGACACCACGGGGCGCAGCTCGACGCAAATCGCCGCTGAGTTTGGCGCCAGTTCAGCATCAAACGCCTGTCCGATCGCAAACGAGCCCTGCGACACTTCGACCCCGCCGATTTCGGCCTGGCCTGAAACCATGAACACCCCGGCGGAATGATCCGGAAAACAAAGCCGTTTTGGCGCGCGGTGGCATGTCACGCGCGGGCAAAGCCGGGACGGGTCAAAGATCAGGTTGAAATTTCGCACCGGCCCGTCGATCAGTGTGCCGTTCAGTGCGAGATCGCCGGAAAAGGGCAACGGTGACATCGGTGCTGCCTCCAGGGTTTCCCGCGCGCCCTGCAGATTCATTCCTGCACCCGAGATGACGGTGAGAATACGCTGCAATCCTGCAAAGACCGAAAACGGCCCCTCCCGATCAACCTCGGCAATACTCAGCCGCCAGAGCAGTTGACCGCCCCGGTCCGCGCGCGCGATTTCATGCGTTACGCCGCCGCCGTTTTTCCACGGCGACGACACGAATTGCTCGGGCTTGACGATTCGTATGTCGCTGACGTCAGTCACCGGTTTCCGTTGCCGGTGAAGCGCGAGGCATCCGCGGCGGCACGGCGGATGGCATTGGATTTGTGCACCGTCTCCATGTATTCGGCCTCGGGGTCGCTGTCATAGACGACACCACCGCCCGCCTGAATATACAGTTTTTGGTCCTTCACGATGGCGGTGCGCAGGGCAATGCACATGTCCATGTCGCCACCGGCGCTGAAATATCCGACCCCGCCGCCATAGATGCCGCGCTTTTCGGGCTCCAACTCGTCGATGATCTCCATCGCGCGGACCTTGGGGGCTCCCGAAACCGTGCCTGCGGGCATGCCCGCAAAAAACGCATCCAGTGCGTCTTTGTCCTCGGCCAGCTCGCCGACGACGTTCGACACGATATGCATGACGTGGCTGTAGCGTTCGATGATGAATTTCTCGGTCGGTCGCACGGTGCCGATTTTGGCGACGCGGCCGGTGTCGTTGCGGCCAAGATCCAGCAGCATGAGGTGCTCGGCCAGTTCCTTTTTGTCGGCCAGCAGGTCCGCCTCCAGCGCGCGGTCCTCTTCCGGTGTCGCGCCACGCGGGCGGGTCCCCGCGATGGGGCGGATGGTGACTTCGTTGCCGAAGACGCGCACCAGAATCTCGGGGCTTGCCCCCACCACCTGAAAGCCGCCGAAGTTGAAATAGAACATGAACGGCGACGGGTTGGTGCGCCGCAGCGAACGGTAGAGCGCAAAGGGCGGCTGCGGGAAATCCTGCATCCAGCGCTGCGCCGGAACGACCTGAAAAATGTCACCCGCGCGGATGTATTCCTTGGCCTTTTCGACCGCCTCCATATAGCCGGACTTGGTGAAATTCGACACCGGAGGTCCAACCTCGAGCGCGTCGCCCAGATCACGGGTTTCGGCCGGCATGGCGCGTTCCAGATCGCGCACCGCATCCATCACCCGCTCGGCCGCCTGGGCATAGGCCGCCTTGGCCGATTGCCCGTCGCTGACCCAGGCGGGAGAGACCACGGTGACATCTCCCTTGACCCCGTCCAGCACCGCCACCACCGAGGGCCGCAGCATCACCGCGTCAGGCAGGCCCAGCGGATCGGGATTCACGTCCGGCAGGTATTCCACCAGCCGCACCATGTCATAACCCAGATAGCCGAACAGCCCCGCTGCCGCCTGCGGTAGGTCATCGGGCAGGGCGATGCGGCTTTCGGTCAGCAGCGCGCGCAGGTTGTCCATCGGGTCGCCATCCTGCGGCGCGAAGGCATCCGCATCGAAGCGTGCAGAACGGTTGAGCGCGGATTGCTCTCCATGGCAACGCCAGATCAGATCCGGCTTCATCCCGACGATGGAATAGCGTCCGCGCACCTCGCCGCCGGTCACGGATTCCAGCATGAAGGCGTCCTTCTGCGCGCCCGTCAGCTTGAGCATCAGCGACACCGGCGTATCCAGATCGGCGGCAAGTCTGGTATAGACGACCTGATTTTCGCCTGCCTCATAGGCGCGCGCGAAGGTTTCGAAATCGGGGGTCAGGGCCATTTCCGTCTCTCGTCAGAAATTGGATTGCACGGCGTTCAGCGCACGCTGATCCAGCGTCGGACGCGCGCGGGACTGGGCATCGCGCACATAGATGTCAAAGATGTTCTGCGCCAGCGCCTGATTGAGTTGCTCGCCCAGGGCAGCACGCATCTGGGTCAGATCCTCGGTTTCTGCAGGCGGAAGGATTTCGTCAAGCCGCACGATCAATGCGGCGCCATTGCCCGCGAGCACACGCAATTCGCCAGGCTCCATCTCGAAAACCCGGTTCATGAAATCGACAGGCGTGCCGTCCAGATAAGCGGTGCGGGTCAACCCGTTCTCGACGCGGAAAGGCAGTCCGGTTGCGGTGAAATCGCCGTCGGTGGCAAGCTGTACCAGCAGGCCGCTGGCCTGTTCCTGCAGCGCCCTAGCTGTTTCCGCTTGTACCCATGCCGCGACGACCTTGTCGCGCGCGCTGTCCAGAGGTTCCGGTCTGGGGGCCAGTTCCTCGTCCAGACGCAGTGCAAAGATCGAGCCGTCCTCAAGAAAGGCGATCTCGGGGAAATCACTCTCGGTCACGGCCTCAGCCGCTGCACGGAAGCCGTCATAAGCCGCAACGCCATCGCTGCTGTCCTCGGTCCAGTCGATCTGACCAAGCTCCATCTGGGTCTCGCTGGTCAGTTCCTCCAGGGTCGCGCCGCCTGCCAGCAGGTCGTTAATATCTTCGGTTTGCGTCTCGATCAGGCGGCGGGCGCGGTCGGTGGCAAGCTCGTCACGCAACTCGGGCTCGGCCTGTTCGAAGGTGACGATCTGCTCGGCCAGAGACCCGTTGATCCGGTACAGCGCCGGGCCGAGATCCGAGGGCAGGGGGCCAACCACATCGCCCACCTTCGCCGAGAAAACGGCGTCGGCGGCGCCCCCAAGATCGTCGGCTGTGACATCGCCCAGGTCGATGTCACGCAAATCGAGACCGCGATCTCCGACCAGTTGCTCGAAACTCGTGCCGCCCACCTCGATCTGCGCCATCGCATCTCTTGCGGCCTCATCGTCGCCAAACACCAGCCGTTCGACAAGACGGCGTTCGGGCTGGCGGAATTCCTCTACGCGCTCCTCATAGCGGCGGCGTACCACCTCATCGTCCAGCTCGACCGTATCGAGCAGCATTTCGGGCGACAGCAGCGCATAGGTCAGCCGTTTGGTGCGGGGCAGGGTGAACTGGCCGGTGTTCTCGTCGTAATAGGTTTGAACCTGCTCGTCGGAGGGCGCGGGTACCGGCGTCTGGAGACTGTCGGCGCCCAGCGTGGCCACGGTAAAGCTGCGCCGTGCGCCCACGTAATCGGCCAGCGTGCCGGCCATCGTTTCGGGCATGGTGATGCCGGCCATGACAGCACCCTGCACCAATGTCCGCGCGGTTTCCTTGCGAATGTCGGCTTCGAATTCGGCCTCGCTCAGGCCGACCTGCTCCAACTGGAAACGATAGGCTTCGCGGTCGAACGATCCGTCGATGCCCTGAAAGGCCGGAATTTGAACGATTTCCTTCTGCAGATTCTCATCGCCGACCGAGACCCCCATCTGCGCCACTTCGTTATCCAGAGCGGCCAAAGCGATCAGGCGTGCCAAGGCCAGTTGATCGAGACCGAGATCGCGGGCCTGCGACATCTGCATGGGCTGTCCGGTCTGCGCCTCGACGGCGCGGATTTCGCGTTGCAACTCCCGGGCATAGGCGTCGACGGAAATGCTTTCATTTCCAACCTGGGCCACGGTGCGCACGGTACCGCTGAGGTTGACCGCGCCGAACCCGGCAAGGCCCAGCATCAGCAGGCCCATCAGGATCCAGACAAAGGTGTTAGACAAGCTCTTGATGCGCGCGGCCATGGTGCCCCCTAGTCTTACGGCGTTTCTCTGCCCTGTTTGTTGCGGCCCTGAATACGACGGGTACAGGCGGGGAGCAAGCTCAGAAGGTAACGGCCTGCAACCGCTGGAACAGCCTCCCGATACCGGCCCGGTCGAGGTTGGCGAAAGCGATGCGTACCTGCCTTTGCCCCGAGCTGTCATGCGCCGGCATGAACATGGTTCCCGGCAGCAGCAGCACACCCGCTTTCCCGACCAGTTCCCTGGCCAGCTCGTCCGATGGCAAGTCGAACGGATGCTCAAGATAGGCGAAATAGGCGCCCAGTCCCAGCAGCCGCCATCCCTTTGCCTCCAGCGCAGGCATGCCTTCGGATATCGCCGCCCGGCGGTCGAGGATTTCCGCGCGCTCCCCTGCCAGCCATTGCGGCAGGTTCCGCGTGCCCCAGAGCGCCGCGAACTGGCCGATCTGGCCGGGACAGATCGCAACTGTATCGAGGAACTTTTCGATCTCGGACAGCAAGGCGGGATTGCTGGCCAGAGCCCCGACCCGGTGACCGGTCAGCCGGTAGGCCTTGGAGAAGGAATAGAGATGCACCAGCGTTTC
Organism: Ruegeria sp. AF8; assembly: GCF_056541825.1. Classification (NCBI taxonomy): domain Bacteria; kingdom Pseudomonadati; phylum Pseudomonadota; class Alphaproteobacteria; order Rhodobacterales; family Roseobacteraceae; genus Ruegeria; species Ruegeria sp. AF8. Next base: position 120,173 of record NZ_JBQFYW010000007.1, on the reverse strand, counting down.
ATCCCAATCGGGATCGGTGAACAGATCGTGCGGAGCGCCGCCGCGACTGTCGAAATCGCGATAGGTTTCATCGACCAACAGGCGAATCCCGTGTTCTTTGGCGAGATCATGGAAAGCGCGCACCAGTTCCGCCGGGTATTCGACCCCGCCGGGATTGTTGGGGGTGACCAGTGAAATCGCCCGGGTTCTGCCGGTGATCAGTGATCGCGCCATTTCCGGATCGGGTAACAGATCATTCCCCGTGCGCAGGTCCACCGCGCGAACGCCCGCCATGTCGAGCCACATCTTGTGATTGAAATACCAGGGAGTGGGCAGAATCACCTCGTCCCCTTCGCCGGTGATGGCCGCGATCACAGCGGAAAAGGCCTGATTGCAGCCCGAGGTGATCGCCACCTGAGCCGTCGTGACTGAGCCGCCATAGTGCCCGGAAATCCCGGCGGCCAGTTCCGCGCGTAGATCATGGTTGCCCAGAACCGGGCCATAAAGATGCGCGCGGTCTTCGTTGATCGCAAAATCGGCCATGGCCCGGCGCAGCGCCTCGGGCGGTGGGTCGACCGGGGCCGCCTGGCTGACGTTGATCAGGGGGCGGTCGTTGGGAAAATCGACTCCCTCAATCCAGCGGCGCGCTTCCATCACGGGCGGCGCGAAAGTGGCGGCGGTGCGGGTTTGTCTTGGGTGCGACGATTTGGGTGGTTGATATATTTCTTTCAATCTCTTGATCCCGATTCGTTCTCGCTGTATCAGTTAGACACTCGATGTCTGCGCCCAATGAAAGGGGGTGATCTCATGGGCAAGAAACCTGGTACAAACACAGGCAAAAACGGCGGCATTTTTCAAGAGGTAGGACCGCGCGGTGGTAAGAAAGACAACTATACCACGGTGCCGGATAACAAGCCCCTTCCGCCGACCACAAAATCTGGCAATACTTGGACGCCAGTAAAACGCACGCCTGACAGCAAACGGTAGTGCTGCAAAATAAGCTGAGGCCGAATGCGGCCTCAGTCCGTGCCGCGATAGGGTTCGACATATTGCAGCGCCATGTCCCACGGAAAAAAGATCCATGTATCCTGGCTGACCTCGGTGATGAAAGTGTCGACCATCGGGCGGCCCTTGGGTTTGGCATAGACGGTGGCAAAATGGGCCTTGGGATACATCTGGCGCACCAGTTCCAGCGTTTTTCCGCTGTCCACCAGATCGTCGATGATCAGCACGCCCTCGCCATCGCCCATCAGCTCGGCATCCGGCGATTTCAGCACTTCGGCCACACCCTGTGCCTGATGGTGATAAGATTTGACGCTGACCGTATCGACGGTGCGGATGTCCAGTTCTCGGCTAACGATCATCGCCGGGGCCATGCCGCCACGGGTGATCGCAACCACCGCGCGCCAGGCGCCGTCATCCGGGCCCTGACCGTCCAGCCGCCACGCCAGAGCGCGGGAATCGCGGTGAATCTGGTCCCAGCTGATGTGAAACCCTTTTTCGTGCGGCAGGCGATCCTTGGCGCTCATGTTCTTAACCCTTTTCAACGTCCGGTGCGTCGACGGCTTTCATGCCGACGATATGATATCCCGAATCCACATGCAGGTTTTCGCCGGTCACACCGCCGGACAGGTCCGACAACAGATACAGGGCCGAGTTGCCCACATCGTCGATGGTCACGTTGCGGCGCAGGGGCGAGTTATACTCGTTCCACTTCATGATATAGCGGAAGTCACCGATGCCGGACGCGGCAAGCGTCTTGATCGGGCCGGCCGAGATCGCGTTGACGCGGATGCCATCCTTGCCCAGATCTTCGGCCAGATATTTCACCGACGCCTCCAGCGCAGCCTTGGCGACCCCCATGACATTGTAATGCGGCATTACCTGCTCGGCACCGTAATAGGTCAGGGTGATGGCGCTGCCACCTTCGGTCATCAGCTTTTCGGCGCGCTGCATCACGGCGGTGAAGGAATAGACCGACACATCCATGGTCAGTTTGAAATTGGCCCGACTGGTGTCGACATAGCGACCGCGCAGCTCGTTCTTGTCGGAAAAGCCGATGGCGTGCACGATGAAATCCAGTTTGCCCCATTTCTCGCCCAAAGCGTCGAACAAGGCGTCGATCGAATCTTCGTCGCTGACGTCGCAGGGCAACACGATCTCGCTGCCCAGTTGGGCGGCCAGCGGATCGACCCGCTTTTTCAGCGCGTCCCCCTGATAGGAGAAAGCAAGCTCGGCCCCGGCCTCGGACAAGGCGCGGGCGATGCCCCACGCAATGGATTTGTCATTGGCCAGTCCCATGATGAGGCCGCGCTTGCCGGCCATCAACTGATTTGACATGTTCGGTTCTCCGCCTGTCGTCGCGTTGTGTTGGTGAGGTTTATGCCATTGGTCTGATTGCTTCAAGGCCACGAGCTATTGCCTGGGCGGAGTTCTCGCCTTAGGGTCGCAAACAAGTCGTTCAAGGGGATGGATATGAGCGAACGCGATGGCATCTTCGCTGGTGCCGACCCGTTTAAGATAGCGGGCGGATGGTTGCGCGACGCCGAAAAGTCAGAACCGAACGATCCGAATGCGATCGCGCTGTCCACCGTGGATTCGAGTGGCCTGCCAAATGTGCGCATGGTTCTGTTGAAGGGGATCGAGCCGGATGCCTTTGTTTTCTATACGAATTATGGAAGCACGAAGGCGCAGGAACTCGAAAGTGCCGGAAAAGCGGCCTTTGTGATACACTGGAAATCACTGCGACGGCAGATTCGCGCACGCGGCACCATTTCCCGAGAAGAAGGGCCAATGGCTGACGAATATTACGCATCACGCTCCCTCAAGAGCAGATTGGGCGCATGGGCATCGCGCCAGTCTCAACCGTTGGCGAGCCGCGCGGCCCTGATGGCAGAGGTGGCAAAGGTGACTGCGAGGCTGGGTCCCAATCCGCCACGCCCTCCGTTTTGGGGCGGGTACAGGCTGATGCCGACCGAGATCGAGTTCTGGGCGGATGGAGCATTCCGGTTGCATGACCGGTTCGTGTGGCGCCGCCAGGACCGTGCTTCGGCGTGGCATGTGCAGAGGTTGAGCCCATGACAATTACGCCGCGTGAAATGCAGTGTATGGAAAACGCTGAAGTTTTTCAGCTTGAATTTGCCTCCCATTTCCATACACATCGACAGCCATTGGGATGGGCGAAATTGACGTTGGAAAGCAAGTGCCGGAAGATCTGAACAGCATGCAACGAGTCCGCGGACACGTAAAATGGTTCGACCCCGCCAAGGGGTATGGATTCGTTGTGTCCGACGAAGGCGGGCCCGACATTCTTCTGCATGTGAATGTCCTTAGGAACTTTGGGCAAAGTTCGGTCGCCGACGGGGCCGGTATCGAGATCATGACCCACCGGACCGACCGGGGCGTGCAGGCCGTCGAGGTGGTTGCCATCGCGCCACCGGAACGGGCCGATTCGATGCTGCTTTCGGATTTTGCCGAGCTTTCGCCCGAGGCGATCGCGCAGGCGCCGCTGGAAGCCGCCCGTGTGAAATGGTTCGACAAAGGCAAGGGCTTTGGTTTTGCCAACGTGTTCGGGCGGGACGAGGATGTGTTTTTGCATATCGAAGTGCTGCGCCGGTCCGGGCTTGCCGACCTTCAACCCGGAGAAGCGCTTGCCATGCGTGTGATCGATGGAAAACGTGGTCGGATGGCCGCCCAGGTTCTGGCTTGGGAAGCGGCGGTCGAAAACTGACCCCGTGGTGTTGAAAAAACTCCTCCTTTCTGCCGGGCTGATTGTGGCGTTTGCGGTGGAAAGCGCGCAGGCGCAATGTTCGCCAACCGTCCTGGATCTGAAAAACGACAGGTCCCAGATTCGTTTCAACATCGAACTTGCGGTGACACCGCAGGAACGTTCCCAAGGGCTTATGTTCCGGGAGGAGTTGGCGGAGCGTTCAGGCATGCTTTTCGTGTTCGACCCGCCGCAAACCGTGGCGTTCTGGATGAAAAACACGCTGATTCCGCTCGACATGATTTTCGTTGACCGGACCGGAACCGTGCAGCGGGTTCATGAGAACGCAATTCCGCTGGATGAAACCGCCATCTCTGGCGGCGATGACGTGTATGCCGTGTTCGAGATCAATGCCGGACTGGCTCGTAGGTACGGGATTTCGGCGGGAACCGTACTGCGGCATGATATTTTTTCAAAAGGGCCGGCGATCTGGCCCTGTTAGGGCTTTTCAAATCGAAAACACATCGCTAGGAAGGCGCACGGTCCGGGGCGTGGCGCAGTCTGGTAGCGCACCTGTTTTGGGTACAGGGGGTCGTAGGTTCGAATCCTGCCGCCCCGACCACTTTCCAGTCACAGAGGCGTTCCGCCTGTTGCCTTCAGCAAGCGCTCGACTTTGCGGTCCAGCCTGCTGCTTTCGATCCTGACCCGTGTGACGCCGCGCTCCTTGCGGGGAATGTCCAGAAAGAACTCGGTATCGACGCGGTGACCGCCGGGTACATCCGAGACGATCATGCGCATCACGCTTTCAGGCAGTTTCTCGGGCGTGCCATCGTACGTCAGAATCAGATAGGCTGTCGTGTTTGGCGGCAGCAGTTGCCGGCATTCGACCGAACTGCGGGTCGGGCGGCGTATTCTTTCGCCCGGGTCCGAGCAGGACGCCTCAAATGCGCGGATCAGAGAATCGGGATATTGTTGGTAAGATGCGCTGCGCGAAGCCGCTATATCTTGTGATGTGCATGCCACGGTCGCGGTCAGAAGCAGGGGAAACAGATATGCGCGCATCGGTCGACGGTCCAAATCAGGTCAAAGGTCATCAACCGCGCTTGGGGCCAGTCGCAAAAACATTCGGCACTGATTCCCAGCGCCCGGCCAGGGCTATCGATGGTATCGATTTCACACATTACGCGACATAACCCAACCTGAAAACAAAGAAAAAAATTGCGTTGCTTGTCCGTGGCCTTGTACTCGACCCTGTGAACAACCTGTGGAGGAATCGGACGCGTCGCCGGGACCGGCAACAGCGGAAAGGCGGGTCAACAGAAAAGATTCGATTCCGGGCCAAAAATGCCGTTGACCTTCTATGGGTCAATACGCCAAATTGTATGAGCCGGGTACGTTGCCACTAAATCTGGTAGGAATAGCCAGAATGGTAACGGGCAAGGGACGGAAGGCAATTCAACGAATCGTGTGGTCGATGTTCGGCTTCGCGCTGTGATTTTCAGCGCCAGGTATTCATTTGCGTTCCGACCCGGTTTCCGGAAGGGGCAATGGCCCGCGGAATTTCGTACGGCCAGTGGGCCGGGGACATGTTGATTGAGAAGCTAGGGCGGCGGACATGAAGATTGATAGAAAATTCACCAAGGCAGGGCAGGACGCGTATTCAGAGCTGGGATTCGTGTCCGCAACTTCCGAGATCCGCAATCCGGACGGAACCATCGTGTTCCGCCTCGATGATATTGAAGTTCCCGCAAGCTGGAGCCAGGTGGCCAGCGATGTGATCGCGCAGAAGTACTTTCGCAAGGCGGGCGTGCCCAGCCGCCTGAAGAAGGTCAAGGAAAAGGACGTACCCGAATTCCTGTGGCGTTCGGTCCCGGCCGAAGATGCCGAGTTCACGGGTGAAACCTCGTCCAAGCAGGTCTTCGACCGTCTGGCCGGCGCCTGGGCATATTGGGGCTGGAAGGGCGGCTATTTCTCGACCGAAGAAGACGCACGCGCCTATTTCGACGAGATGCGCTATATGCTGGCAACTCAGCGCGCCGCGCCGAACTCTCCGCAATGGTTCAACACCGGTCTGCACTGGGCCTACGGAATCGACGGCCCGGCGCAGGGACACCACTATGTCGATTACAAAACCGGCAAGCTGACCAAATCGAAATCGGCTTACGAACATCCGCAGCCGCACGCGTGCTTCATCCAGTCCGTCGACGATGATCTGGTGAACGAAGGCGGCATCATGGATCTGTGGGTGCGCGAGGCGCGCCTGTTCAAATACGGCTCGGGTACCGGGACCAACTTCAGCCATCTGCGAGCAGAAGGCGAGGCGCTGTCGGGTGGCGGCAAGTCATCGGGGCTCATGGGCTTTCTCAAGATCGGCGACCGCGCCGCTGGCGCGATCAAATCAGGCGGGACAACCCGTCGGGCAGCAAAAATGGTGATCGTCGATGCAGATCACCCGGACATCGAGCAATTCATCGAATGGAAGGTGATCGAAGAGCAGAAGGTGGCCTCGATCGTTGCCGGATCGAAGATGCACGAAAAGATGCTGAACGGCATTTTCGAGGCCATCCGCGGTTGGGATGGCGCACAGGACGACGCGTATGACCCCAACAAGAATGACAGTCTGAAAAAGGCGGTTCGTGAGGCGAAAAAGGTCGCGATCCCCGAGACCTACATCAAGCGCGTGCTGGACTACGCCAGGCAGGGCCACGACGGCATCGAATTCCCGACCTATAACACAGACTGGGACTCGGAAGCCTACAGCTCGGTCTCGGGTCAGAACTCCAACAACTCGATCCGCGTGACCAACGCGTTCCTGACCGCAGTCGAGAAAGACGCCGATTGGGAACTGATCAACCGCACCGATGGCAAGGTCGCCAAGACCGTCAAGGCACGTGATCTTTGGGAAAAAGTCGGTCATGCCGCATGGGCGTGTGCTGACCCGGGCATCCAGTTCCACGATACCGTCAATGAATGGCACACATGTCCCGAGGATGGCGAGATTCGCGGCTCGAATCCGTGTTCGGAATACATGTTCCTCGATGATACGGCCTGTAACCTGGCGTCGATGAACCTGCTGACCTTCCTGAAGAATGGAGAGTTCCAGGCAGCCGATTACATGCACGCTTCGCGCCTGTGGACCCTGACGTTGGAAATCTCGGTGACGATGGCGCAGTTCCCGTCCAAGGAAATTGCGCAGCTGTCCTACGACTTCCGCACGCTGGGTCTGGGCTATGCCAATATCGGCGGCCTGCTGATGAATATGGGCTACAGCTACGACTCCGACGAGGGGCGGGCGATCTGTGGCGCGCTGACCGCGATCATGACCGGTGTGGCCTATGCAACCTCGGCCGAGATTGCCGGTGAGCTTGGCTCGTTCAAGGGTTATGAACGCAACGCCGACCATATGCTGCGTGTCATCCGCAATCACCGCCGCGCGGCACAGGGTGTGACCGAAGGGTACGAGAAACTGGCGGTGAAGCCGGTGCCTCTGGATCACGGCAACTGCCCGGACAAACGTCTGGTCGATCTGGCCATGTCGGCCTGGGACGAGGCGCTGAGCCTCGGCGAAAAGAACGGTTACCGCAACGCGCAGGCCACCGTGATCGCGCCAACTGGCACGATCGGTTTGGTGATGGATTGCGACACCACCGGGATCGAGCCGGACTTTGCGCTGGTGAAGTTCAAGAAACTGGCCGGTGGCGGTTATTTCAAGATCATCAACCGATCGGTGCCCTCGGCTCTGGAAAAGCTGGGTTATTCGTCGGCTCAGATCGAAGAGATCGTGTCTTACGCGGTCGGTCACGGCACCATCGGCAACGCGCCGGGGATCAATCACACCTCGCTGACCGGTCACGGCTTTGGCCCGAACGAGCTAGCCAAGGTGGACGCCGCGCTTGAAAGCGCCTTTGATATCCGGTTCGTGTTCAACCAGTGGACGCTGGGCGAAGATTTCTGCACCGGCGTTCTGGGCATCCCGGCGACCAAGCTGAACGACCCGACCTTCGACCTGCTGCGCCATCTGGGCTTTACCCGCGCGGATATCGAAGCGGCCAACGATCATGTCTGCGGGACCATGACGCTGGAAGGGGCTCCGCACCTGAAAGAGGAACACTACGCGATCTTCGACTGCGCCAACCCGTGCGGCAAGAAAGGCAAGCGTTTCCTTGGGGTTGATAGCCACATCACCATGATGGCGGCGGCGCAGAGCTTCATCTCGGGCGCGATCTCGAAGACGATCAACATGCCGAATGATGCGACCATCGAGGATTGCCAGAAGGCCTATGAACTCAGCTGGTCGCTGGGGGTGAAGGCCAACGCGCTCTATCGTGACGGTTCGAAACTGTCGCAACCGTTGGCGGCTGCGCTGGTTGAGGATGACGACGAGGCGGCAGAAATTCTTGAGAGCGGATCGGCGCAGGAAAAAGCCGTCGTTCTGGCCGAGAAGGTGATCGAGAAGGTTGTGGTCAAGGAAATCATCCGCAGCCATCGCGAAAAACTGCCACATCGCCGCAAGGGCTATACCCAGAAGGCGATCGTCGGCGGCCACAAAGTCTATCTGCGCACCGGTGAGTTCGAAGACGGCAAGCTGGGCGAGATCTTCATCGACATGCACAAGGAAGGTGCCGGCTTCCGGGCGATGATGAACAACTTCGCCATCGCGGTCTCGGTTGGCCTGCAATATGGCGTGCCGCTGGAGGAGTTCGTGGACGCCTTCACCTTCACCAAGTTCGAACCGGCGGGAATGGTTCAGGGCAACGACTCGATCAAGAACGCGACATCGATCCTGGACTACATCTTCCGCGAACTGGCCGTGTCCTATCTGGACCGCACCGATCTGGCCCATGTGAAACCCGAAGGCGCAACTTTCGATGACCTGGGACGTGGCGAGGAGGAAGGTGTCTCAAACGTTTCGGAAATTAGTGAAAGTGCGGCGTCCAAGTCGTTGGAAGTACTGAAGCAAATCAGCTCGACCGGGTATCTGCGCAAGCGGTTGCCGCAAGAGTTGGTGGTGTTCAATGGCGGCCAGGCCGAAGTGAACGGCATGGCGGAATCCGCAACGGGATTCGAAGTGCAAGCGTCTGAAACGGTCGTTGTCAGCGAATCCGTGACTGCTACCGGAATGGACGCCCGCACCAAGGCCAAGATGCAGGGATACGAGGGCGACCCGTGCGGCGAATGCGGCAACTATACGCTGGTGCGCAACGGCACCTGCATGAAATGCAACACCTGCGGTTCCACGAGCGGGTGTAGCTGAGTTAAGCACCCCGGCAACCCGGGGTGCAGGGGTCGGAAGCTGCCACAGTGACCGGCCCCGACGAATACGGAGAAAGGGTCTGAGACTTACCAAGTGACCTTTCTCCACTCGACCGGCATGCCCGTGTTGGTCGGGAACAGGGTGGGGCGGAATATCGGTCCTTCCCACTCTTACATGGGGCGGGTGCGCTCGCTCCGGACGACGTCCAGGCCGCAGGCAAAAAAACACCGGGCGGTCAATGAAATGAGCCTGGACGGCGAAACTGACAGGGGGCTTCGGCCCCCTTTTTCTTTTTTGATGCCAATCCGAAAGGATCGGCCAGAACGCGCCACTTTCCGGCTTTTCGGTGAGGGAAGAACTGCCGACAGGGCGAATCCACCAACGGTTGTGCGGAACGCTGCTGAACGACTCTCGCGACTTTCGCGGGCTTTGGCCTGAAACCGCCGTCCGGTTGCAAGGGGGATGACAATGGGCCGGGCGCGGTTTTTGGTGGCGTCGTCCGGACGTCAACAAATCATTATTATTCAGGAGAAACCGCAATGACCATGAAGTATCTGGCCGTGTTGGCCGTCAGTATTCCGTCCATCGCCTTTGCTCAATCCGGCGCTGACAGCAATGGCGACGGCGTTCTGACGATCGAAGAAGTGCAGGCCGTCTTTCCCGAAATTGGTGCTGATCAGTTCTCGACGATGGACGCCAATGGCGACGGCGCGCTAGATCGCGACGAGGTCGCCGTGGCGCAACAGGCTGGTCTGATACCAGCAACTGACGGTTAACGCATGCAGAAATGTTGGCAGCCGGGTCGTTCCGGCTGCCTTTTTTTCAATGGCTTACGAGGGCAAGTGAATGTTGAACTTGGCGCGGATCGCGGAATCCAACGCCGCGTCGAAACGCGCCGGAGAGCGCTCTGACAGAATCGCTTCCTTGCGGGCGATTGTCTTGGCGATCAGGTCCGGCTTGTCGCGCTCCGCCCATTCCTTGGGCGACGTTCGGTCGCCAAGCGTTGGATAGACATAGTCAATCTGCATCCGGCTTAGCGTGGCGTCTGTGCCCAGATAATGTCCGGGTCCACCCAGACAAACCGCGGCAATCTGATCCAATGCCAGAGTCTCGTCCGTCACTTCGATACCGCGCACGCAGCGCAAGGCCTGTCCGATAAGATCGTCACCAAGGATCAGCGATTCGTGGCAAAAGCCCAGAAGCGAGGCATGCATGCCCGCCGCTTCATAAACCATGTTGAGCCCCGACAGGCCCGCCATGACGTTCGAGCACATCTGCTCCCAGCCGGCCTGCATGTCCGGCAGTTTTGAATCCGATGCCCCCGCTGCCGCGCCGCCGGGGAGACCGTAGAACTTGTGCATCTGGGCGCAACCAGCACTGAGCAGCGCCTGTTCGCCGGACCCGACCGTCATCGCGCCTGTGCGCAGGTCCAGTCCGAAAGGCCAGGTGCCAATGATTGCCGGAGCACCGGGTCTGACGGCGTTCACATAGACCAGTCCGGCCAGACATTCCGCCGTGGCCTGCGTGATCGCGCCGGCGATCGTGGACGGGGCGGTCGCACCTGCCATACCGGCGGACAGCAGCAGCACCGGCATGCCTGCCTTGATGCATTCCTCCATCACCTCGCAGCTTTCGGTGGCGAATTTCATCGGCGGCACCACAAAGCAGTTCGAGTTCGAGACAAAGGGCCGTTCGCGCCACTTGTCCTCGCCGCCAGCGATCATGTGCAGCATTTCCATCGCCGGGGCGACATAACTGGGATCGGTGAAAGAGGTTCCGACGTGTTTGTACGTTCCCGAACAGCAGGCATAGATTGTGTTCAGGTCCATTTCTCGGTTGTCCAGAATGTCACGGCACACCATCGGGCGTTGTACAAAATGGATATTTTCCAGTTTTTCACAGATTCGCGACGCATCGTGCAGGTCCTGGACGGTCGAATCGCGGTATTCACGCCCCTCGACATCCACCATATGAACTGCTGCGCCCGCAGTGCCATAGTGGACGCGGGTACCTGACAGTTCCAGATCGGTTTTTCCGTCCCGGCTGTAGAGCGTCACCGACCGGTTCGCTCTGGCGATCGTGTCTTCGACGAGGGCGCGGGGAAACCGGATGCGCCCATCGTCACCCAGAATACAACCGGCGCCAACAAGATAGTCGATGCCGCTTTGCGGTGCGTCGGCCAGGCCGATCTGTTCCAGCGCATCCAGCGCCGCGCTGTGAATGCGCTCCATTCCCTCTTGCGACAAGGGTTTCAGCCAGCCGCCTTCCTGACCGGGGCGCACGGGGCGCAGGTGTTCGGGAAGCGCCGTTGCGCGAGCGGCGCGACGGGCTGCGCGGCCGCCGCTACGAGAGGAGCTTCGGGATTGATCGTTCATCTATTTTATCCGTGTAAGGTTGTGGAAGGTATTGAAAGAAAAAAGCTTTCAAGGTCTTCCACGCGCTGCACGGCCTCGGTCGGCACCGATCGTCCGGCTTACCAAGCAGATTTTTGACTGCTCGCCCTGCATCGTTTTCCCCTTCGCGTTTGGCAGGACATTAGGCCCAATCCAACGACTCGATCTGTTCTGTTTGCGACCATGAATTTGGTCGGTTTACAGGAATTTACACACGGTGATCGCCGAATCTGTTATGGTTGGTTCAGACAATGGCAATAGTCATGGGTGTATTGAAACGAATGGGCAGGTTGCCCGGGTAAGTTATTGAACAGATTCAAGGATCCGGCACCACCAAATGTGTGCTGCTAAGGATCAAGGGGAAAGGGAATGAGGTTAGTCTCTGCCGCACTGGCGGCCCTGTCGCTTTGCCTCGCCGCGCCGGCAATGGCCGAGGATTGGACCGGTGCATATGCCGGGTTCAGTTTCGGCTATACCGACGTGAGCGGACCGGGCGGCCTTGGCGGGGATGACTTCGATTTCGGACCGCATATCGGCTATGATTTCGACTTCGGCAAGTTCGTTGTCGGGGGCGAGCTGGAATATAATTTTACCAGTATAGACCTGGGTGCGGGGGCTGGTGAAATTGACGATATCAGCCGCTTGAAATTGCGCGGCGGCTATGACTTCGGCCAAGCCCTGGGCTATGTCGTTCTGGGCGCGGCGCGCGCGCATACCTCGGGTGACAGTGAAAATGCCGCTGTCTATGGCATCGGCGTCGCTTATCCGATCAACGATCGTTTCGTTATCAGTGGCGAGGCGTTGCACCACGATTTTGACGATCTGAACGGCGCGTCCGGTGATTTCGGAACAAGCACGTTCAATTTGCGGACGACGTTCCGGTTCTGAGCGACTCTTTTAAAGCTACACGGCCGCCCGTTGTTGCGCCAGCGAGGCAGCGAATGCACACAGGGTTTCCAGCGCATGAGCAAACGCGGTGTCTTCGATAGTCATCGCCACGCGCACATGCCCTGCCGCCGCCCGTCCAAAACTTTCGCCCGGCATGACCGCGATCTTGTGCGTGTCCAGCAGTTCATTGGCAAAAGCTTCGCCGCTCAACCCCGCCGCCCGCACATCGAGCATAAGATACATGGCCCCCTGCGACGGGACCGGGATGACGGCGTTCTGACGTGCCAGAATGGCTTGCGCCAAGGCTCTGCGGCGCAGGAAAGGGGCCGATATCTCATCTTCCAGTTCCCGGCCCGCGGTCAGCGCAAAGCTTGCGGCGTCCTGTATGAAACCCGGCACGCCATAGGTCGTGTGGGTGGCCAGATTGATCAGGTGCCGGATCACTTCGACCGGCGCAACGATCCAGCCGCAGCGCGACCCGGTCATCGCATGTGATTTTGACATCGACCCGATAACCAGGGTGCGTTCGGCCATTCCGGGCAGGGCGCGTGGCGAGATATGCTCGCCCTGCCAGATCTGGGTGTCATAGACCTCGTCAGAGATCAGCCACAAATCCCGGTCCCGGCAGACCTCGGCAATCGCGTCCAGCGTGGCGCGGGAATAGACCACGCCGGTAGGGTTGTTGGGAGAGTTGATCAGCAGGGAAACCGCGCCCGCGGCTGCCGCGTCTATGTCGCGCGCGCGGGGCTGAAACGCGTCTTTGGCTTGCGTTTCGACGGATTTCGCAATCGCGCCGACGCTGCGGATGGTGCCGGGATAGGTCGCGTAGTAGGGATCAAGATAGAGTGCCGTGTCACCGGGATTGCACACCGCGTTGTGAGCCGCAAAAAGCGCCGCTTGCCCGCCCGGCGTGATCAGCACGTTGTCACGGGTTGTCGGCACGCACGTTTGGGTCTGCACCCGCGCCGCCACGGTATCGCGTAGCAATGCCGTTCCCGGAACCATGGCATAGCCGGTATGCCCGCCAACGGCCGAGTCGTTCATGACCTTCAGGATCGAGGGATGTGTGCGGATGTCATGTTCGCCAATGGTCAGTTCGGTCACCGCGACGCCTTCGGCGATCATTTGACGGGCGCGATAGAAAACGTCCCAACCGTCGGATCCTCCGCCCGTCAGGTGAGTGATGCGATGCGACAGTTTCATGAACCGCTCCCGTGCCTGCTTGGCACACAGAGGGCAGGGCCGGTCCGATTCGTCAATCGCATGGGTGAAGGCGGTGCTTGATCCGGGCAACGTTGCAGGCTATGCAATTCATATGAACCGGACCATTTGCACCATTATCTGCTGCATTACCTGCTGAACCTTCACGCGGGCCGGTTTCTTTCGTTTTCATCGCCGAGACAAGTTGCTAAGCCCGCGCCAAGGCGCAAGCGCCAGCTGCTGAGGACAAGACCCGATGACGACGATCAGACTGCACAACACCCGGACCCGGAAGAAAGAGGATTTCGTTCCGATCGATCCCGACAATGTACGGATGTATGTCTGTGGTCCCACCGTCTATGACCGCGCGCATCTGGGCAATGCGCGGCCCGTGGTGGTGTTCGATGTGCTCTATCGATTGTTGCGCGAGGTTTACGGACCGGATCACGTGACCTACGTGCGCAACTTCACCGATGTGGACGACAAGATCAACGCGCGGGCGGCCGAAAGCGGGAGGCCTATTGGTGAGATCACGGCCGAAACCACGCAGTGGTTTCTGGACGATATGGGCCAGCTGGGCGCGCTGGAGCCCGACCACATGCCACGCGCGACCCAATATATCGCCCAGATGATCACGATGATCGGGGTGCTGATAGAAAAGGGCCATGCCTATGCAGCCGACGGGCATGTGCTGTTCGCTGTCGACTCGTGGAAGGCGGATTATGGCCGTCTGTCGGGGCGGTCCGTCGACGACATGATCGCCGGCGCACGGGTCGAGGTGGCACCTTACAAGAAGAACCCGATGGATTTCGTGTTGTGGAAACCCTCGACCGACGACCTGCCGGGTTGGGACAGTCCGTGGGGCCGGGGGCGTCCGGGCTGGCATATCGAATGCTCGGCAATGAGCTTTGAGCTGTTGGGCGAGAGTTTCGACATTCACGGCGGTGGCAACGATCTGATGTTCCCGCATCATGAAAACGAAATTGCCCAGAGCCGTTGCGCCCATCCTCACGGCGAATTTGCGCGGGTCTGGATGCACAACGAGATGCTGCAGGTCGAGGGCAAGAAGATGTCCAAGTCCCTGGGCAATTTCTTTACCGTGCACGACCTGCTGGAACAGGGCGTGCCGGGCGAGGTGATCCGGTTCGTTTTCCTTCAAACCCATTACCGCAAGCCGATGGACTGGACCGAGAAGAAGGCGAACGAGGCCGAAGCGACGCTGCGCAAGTGGCGGGCGCTGACAGCGGGCATCGAGCCCGCAGCCAGCGCGGCCCCCGCCATCATCGGGGCGCTTGCCGACGATCTGAACACAGCGGGTGCCATGGCCGAGCTTCACCGGTTGGCGGCAAGCGGGCTGGCGGCGGAATTGCTCGCTTCGGCACAGATGCTGGGCCTGTTGACCGAGGAGATCGGGCAATGGGCTGAGACCGACAACGTTGATCTTTCCGGTTTTGCGGAACGGTTGGTCGCGGCGCGGGCTTTGGCCATGCAAAGCAAGAACTTTGCCGAAGTCGACCGATTGAAAGCCGCCTATATCGAAGCCGGACTGGAAGTTCGAATGAGCAAGGCGGGCGTCGAACTCGTTCCGGGTGCTGGTTTCGATGCAACCAAACTGGAGGCGTTGTGATGAAAGAACGCCTCTACCTATACGACACCACCCTTCGCGACGGGCAGCAGACGCAGGGGGTGCAGTTCTCGACCGCCGAGAAGGCGCAGATCACGCAGGCTTTGGACGAGTTGGGCGTCGATTACATCGAAGGTGGCTGGCCCGGGGCGAATCCGACCGACAGCGCGTTTTTCGACGCGGCCCCGACGACCAACGCGCGGCTGACCGCGTTCGGCATGACCAAACGCTCGGGCCGGTCGGCAGAGAATGACGACGTGCTTGCCGCGGTGATGAATGCGGGGACCCAAGCCGTATGTCTGGTGGGCAAGGCGCATGACTACCACGTCGCACATGCACTTGGAATTCCGCTGGAAGAGAATGTCGAAAATATCCGCGCCTCGATGGCGCATATCGTGGGGCAGGGACGCGAGGCGCTGTTTGATGCCGAACATTTCTTTGACGGCTACAAGGACAACCCGGGATACGCCATTGAGACCTGCCGCGCGGCCCTGGATGCGGGCGCGCGCTGGGTGGTGCTTTGCGACACCAACGGCGGCGCATTGCCGTCCGAAGTTGGCCGGATCGTCGGCGACGTCATTGCCGCCGGTCTGCCCGGCGAACGGTTGGGTATCCATACCCATAACGACACCGAAAATGCGGTCGCCTGTTCGCTGGCGGCGGTGGATGCCGGGGCGCGGCAAATTCAGGGCACTCTGAACGGGTTGGGCGAACGCTGTGGCAATGCCAACCTGACGGCTCTGATTCCGACGCTGCTGCTCAAGGAACCCTATGCCTCGGCCTTCGAGACGGGCGTGAACCGCGAGGCGCTGGCGGGGCTGACGCGGATCAGCCGGATGCTGGACGAAATCCTGAACCGGGTTCCGGCCAAGCAGGCAGCCTATGTGGGCGCGTCGGCCTTCGCCCACAAGGCGGGGCTGCATGCCAGCGCCATTCTCAAGGACCCATCGACATATGAGCATGTCGATCCCTCGACCGTTGGCAATGCCCGCGTCATTCCGATGTCGAACCAGGCGGGGCAGTCGAACCTGCGCAAGCGTCTGACCGAGGCGGGGCTGGCGGTGGAACCGGGCGATCCCGCTCTGGGGAGGATTCTGGACCGGATCAAGGAACGGGAGGCCGAGGGCTATTCCTATGACACCGCGCAGGCCTCGTTCGAACTGCTGGCGCGGGATGAGTTGGAGCAATTGCCGCAGTTCTTCGAAGTAAAGCGCTATAAGGTGACCGTAGAGCGCCGCAAGAGCAAATATAACCGAATGGTCAGCCTGTCAGAGGCCGTCGTCGTGGTGAAGGTGGACGGAGAGAAGAAACTGTCCGTCAGCGAATCCCTTGACGAAAGCGGTAGCGATAGGGGGCCGGTGAACGCGCTGGCCAAGGCGCTGGCCAAGGATTTGGGGCGCTATTCCGAAATACTGGACGACATGCATCTGGTGGATTTCAAGGTGCGCATCACCCAGGGCGGCACCGAGGCCGTGACCCGCGTGATCATCGACAGCGAAGACGGTAACGGGCGGCGATGGTCGACCGTGGGCGTCAGCGCGAACATAGTCGACGCCTCGTTCGAGGCGCTGCTCGAAGCGATTCAGTGGAAACTGGTGCGCGATTGCGGGGCGCAGGCCACGGCGGCGGAATAGACCGTGACGTTCGACGACGATCTGAACGCCTGTGCGGCGCTGGTTCGGCGGGCCGACCCGGACCGGTTTCTGGCGGCGATGGCGGCGCCGGTTGCCGCGCGCCGGGTGCTGTTCCCGCTCTATGCGCTGAACGTCGAGGTCGCGCGCGCGCCCTGGGTCACCCAAGAGCCGATGATCGCCGAAATGCGCCTGCAATGGTGGCGCGATGCTTTGGAGGAAATCGCCAGCGGCGGGCCGGTCAGACGTCATGAGGTGGTAACTCCGCTGGCGACGGTTCTGTCTGCAGATCTGGCATCGGAATTGGATGAATATGTCGCGGTAAGGCGTTGGGACATTTACAAGGATGCCTTTGAAGATAGCGGTCATTTCGACGCCTATCTCGATCACAGTGCCGGGACGCTGTGCTGGGTTGCGGCCCGCACTTTGGGCCAAGCCCAAGAAGAGGTCGTGCGCGATTATGCGTTTGCGGCAGGTGTTGCGAACTGGTTCCGGGCCATCCCTGAGCTCGAAGGGCGAGGGCGGATTCCGTTGCTGGATGGGACGCCCGAGGGGATTCGTTCATTGGCGCAGCGCGCTTTGGACCGGCTGCGTCGTGCCCGGAAACGGCGCGCGGATATCTCGACTCAGGCGCGACCGGCTCTGTTCGGTGGGTGGCAATCCGAAGTCATTCTGAAGCAGGTTATGGCCAATCCGCAGCGGGTCTCGGACGGTTCATTGGGTCAGAGCGAATTTCGCCGCAGAACCTCTCTGATGTGGGTTGCGGCAACCGGACGCTGGTGAAATCACACCGTTTCGCCTTCGCCCGGGCGTAGCACCAGCCACAACAGGGCGCCACCTGCCAGCGTCAGTAGGGGGATCATGGCCAGGTTGACCGCTGTCCAGCCCTCGACCGGGGACCCGCCCGAGCAGTTCATCAACCCGCCTGACGCCAGGGAGGCCATCGTGACCCCTCCGAAAACCAGAAGGTCGTTGAGCCCCTGCATCCGGCCCCGCTCGTGCGGTTCGTGCGAGGCGGCGAGCATACTGGTGGCGCCAATGAAACCAAAATTCCACCCGACACCCAGAAGGATCAGGGCGATGAAGAAGTTGCCAAGGTCGACGCCCTGCAGCGCGACCAGCCCGGCGCCGGCCAGAACGGCCAGGCCGAGGGCAACGATCTTTTCGACACCGAAGCGGGCAATCAGATGTCCGGTGAAAAAGCTGGGAACGTACATGGCAAGGACATGGCTGGTCACCACATCCGCGGCGTTGCTTTCCGAAAAGCCGCACCCGACGACCGCCAGCGGCGTCGAGGTCATGACAAGGTTCATCAGGGCATAGGAGACCATTGCGCAGATGACGGCGACCGCGATTCGCGGGGTTCGAAGCAGTTCCAGCCGGGTTCTGCCGCGCGGCGTGTCTTCGGACGGTTTCGGCGGTCTGGGGATGTTCAGAAACAGAAACAGGCCCGAACCGATCACATTCACCGCAATGACGGCGAAATAGGTTCCGAGGAACGGAACGACATAGGCCTGCGAGGTCAGCTTGACGATTTGCGGCCCGATCACCGCCGCCGCCAACCCGCCGGCCATGACGTACGAGATCGCCTTGGGCCGAAATTCATCCGAGGCGGTGTCGGCGGCGGCGAAGCGGTAGAAGCCATGCGCACTCATATAGATGCCGGTCAGCAGACTGCCGGTGAGGAAAACCGGGAAAGAGCCGAGATAAAGCCCATAGGCGCCGACAGCCCCGCCCAGGGCACCGGCGGTGGCGCCGACGAGAAACCCGGCCCGGCGACCCCAGCGCTGCATGATGGCGGAAACCGGTGTAGCGGCCAGCATCGAGCCGAGAACGATCAGCGAGATGGGCAGGGTGGCAAGACATGGGTTGGTCGCCAGCGATTGTCCGGCCAGGCCGCCGACGATGAAGATCATCGGCATCTGCGCGCCCAGCAGCGCTTGCGCCGCCACCAGAACAATCACGTTCCTTTTGGCAAGGCTGTTGTCGTGATATGGGGCCACCATTGTCATGGGCGAATGCGTATCGGCGAATCCGGTGGCGCACAAGCGGGTTGAATGTGCTGTGACGCACCTTAACCTGTGAAACGTTGCGTCCTTTGAAGCGGAGTTGCGGGATGAGCGTTGGCCGGATCATCGAAACATCGGAATGCGTGGCCGAAGGGGCGGCGTGGCTGGCCTGTCAATGCCCGCGCATGGCCCAAGCGATGGAACTGACCGGTCCCTTGCCGCTACGCCGCAGACCGGATGGATTTGCGCAGTTGCTGAGCGCGATCGTCAGCCAGCAGGTCAGCGTCGCCTCGGCCAATGCGATCTGGCAGCGCATGAAAGATGCCCGGCTGACCGGCCCGCGCAAAATCATTTGGGCCAGCGATGACGACCTGCGGGCCGTCGGTCTGAGCCGCCAGAAAATCCGCTATGCCCGCGCTCTGGCCGAGGCACGCATCGACTATCCGGCGTTGCGGGCCGCGTCTGACGAAGAAATCGTGGCCACGCTGACCGAAGTACCCGGTATCGGAACCTGGACCGCCGAGATCTACGCGATGTTCTCGCTTGGGCGGGCGGATGTCATCGCGCCGGGCGATCTCGCGCTGCAGGAGGCGGCGCGCATCCTCTATGACCTGCCGAAACGTCCGACAGACAGGCAACTGCGGCAAATGGCCGAAGCCTGGTCGCCCTGGCGCTCTGTTGCGGCCCGGGTGCTATGGGCCTATTACCGCGTGGCGAAGGACAGGGAAGGGATCAGATGACACGGGTATTGAATGCGGGCCGCAAGGGGCCGGTATCTGGCAGCACGCGCTCGGCGGTCGTGTTCGTGCACGGATATGGCGCGAACGGCGCCGACCTGCTGGGGCTTGCGGATGTTTTGGGGGAACACTTGCCCGACACTCTGTTCGTCGCCCCCGACGCGCCCGAGACCATTCCGGGAATGCCCTTTGGCTTTCAATGGTTTCCAATCCCGTGGATCGACGGCTCGTCCGAGGAAGAGGCGCGTCGCGGCATGGAGATGGCGGTCGGGGATTTCAACGCATTTCTGGACGCGCTGATGGTGGACGAGGATCTGCTGCCCGAACAGGTCGTACTGTTCGGTTTCAGCCAGGGTACGATGATGAGCCTGCACGTCGCTCCGCGCCGCGAAGACCCTGTGGCCGGGATTGTCGCCTTTTCCGGCCGGCTGCTGGAGCCGGACCTGCTGGCCGACGAAGTGGTCAGCCGGATGCCGGTTCTGCTGGTACATGGCGATTCGGATGATGTCGTTCCGCCACAGTCGCTGCCGGAAGCCGCCGAAGCGCTGCAGGGAGCCGGGTTCAAGGAAGTCTATGCGCACGTGATGAAGGGCACCGGGCACGGCATCGCTCCGGATGGGCTGAGCGTGGCGCTGGCATTCATGCGCGACAAGTTGAGCTTGTGATCCGCGAAATCAGAGGTTGAGGGGCGCTACGCTTCCTGCCTGCCGGGCAATTCACATCCGGGATGATTTGGGCCGGAAAAAGCTGGGCCTGCGCGTTATCGCCGTGATTTCCGGTTGCGGCCGGGCACGGTACCGGAAAACTCCGGCAAGGGCAGGCTTTCCCAGGTGCCCGGGGACAGGCCGTCGAGTGTCCACTCTCCGATCCGGCACCGTATCAGGCGCAGCGTAGGGTGGCCGACAGCGGCCGTCATGCGCCTGACCTGCCGGTTACGGCCTTCGCGAAGGGTCAGTTCGATCCAACTATCTGGCACAGATTTTCTGACCCGAATGGGCGGTGTACGCGGCCACAGGTTGGGCGGTTCATCGATCAGAGCGGCCATGGCGGGCCGCGTCGGCCCGTCTTTCAGGTCGATCCCGTTTCTGAGCGCGGACAAGGCGGCCTGATCGGGAATGCCTTCGACCTGAACCCAATAGGTCTTGGCCATCTTGTGCCTGGGATCTGATATTCGCGCCTGAAGCTTGCCAGAGTCGGTGAGCAGCATCAGCCCTTCGCTATCCCGATCGAGACGCCCGGCCGGGTAGACACCAGGCAGATCGATAAAATCGGACAGTGTACGGCGTGGCGAATCGGCGCTGCCGCGATCGGTGAATTGCGGCAGGACGTCATAGGGTTTGTTGAAACGGATGAACCAGGACATGGACCAATGCCATAGCCCGCAACGGGAGAGATGGGCAAGCTGTGGATAACCGTCATGCCATTGTTACCGAACCACTGTACCAGATCTTCGACATATTGTGGAAACTCGGGACTTGTCAGAGTTTTAACACGATATATAGTTAAAGTAAGGCCGGGGCGGGTGCTCCCCGCTCTGGTGTCACAAACGGGCAGTAGAGAGCGAGGAGCGAGTCTGTCATGGACGGAGACTTCAGGACCGAATTCGTCAGGGAACCCGGGGCGTTGAAACACCATCCCGCGCTGGTTCTGAACGCTGACTATCGTCCGCTTTCCTATTATCCGCTTTCACTCTGGCCCTGGCAGGAGGCGATCAAGGCGGCCTGGCTGGACAGGGTGGATATCGTGGCAGAATACGACGAAGTTGTCCGTAGCCCCAGTACGGTCATCCGAATACCGTCGGTGGTTGTTCTGAAAGACTATGTGAAACCTCAAAAGCGCGTGGCCTTCACGCGCTTTAATTTATTTCTGCGGGATGAATTCCGCTGTCAGTATTGCGGAGCCAGAGGGGATCTGACCTTTGACCACGTTGTCCCGCGCGCGGCCGGCGGTGTCACAAGCTGGCAGAACGTGGTGGCCGCCTGCAGTCCGTGCAACCTGCGAAAGGGGTCGAAATCTCTCAAACGTGCGGGTATGTCGCTGCGCAAGCCGCCACGCCAGCCACAGGCGGAAGAGCTGCGCAATATCGGTCGCAAGTTTCCCCCCAACCTTCTGCACGACAGCTGGATGGATTTCCTTTACTGGGATGCGGAACTGGAGGCTTGATCCCGGCGTTATTTGGCGCGGGCAGCGGCCAACCAGATTGCGGCCAGACCCAGTGAAACGACGGCGTTCCAGCTGGCCATCGACAATCCGAACATCTCCCACGGCACTTCATCGCATCGAACCAGAGGTGCTGCCATGATCTGTTCCATCAACTGTTCCGCCGACAGGCCGCCGATATCCCCCGACGTACAGGTTGTCGGACCTTCCCACCAACCGCGTTCGACGCCGGTATGGTAAAGCCCGATCACGGCAGTTGTCAGTGCGGCGAGCGCTCCGGCATATGGCAGAAAGCGAAGCGAGGGCAGAGAGAGCGCCAAAGCGCCGATCAGAAAGGCCGCGCCATGAGGATAGCGCTGCCATATGCACATCTTGCAGGGGGCAAGCCCGCCCAGATATTGGAACCCCCATGCGCCCAGCAGCATTGCGGCAGACCCAAGAGCAGCCAGTACGATAAGTGTCTTTCTGTTTGTCATAGGTATCTCACCAGCATGAAACCACCGATCAGCAGCACGATAAACAACGTGAAAACAAGCCCAAGCCGCTTTTCGATGAAATCCCGGATCGGTTCACCAAATCCCCAAAGCAGACCCGCCACCACGAAAAACCGAAGCGCCCGGGCCAGGATGGATGTCGCAATGAATGTGCCAAGCGGCATTCCTGTCCAGCCGGACATAATGGTGATGACTTTGTAAGGGAAGGGGGTCACCCCCGCCGTCAGAACGGCCCAGAACCCGAAGTCGTTGAAACGCGTGTTGAATTCGTCCATCGCCTGGGCCTTGCCCATGGCCTGAAGGATGGGCTGGCCGACGCTTTCATAGAAGAAGGCGCCGATGGCATAGCCCAGCAATCCGCCAAGTACCGACGCGACGAGGGCAACCGTGGCGATCAGCCAGGCCCGGGAAGGCCGCGCCAGAATCATCGGGATCATCAGCACGTCCGGCGGGATCGGAAAGACCGAACTTTCCACGAATGCCACCGCGGCAAGCGCCCATAAGGCATGCGGGTGCTCGGCCAGACGGATCGTCCGGTCATAGAGAGGGCGCAACATCGGCTGTCAATTTCCATTCATCAACCTTGTGCGCATGGCAAACCACGCCGATTGCGGGGCGTCAACATCTGCAATCCGGATTAGTCGACTTTTGCCTCTGAACCTTCCCGGTTTCCGACGCAAATCCAGTGTTCGTGGCCCAAGTGGCGGAATGGTAGACGCAGGGGATCTAAAATCCGACGCCGCCGTAACGCAGCACCCATCCACCAGAGCAAACAATCCAAGGAACAGTAAAAATAGTTTGGCTATTTCATGTGGTTGCCAGTCTTTCCGCTTGTGCTGATGTATCCACAAACGGAACATTTCCACTGGTGCGCGTCTCCGCTTCGAGTGACATGCGCGTCATCTTTCCACAGGTGCAATCACGTCACCAATTTATCGCCTGCGTCACCAGTGACGTGGGCGTTTTTTGATTAACCCACCCCCTTGCCTGAGCGGTGAACCCCTAGAGGTCACCTTAAAGGGAACCCTTAAAGAGGACGACTTCATGGAAGCAATCAAGCCTGCAGATGACCATGATGGGCATCGAAGCGCCTCCAACTTTGTCCATGCAATGGACCAAGCACACTTCAATAGAGTGAAAGTCGTCGAGTTCATTCAGAAGCAACTCAATGGCGATACGCAGGGGGCAAAGCTGAAAGGTATGGATGCCGGACTTTGGCATTGCGGGGTAGTGGAACTCCGTGAACTCTTGGATGCCGTCTACGGCGGGCCTCCTGTCAACCCTGAAGAATACCTGACGAAAGGAAACTGAGATGAGATACTTCAGCGAACCTGACCCGTATTGCGAAGTGAAATACACTGACTACCGGGGGCGGTGCTACGGTCGGCGTTTCCGCTTCACCGAGGGGCACTACGGCGAGGCCCGAAAAGAGGCCCGAGAACATGCCGAGCAGATAATAATGGAAGGGAAGGGGAAGCAGTTTTCCAACATCGTGATCTTCCGTGTCACAAAACTGGAAGTCCCTCTGGAGGTTTGACCTCACGGTCCACATGGTGCTTCATGTCGAAGCTCAAATTGACCCCTCAGAACATCAGTAAGACCCTCTTTGTGTTGGGCGTTCCGGTGTTCTTCATCCACAACGAGACAGATGCTGCCTTGCTGCTTGCAGCCGTTGGTCTGTACATCTACGACCCCTATTGACGACCCCTCTCGGGTCGCCTAAACGACAAACCCAGAGTGCCCTTCTGGTGGAATGGTAGACACGAGAGATTCAAAATCTCTTGCCCGCAAGGGCGTCCCGGTTCGAGTCCGGGGAAGGGCACCAACAGCATAGCTGCGACATACTCTCAAAAAACATCGTTATGAAGAACTTGACCCAAATTGGTTGGGTGCCTGTCAATGGTGATGGGTTCCGGTGAAACCGTTGGCAAGCAACAGGTACATGCGGAGGCTGGGCCAGCCGGAATACATCGAAAAACCCACCCGCAATTTCACCTTGGAAGGGCGAGCAGCCGCGCAGTCTCCGGTGAAAAAGGCCAAGCCTGTCTTCCTGCCATCGGATGTTGAAGGAACCCCCACATGAAACGCACACGGGAACAGAAGGCCCTCGACTACATGCAAAGCTACAGCGCGGGTCCGATGAAGTTCGGGGTAATCCCCTCACGCCCACGACCCCAAGCCCGCCGCGATCTGGTCGGAGCCCAATTTCGACTAGCGCTGCGCGACCCATGAAGGTCAGCCTTGGTTCTAGACAGTGCGCAAAGAAAGATCTGCATAGAAATTAGGAGATCGGTCATGCGTTCTGTGATTGGAAATTCTGATGGCATTCACCGAAGGAGTGAACCAGCGTGCCAAGGCCGGTGTCAGTCTTTCATCCCGGCAATACGCATGTGGTCCAGGTAACGCTCTAACGCGCCGGGCGCGGTCCAGGTGTCGATACTTTCGGCGCGGTACTCAGAAATCGTTGGCTCATGCGAGTCGGTGTAAAACACCTTGTATGCGTCCTGCGCCTTTTCGACCTCGCCGAGGCAAGCATAGATCGCAGCCAGCATACGCTGCGCGCCCTTCACGATCTTGTCCATTTGTAGAAAAGCATCAAGCGCTCCTTCACAGTCCCCCTTTTGCCAGAGCGCCCAGCCCATCCTCCAATGGACGTTTCGAGAATGGAAGGGGTCGATACCCTTGGCCCTTTCCAGTCGTTCGATCGCCTCGTCAGTACGGCCAACATTGAGCAATGGGGTTGCACTGGCTGCCAGATAACGTGACGCGCTGGGATTAAGGGCCACTGCCTTGTCGTAGTGTGCCAATGCTTCTTCATTTTCGCCGCGCGAGCCTCTTAGCAACGCCAACAAGTAGTGTGTGCTTGGATCGTCCGCAGCAATTTCCAGTGCTTTAAGGCCATGCTCCAGCGCCGTATCGAAGGCTTCCTGCCGATCCCAGCCATGCCAGCCGAATTCCCCAGCATGACGATACACGAACACCATACCGAGATGTGCATAGTGGCTGTCGGGGTCTACTTCGAAGATTTTTTTTACAGTTTCGTAGGCTTTCCAGTTGCTCGCTTCAGAAAAATCATCGACGACGAACTGACGGGCCGTAAGAAACAGATGTTGGGCGGTGACTTTGTCCAGGTCGCTCACCGGATTTGGGCGCATAAGCCGTTGGCCCACGCGGTCAGCAAGCGTGCGTACGATTTGATCCTGCACGACGAACAGGTCCCCAATGTTCTGATCGTAGGTATGCGCCCAAAGATGCTCTCCTGTTGTGGCGTCGATGAGTTGCGCAGTAACCTTAAGTTTGTCACCTGACTTTTGCTGACTGCCCTCAAGGACGTATTGCACCCCCAGTTCTTCGCCGATCTGATGAATGTCGATGGGCTGGCCGCGATAACGGAAGCTCGAGTTGCGGGCGATCACGTCATAAAAACGCGAACGGGCAAGTTCGGTGATAATCCCTTCGGCGATGGCGTCCGACAGGTAGCCTTTATCCTCACCTGCGCTGAAATCGTCGAATGCCAGCACGGCAATGCGCGGCGGGCCGTCACTTTCGCTGCGCGAAAGATCACCGAA
Source organism: Ruegeria sp. AF8 (assembly GCF_056541825.1). NCBI lineage: Bacteria > Pseudomonadati > Pseudomonadota > Alphaproteobacteria > Rhodobacterales > Roseobacteraceae > Ruegeria > Ruegeria sp. AF8. The sequence goes on along the minus strand of NZ_JBQFYW010000007.1, from coordinate 94,529 downwards.
CGTTAGATAGATTGCGCCGATCAGCATCAGTGTGACCAGTGACACAATCGCCACGATGCCTCGCCGTCCAGCTAAAAAGCCTGTCCGAGGCTCCACACCAGCGTAAGCTGGTTTTTCGGTGGTATCGATCAGGGTCGCGTTGAGTTTGTATCCCCTTTTTGGAAATGTCTGAATCAGCTTGTGATCCTTGTCGTCCAGTGCCCGCCTGATATCAGCGATGCATTGGACCAGGCTGTCATCGGTTACAAAGGTATCGGCCCAAACTTTTTCAATCAGGGTGTCTTTCGACACGATTTCCCCGGCATGCCGTACCAGAACCGCCAAAACGTCGGCGCTTTGGTTGCGCAAATCAACCGTTTGCCCGGCAGCGTTTTGAATTTCCAGAGTTTCAACAGAGAAGGTGAAATCGCCAAGGTAGACGATTTCAGAAGAATTCGTGCCGATTTCGCCGCCATTTCGGGACAAATCACGCTCCTCCATGTGTCCTAGTCTAGCGAAACCGGCGCGCTGCTGGCAAGCTCACCGACCCTCAGGCGGCGTGCATCAATCCGAGAAACGACAGGAGAAATAAGATGAAACTGATTATTTCCGCCGCTCTGACGCTTACCGCTACCGTCGCCCACGCCGAAAGCCGCATCGACGCGTTGTGTGGGCCGGGCCATGTGAATGAGGCTGCGTCGTTAGAGGATGTCGACGCCAACCCCGACGGCTACTATATCCGCAGCCTGAAAACGCAAATCAGCCACGGCGATCCACGTATTGTGCAGGCTGTCGGCGATGTGTTTCATCTGTGCACACGGTCCATGGCAACGCCGGAGATGGACAGCACACTGGCACATCTTTTGATCAACGAACGCGAAGTTAAATACCTGTTTATTCCGCTCTGTCCAAAAACGACCGAGCCGAACAGTTGATCGCTGACGTGTTGCAATGCTGGGGCATTTTGGAAACCCGTACACTCTAGAATGCGGACATTTAGTCCGTCATTCTAGATGGCGGAATTGTTGCGCGCCCATTCCTTGACTCTTCCTTGGCGAATTTCAGCTGTTTCCACAGAAGCGGTTGTTGGTCGCCTTGGCCGTTTATGGGTCTAAGTTGCCCGATTAACTAAAGCTGAAACTTCTATCTTTGGGCTTTAAGGCGGTCGGTAACATCCGGCTTTCTGATCAAACAACATCAACATTCAAGTCACAGGTGACCGTCACCGCGTCACCGCTTGGCTCAACTCTGGCAAGCTGAAACACAAACCTGAAAGTGGGGGCTCTTCAATCCCAAGCAAACCATTTATTTTATTGGATATTCGCCGTGTCGGCTTGAGTCCCAGATGCTCTTCTTGGGCACCACGGTTTCTCGAAAAGCATGTTTGAGCGATTTTTTAAGGAAACGACCCCATTGTCATTGGCAATACCGGACGGTGCGGACTGTTGCTGGAATTGAGAAAATGGGGATTTCATGAGCGACGCGCCGAACTCGTACCCCCTCTTGAAAATCGCTATCAGACTATCAAGACGCGCCGCTTCTACTTGGTAGTTGTCCCGCATGGCGAAAGTGTGTCTGGTTCGTGAAGAATTGTACATTTCCGAAGTCACAGACGGCGGCGGCGACGGGATGTCGACCAAAATGCAGACACGGGGCAACGCAGGGATTTTGGAGATGGATGAACGTAAAGATGCCGAAACTGAGGTCAAAATTTTCGAATAATGTCGTGGGGCGGCGCGTCAAACTCACCTTGAGCATCGAAATAAAAAAAAACCTGTGACGCGCCACCCACCCGAACAGGCTGACATTGTGGCAAAACTATGTCCATATCCAAATTGATAACAGTTTGTTTCCGTTTTTGACCTATTTTCACATCGAACTGACCGCAGGTTGGATGTTTCGCCACTCACGGATTACGGGGCTTGATCCTGTTTTCTTCAGACACCGCATCACCTGTACCCCGTCATTTCCAGATATCCCCGGCCTGTGTGACTGCCGCTGACATAGACCGGGCCTTCCCAATAGGGAAAGGATGTTCCCATCCAGGCAATCGGATTCAAGGCGCTTACTTCGACATCAAGATCCCGCTCTGAAAGCTGCAGGCGCCAGCGGGTCGGTATATTCCTGCCCGCCACATCGCTGTATTCCATTGGGATCGCCGATAGTGACCCGTCCGGCAGGCTCATCGTTTCTCCGGTTGGTGAAATCCACGTGGCGGCAGTGAAATCGCTGTTTTCTCCGCGAAGCCGAAATGCCATCAGTTTTTCGCCACTGTCAAAATTCAGAGAGAACCAATCCCAACCTGTCTGATCGTCGGCAAGCGGTTGTGACGACCATTCACGATCCAGCCAGGCCAGACCTTTGACCACGACGTCACCTTCGGGCAGGCGCAACACGCCGGATGCCTCGTAGGCGGGTTGAGAATAATAATAGCTCGCTTGCCCGGCGGCGGATTTTGTCGAATACCCGCCCTCTCCGTTAAAAATCAGGGGGCCTTGAGCCTCGAGTGTCAGTTCATAGGAGAATTGCGCGCCGTGCGCCGCCAATGAAAGAGAGTCAAAATCAGGCCCCGTCATCTGCCAATCGTCGATCCACGCGGCGAAGGGGGCGGTGGTAACGCCTGCCTGACCAATGCCGCCGCGCGAACGTTTCTCGGCGAACAGGTGCGCCTCTGGTGTCGTGATTGCCGCATGGCCCAGCCACAGTTGCGGGCTTTGCCACCCATCGGTGTCGAAGGGTTTCAGGGCGGTTCGGAACAGCGTCCATTGAATGCCATAGTCGCGCCCGTCATCGCCCGAAAGCGTGGCGGTCACATACCACCATTCAATACGAAAACCGGGATGTGCGCCGTGATCGGCTGGGAAGCTGAATTCGTAGCCGCGCCGGGGTGTTTCAAACCCCTCTGCCGAGCTGCCCAGCCCTGCAAAACCCTGTGCGAGGGCGGGCAGGGGAAAGAACAGGCACAGGACCAGAATTCTAACGTTCATTGGCGAATACCTTCAACAGGTCTGATGGCGGCATGCGATAGAGCCTGAGCGCGGGGGTCAGGGCAGCGACCACCGCTGCCAGCAGCGCCAGGGCCAGAAGCAGCGCCCAATCGGCCGGAAACAGAAACATCGGCAGTCGCCAGCCAAAGGCCTCGACATTGATTACCGTCAACAAAATCCAGGCCAGAAGCAGACCCAGGGGGAGCGCCAAAAAGGCAGTAAACACGGCCAGAATGGCGCTGCGGAGGAGTTCCAGCCGTGCCAGTTCACTGCGCGACAACCCCAACGCCCAGACAGGTGCGACTTGCGGCAGGCGCTGGCTCCACAAGGTCAGAAGGCTTGTCAGAATGGCAAAGCTCGCGACGCCGAGGGTCAGGATGTTCAGTGCGGCCGTCACGACAAAAGTCTTTTCGAAAATCGCACGGGACTGTGACTTGAGAGCGGCCTGATGGATCACAGCGGGATCTGGCAGGTCGAAGCGCTTGCGGATCTGCTGCGCCAGTTCCGTGGCCCGATCCGGGGCAACGCGAACGCCAAACCGCCTGTTCGGAGCGTTTGGAAAGCGGGCCTGAAACTGGTCCATCGACACGATCGCCTGCCCGGTGGGATTGCCATAGTCCGAATAGACGCCAGCGACGCTGAGGCTCCAGTCGGGGGCGAGCGCCAACGTATCTCCGGGCCACAGATTGCCGCGTCGGGCAAGCTGCTCGTTGACCAGAACGCCCGTTCCCGCCGCCACTCTTTCCCAAACCCGGGCGTCAGAGGCGATCAGGGGCCATTTTTGCCGATAGGTTGCGTGATCGACAATTCCGTACAAAAACAGCGGCCCCGTCTCGTGCCGCGTCTCGACCCGGCGAATGGGCAGAACGGCCTCGGCCCGCGTTGCAAGCCAGGTGGAAATTTCCTTGGCCTGACTGTCATCCTGTGCTGTCACGTAAAGTTCCGAAGCCAGGCGCTGGTCCAGCCAGCCCACGAAAGTCAGGCGGAAACTCGACACCATGGTTCCGACACCGATATTGGCCGCCAGCGCCAGCATCAGCGCCATAAGTGCCAATGCCAGCCCCGGAAGCTGCGCCTGCATATCCGCCCAGATCCATTGTGCAACCGGTCTTTTGGCGTAGCGGCCGCAAATTCCTAAAAGACCGGACAGTATGAACGGAAGCATCAGGGCCGATCCCATCAGCAATCCGGCCAGCAGGACAAAACCCGCCAGCAAGCCGTTAAACAGCACCACCGACGCCACGCCTGCCGCAACCGAGACTGCGCCGAGCGCGGCGCCACGCAGTTGCGCACGGCCCGTCCCGCGCCAGGCCTGCGCGCCGGGGGCGCTCAGCAGCGGCAGGTGGGCGAGTTTCCAGATCCCCTGAGCGCTTGCCGCGAGTGTCCCGCCGATCGCCATGCCGAGCCCTGCGACGATCCATTCCGGGCGCAACGTCATCTGCCCGTCGACCGGCGCCCCGTACAGCCCGCGCAATGTAACCGCGACGTCCGGCAAAAGCGCGGCGGCAAGACCATATCCAAGGATCAGCCCCAACACGCCACCAATGAAGGACAGGATCGCAAGCTCGGCGATGACCAGTCTGGTGATCACGGCCAGCGGCACACCCAGCGCGCGCAGGGTCCGGATCATACCGCGTCGTTGAGACAGGGCAAGGCCAACCGTACCGTGAACGATGAACAGACCCACGGCAAATGAAAGCAAACCGAACGCGGTCAGGTTCAGATGAAAGCTCTCTGTCAATTGCGCGGTGTCCGTGTCCGGGCTGCCGCCGATCTGTTCCAGATCCGGGGCCAGTTCGCGCAGTGGTGGCAATCCGGCCCGCTGATCGGGCAGAATGACAAGCCGTGAAATTACGTTCGGCTTGTTCAACAACCGTTCGGCGACGCCGATGTCGGTCAGGATCATGTCTGGTGGAACCGCGTCACTCGGGATCGTCGGTGGCAATCCGGGCTGACGGCCCAGTAGGTCGACCAGCTCCGGGCGCACGAACAGCAAGCCGGGCTTTGTCAGCGCATCAGCCGGGGTTCCGATGGCGGGGTTCTGCGCGGCTTCCGCGATTGCGGCCAGCGTGGGGTAGGAAAGAAGGTCAGCGCCCATCACTCGGAGATAGCGGTCTTCGATGCGCAGGTTGCCGTCCAGAACCGCTGCAAGCTGCCAGCCAGCCCGCCGCAATTCGACATAGCGCGACAGGGGAATATGCCCGTCGGGTGCGCGCAACTCCTCGAACTGCCCCAACGCAAGTTGCTCGTTCGCTCTGGCATAGCTTGCCCGCGCCTCGGCATTGATGGCCTGAACCGCCGACCATAACGCAGTGGCCAACGCAACGCCGCTCAGCAATGTCAGCAGTTGCAGCTTGTGCCGCCTCCAATGCGACCAAAGCGCCTGGATCGTGGCTGGTATCATCGGATACGGCCACCGGACAGATTCGCGCGTCGGTCAAGCCGGTCGGCAATATCGGATGAGTGGGTCACCAGCAACAGGGCCGTTCCGGTATCGCGAACAAGCTGCAGCATCAGCTCCAGAACGTTCTTGCTGGCGGTTTCGTCCAGGTTGCCTGTCGGTTCGTCGGCCAGCAACAGTTTGGGGCGCGAAGCAAGCGCGCGCCCGATCGCAACGCGCTGCTGTTGACCGCCCGACAATTGTTCTGGATAGCGTTGCATCAGGTCACACAGGCCAAGCCGCTTGGCCAGATCGGCCAGCCATTCGGCGTCCAGCCGTCCGGCGAGGCGGGCCTGAAACGACAGATTCTGGTCAACGGTCAGCGACGGGATCAGATTGAACTGCTGAAACACCAGCGCGACGGTATCGCGGCGCAGCCCGGCGCGCGCGCGGTCAGTCAATTCCGAAAGTGCCGACCCCGCCAAAGTAATTTCACCGCTTTCGAACGTGTCCAACGTGGCCACGAGATTCAACAAGGTGCTTTTGCCGCTGCCGCTTTCACCGGTCAGGGCGAGGGTCTGCCCCTTGTCCAGCTGCAACGAGACATCCTGCAGAACAGGCCGCCCGCCGGGATAGGATTTTCTTACCTTGTCGACATTTAACAGCATCGCGGCCCCGTTTCGTGCCGGTTCAGAATGTGTTTCGTTGCCTGGATATGTCCAGTGCCGATCCCGTTCCCGCACATTTCGCCGCAACCAGATCAATGCTTCAATCTTCGGTCGGGGGTTGTTCCGGTTTCGGCATCGGGCCATTCTCGATCTTGAAGCGTTCCGCGAGGAAGGGAGACAAAGCATGACATTGTCGCAACAAATTCTGTGGGGCAGTGTCTATCTGATGATTTGCTTCCTCATCGAAATCGGCCTTTTGACCTGGAGCACGATTCTGATCCGAAGCGTGAACGAGAAATGCTGCAATCGCGGACATATGGTGCGCACGGCGGCGCCAATCGTCGTTGCTTTGGCGACCATTGTCGCGATCCACACCATTCAGGTCTGGATCTGGGCCATCGTGTGGGTATGGGGCGACATTCTGCCGGATTGGAACACCGCACTTTATTTCTCGTTGGTGACGTTCACCACGCTGGGCTATGGCGACGTCGTTTTGGGCGAGCAGTTGAGGATATTCGGGTCTTTCGCCGCGGTGACGGGATTGCTGGCCTTCGGATTGTCGACCGCGTTTCTTGTGGCGCTCATGACCCGGTTGTTCGAGGATCGGTTCCTGTCCTAAAGGATCGGCGAAAAAAGGCGGGCTATCGGCGCGCCGTAACGAATAAAAGGCGGTTGCTCTACGAGCGTCTTTGTCAATTCATAGCTGGAGCCGAAGTCGTCTGTCAGCATGCCGGCAATGCCGTTCGCGGCGCGGTGATCAAAGAACAGGGCCATCGCCTCGAAGTTCAGTCTGAACGACCGGTTGTCGAGATTGGTGGTTCCGACGGCTGCCAAGGTGTCATCGACCACAAACGCCTTTTGGTGCATAAAACCATCGGTATAGCGAAACACGCGCACGCCGCATTCCCGGATCTCGTCGAAATAGGCAAAGGCCGCGAGCCATGGAATCCGGTGGTCGACCACCTCGGGAACCAGAATGCGCACATCAACGCCCCGCATCGCCGCATGTTTGAGCGCGGTCATGATGTCGATATCCGGCACAAAATAGGGCGAGGCGATCCACAACCGCTCGCGGGCTTCGGTGATGGCGGCAAAAAACATCATGGCGCCGGTCTCGGTTCGGTCCCCGGGTCCGGTCGCCACGATCAGGGCATTCATGTTCTCGGACGCGGCAGAGGTCGTCCATGTCAACTGGTCGATCAGATCCTCATTGCGTGCCCAGTGCCAGTCTTCGGCAAAAACCAGTTGCAATTGCAGGGCAATCGGCCCGCGAACACGCAGATGGGTATCCCGCCAGGGGCCGAAATCAGTTTCCTGCCCCAGATATTCCACACCTACGTTATGGCCGCCGATAAAACCTGTGTGGCCGTCGATTACGACCGTTTTGCGGTGGTTGCGATAATTGAGCTGAAAGCGGAAGTTCGGCCCGCGCTGGTCGCGGGGGTCGACCACGTCAATGCCGGCGCCCCTGAGTTTTTCGAAATAACTGCGCGGCAGACCATAGCTGCCGACGGCGTCCGTCAGGAACCGCACATGCACGCCGCGCCGGTTCGCCGCGATCAGCTTTTCCTGAAGCTCCTGCCCAAGTTCATCGTCACGCACGATATAGAACTGGATGAGAATATAATGTTCGGCGGCGTCGATAGCCTTGAAAATCGCCTGAAACGTATCCTCCCCATCAATCAGCAGGTCCGCCCCATTGCCCCTGGAAACGGGCATGTGGGCCAGTTCCTCGAACGGACGGGTGTTGATCTGCATCTCGTCCGGGGCGGGGCTGCTTGTTTCGGCAAAAGCCTTGAGGCCCGCCACCACCCGCTCACTTTCCCGGCGCGCGATGCGATAGCCACGAAAGCGGTGGTGTCCGAGGAACAGATAAAGCGGCAGCCCGGCAAACGGGAATGACAACAGAAAGACCACCCAGCCCACGGCGCCTTGCGGCGTTCGGGCGGTTTGTGCCGCCCGCACCGCGCAATACACAGCCAGGGCATAGACGGCAAAAACAGAAACAGAGACGACTGCGGTCCACATGGTAATCCGGTTGTTTCAGTGACTTAACAAGATCAGTGTATCCATGCCCACCGTCTTTCGCCACATCAATGATTTCCCTGACCGGCTGCGGTTCCGTTCCTGTTTTTTGTTGTCGGAGCGGTGTTGTCAGAGCCGGGCCCGCAACGCCCTGACGGATTCCCGGATCGTCCCGCGAATTGGGCCGGAACGGGGCGGGTCGCGCAATGTGGTGCACCAATGCTCCGGAGGGTTTCGCCCCGCCGCACGCCGCCACGTCAGCGCCTGCAGAACGGACCCGGCGGGTAACGGCAGACGTTCGGGGATATCATGCCCGGCAAGCGTCGCCCAAACACCCGCCCACAGTCTCGCGACTGACCAGGGGTTGTAGCCACCGCCGCCGAGAACCAGAAGGCGGTCGGTCACTTGTCGCAGGGCGGCCACCGCGCGCCAGTGTGCGTTGTTGGAAAGGGTGAGGCGGGACAGGGGGTCTTCGCTCACCGCATCCGCGCCGCATTGCAGGACAATTGCCTGCGTTCGGAAACCATCGACGGCCGGCAGGATCAAATCGTAGAGGATCAGAAAAAACTCGTCATCGTTCAGCCCTTTCGGCACCGGCAGGTTGAAGGCCGCGCCGCCCGCTTCGTCCTGTTGGCGTCCGGTAAAGGGCCAGCGCCGCTCTTCATGAATTGAAATAAGCCGCACCTGTTCGCTCCCCCGAAAAGCATCTTCGACTCCGTCACAGTGATGGGCGTCGATGTCGACATAGGCGATGCGGTTCAGCCCTTTGGCCAGCAGGTTCCTGATTGCAAGGACCGGATCATTGAGATAGCAGAACCCGCAGGCGCGGTCGGCATATCCGTGATGCGTGCCACCTGCCGGATTGAAGACAATTCCGCCTTCCGCGATAAGTTCCGCCCCCAGCATCGATCCCCCGGCAGCGGTGGCGGGACGGCGATACATTTCCGGGAAGATCGGATTCGACAAAGTGCCCAGCGCATGACGTGCACGCACCACGTCGCTTACGAATTGGCTGCGTTCGGCGTTTTGCAGCGCCGCGATGTAGGCGGCTGTGTGAAATTGGGTCAGGGCGGCCGGTTTTGCCCTCGGGCTTGTCAAATACTGCGCTTTCGGCAACCAGCCCAGGGCGCGGCACAGATCGATGACGGTCGAAACCCTCGGGATGGCCAGCGGATGGTTCCGGCCATAGGTGGAATGGCGATAGATTTCAGAGCCTATGAACTGTGCGTCACGCACCGTCGCGGCCACTATCCACCAACTGCCCGTCCAGCGACATCAGGATCGCGACCGGTCTGAGGGCGGGCACATGGCTGAAGACGATAAGGATGCAAACGGTCAGCGGAACGCTTAGAAAAGCGCCGATCAACCCCCAGACCGTCGTCCAGAAAGTCAGGGCAAGGATGACCAGAAAGGTCGACATGTTGAGCGACCGGCCCAGCATCGCGGGATCCAGAAAATTTCCGATCAGGAATTGCAGCGTCCCGCACCCAAGCACGATGATCAGGAACGGCGTGACGGATTCGAACTGCACAAGCGACGCCAGCGCGGGAAAGATTACCGCAATGATCGAGCCGATCGACGGGATAAAGTTCAGCGCAAAGGTCAGAACAGCCCAGGTTTCGGCATATTCAAGCTTCAGGAACTTGAAGACCGTATAGCTGATCAAAGCCGTCACGGCGCTGATGAGGGTCTTGACGCCCAGGTATTTCTGCAAACTCAGTGATATCGCGTCCATCACCGAGGCCATGTCGCTGCCAAGCTTGGGGCTGCCCGCGGCCAGACGGATCTTTTTGCGAAAGGCCAGTCGCTCGGCCATCAGAAAGGCCACATACAGGCTGATCAGAAAGAACTGGTTCAGCAACGATGTCGCGCTGCCCAGGGCCGAGCGCGCCACCAGCGTCATGTCGATGTTTATCAGGTTGTCCCGCACGAAATTCGTCACGTCGTTTCCAACGAACCCGGTGACCCTGCCGACCGCCACGTCGAACTGGCTTTCGTAGGTACTCAGGTTGCGTGCGAACTGCGTGGCCTGGCTGCCAAGGACGTAGACGATGAGAAACAATCCCGCCAGCACGACGGTGATGCCGGCCAGATTGGCCAGCCAGACCGGTATGGGCACCCACGACACAACGCGGTCGCTGACCGCTATGATCAGGACGTTGACCAACAGCGCCAGCGCCAGAGGAATAAGAAATGTTGATCCGGCATAAAGCGCGAATACGATCAGCGTCAGGACGATCAGCGTGTCCCGGATGGCGGGCAGGCTGAACCGAATGGACGAATGGGTGTCATTGCGTTGGCCTGTCATGAACGTGAATTCCTTGTTGGGCTGACCTTATCGCCGCGCTTAGGCGATGTTGCCCATTCTGCACCGCGAGTGCAACGGGTGCGGCAAAGGGCGGCGCGTGTCGAAAACCCAATTGAATTGCGGGGTTCAGGCGGGCTGAAAGGCGGGCTAGGGTTCCGCCATGACCGTATTTTCGAATCTCGCATATCCATGGCCCGCGCGCGCCTTTTGGCTTGCAGGCAAACGCTTTGTCGCAAAGAACGGCTTTGTCATGAGCAGCCACGTGGCGATGTCGCTGATGATGGCGTTGTTTCCGTTTGTGCTGTTTACAGTGGCCCTCGCAGGAAGCCTGTCGCAGGACTACGTGACCGACGAACTGATCGAGTTGATGTTCGGCGCGTGGCCAAAAGAGGTGGCCGATCCGATCGAGGCGGAACTGCGCGCGGTCCTGAGCGGGGCGAGTTCGGGCGTAATGACCATTGGCGGCGTGTTGACGGTCTATTTCGCCTCGAACGGTGTGAACGCGGTTCGCATTGCGCTGACGCAGGCCTATCACGATGTGGATACCCGCGCGTTCTGGAAATCCCGTCTGCTGTGCGTGGCGCTGGTCATCGGGGGCGGCGCAGCCGTTCTTGGGGCGGCCGCTTTCGAGGTGGTGCTGCCGGCCTACACCAGGCTGGTGACCGAACGCCTGCCCGGCGAGGCCGGTGAATGGTTGGCCGTCGATCGGCTTGGATGGATATTCACCGTGGCAATGCCCGTCGGCATGGTTTTGGCCTTTCACGCACTGTTGCCGCCGCATCGCCATAGCTTGATGCAAATCCTTCCGGGCGTGGCGCTGACATTGCTGCTCTGGGCGGCAGGGGGATGGGGATTTTCGATCTATGTCGGACAGTTCGCGACCTACAGCGCGACATATGCGGGGTTGGCGGGGGCCATGGCGGCCTTGATTTTCCTCTATCTCTGCGCGGCTATTCTGATCCTTGGCGCCGAATTCAATGGTGCTCTGATGGATCTGCGCGCAACAACGTCCGGAAAAAAATCCACCTGATCGATCTAGCAGGTTTGAGGTGCCATGATTTGGACACAATGGTGCCCTCAAAAAGCCACTAGCATTTTTTTAGAATTGTGTTCGGGCTGAGATTGGCCCGAGCGTTAGTAGGTGAACCATGTACGAGAATGCATCCCTGGGTCGGCATGCCCAACTTTTCTCTCTTCTCAGATACAATGACCTGGCGGAAAGACCGCAAACGCGGCTGGCCGAGGAAATGGTCAGGAAGGTCGATCAATTCCGTGCGCAAAAGGCGGAAAAATCGGCGTCTGCGCAGCAGGACGACGAGCGCCCGTTGCGGGCTGTCTGAACACTATCCGCGAAAACCGGTCGCGACGACAAACTTCTCGGAACTGTCCGAGCGGGACGAGGGCGGTTTGACATTGACCACCTTCTCGAACTTCTGCTTGAGCAGTTTTTGCAGGTCACCCTCTGCACCTCCCGCCAGCACCTTGGCGACAAAGGTGCCGCCGTCCTCCAGCACATCGAACGCGAAATAGGCAGCGGTTTCGCACAGGGCGATAATCCGCAAGTGGTCGGTCTGCTTGTGACCCGAAGAGGCCGCGGCCATGTCGGACATGACCACATCGGCCTTGCCGCCCAGCCACTCCTTTACCTTTTCATCCGCGTCATCGGACGTGAAATCCAGCTGATGGATTTCGGCGCCTGCAATCGGCTCGACCTCTTGCAGGTCGATGCCCAGAACTGTGCCGGTCCGCTTGCCCGATTTTTCACCCAGCGCGTTGACACGTTTCACCGCCACCTGACACCAACCGCCCGGCGCGCAGCCCAGATCGACCACGCGTGCGCCCGGCACAAGAAAGCGGAACTTGTCGTCCAACTCCAGGATCTTGAACGCGGCTCGCCCGCGATAGCCTTCGGCCTGGGCGCGTTTAACATAGGGGTCGTTCAGCTGCCGCTCGAGCCAACGGGTCGAGCTGAGCTTGCGACCGCGCGCAGTCTTGACCTTGACCTTCAGGTCGCGCTGCCCGCGGCCGGACGTGTTTTTTCCACTCGGCGTTTTCGCCATGTGAGCAATCTCCTGAAACTGTCCGGTGCATATCGGCTTGCGGGAAACGTATCAAGTGAGAGGCGGGGTAAATCGCCGGAGGCCCGGTTTCCGCGCCACCTGCCTGTCCTTTAGAACGGCCCGTCCTCCAGTACACCATCCGCGCTCATCTGCGCATAAAGCAGGCCTTCGCGCAGCCCCCGGTCCGCCACCGAAAGCCGGTCGGTGGGCCAGCAGCGCAACAGCGCCTGCAAAATGGCCGAACCGGACATGATCAACGCCTGCCTGTCCTCGCCGATACGCGGGTCGCGGCGACGGCCTTCGGGGCCGAGGTTCAGATAGCCGCGAATGACTCTGTCGATCTGATCCGAACTCATTCGCAAGCCGTCCACCTTGGTGCGGTCATAGCGCTTGAGGCCGAGATGCGAGGCGGCGACCGTAGTGACGGTGCCGCTTGTGCCGACGATCTGAAACCCTTCGCGCGCCTGTTCGTCCTTGTAAGGTGCGAAATCGGCCAGGTTTTCCTCGAAAAACCAGCTCATCAGGGCAAAACGCGCGGAATCGTCCTCGACGTCGTGGAACTGGTCGCGGAGTGTGGCAACGCCAAGTGGCACGCTGATCCAGTCCACAACCTTGGCGGCGGGAAAAGGGCTTTCGGGCGGATGAAACCCGGCATGCAAGCGCATGATCGCGGCGGGGCGGTCCCGGCGTGGAACGGACGAGATGTCAATCCAGACCAGTTCCGTCGACCCGCCTCCGATGTCGACCACCAAAAGCTGTTCGGTCTTGGTCGATACCAGCGGGGCACAGGAAATCACCGCGAGACGGGCTTCTTCCTCGGGCTGGATGATTTCCAGTGTCAGCCCGGTTTCCCGTTTGACCTGGCGGATGAATTCCCGCGAGTTTCTGGCTCGGCGGCAGGCTTCGGTCGCGACCAGCCGCATCCGGTTGACCTTGTTGCGCTTGAGCTTCTGCTGGCAGATGCGTAGCGCCTGAATTGTACGTGACATCGACGACCGTGACAGCCGTCCGGTTCTCTCCAGTCCCGCGCCCAATTGCACGGATTTAGAGAAGCTGTCCACCACATGAAAACCGCTGCCCTTGGGTTGGGCAATCAGCATCCGGCAGCTATTTGTACCCAGATCCAGCGCGGCATATAGCGCAACCGGATCGGGCCGTTCTGGCGCGGGGCTTTCGACCGCTTTCGGGAACGCGCCCGCACCTTTGGGACGCTTGGGCGCCATGACTACACGCCCTCCGATTTCGAGTTACCCCGACCATATGGCGGGCCTCGGCGTGGTGCAAGCGGCTCATGAAGGTGTTTAGAATTTTGATGAAAAGCAGCGGTGGAAAAAGAACATGTCTGTGCCGTATCCTTGCGTATGCGAAAAGGTCGCTCCAATTGCTGTAGATGTCGAAATCGGACCGACCTGTGTGCGGATAGAAGTTTAGAACCGCCTCACCAGATCAAGAGGAATCAATCGGCATGCCCGAAGTCACCATAGTTTACTGGCGCGATATCCCGGCCCAAGTCATCGTTGGCAAGGGGCGGCGCGGCGCCAAAAAGCAACTGGCCGAACGCTTCGAACAGGCCATTGACCGTGCCGCGATGAAAGTTGGCGCGCAGGACACGGATGCTTATCTTGCGGAATGGCGCAAGGCCGCACCGGTAGAGGTCGAAGGCGACCCGGCCGAGATCGCCGAGGCCGAGGCCAGCCGCCTGGAAACTGAGTACGATCAGGACCGCATCAAGACCCTGATTGCAAATGACGGTTGGGCATAAGCCCGATAGCTTAAATGGGAGGCCGCAATGGCTTTGCTGAACTTCAAGAAACGTGACGCGGCCGAAAAGGCCCCGGTGAACCCGACCGTCGAAGCCTTTCTGCAGGGCTATTCGATCGAGGTGATGCCCCGCACCGCCGAAAAAGTCGAAGATTTCCGCGCGCTGCTGCCCGAGGGCACCCGCGTCTATATCGCTCATATCGAAGGCACCCCGATCGAGGACATGGTCAAGACCGCCAAGCGGATCGCGGCCGAAGGTTACCCTGTCATGCCGCACTTCCCGGCGCGCATCATCAAGGATGCCGCGACGCTGGAGAACTGGATCTCGATGTATCAGGGCGAAGCGGGCGTTGATCAGGCGCTGATGCTGGCCGGTGGCGTTGACAAGCCGCACGGCGATTTCGACAGTTCAATGCAACTGCTGGAAACCGGCCTGTTCGACAAGGCGGGCTTCAAACGCCTGCACGTTGCCGGTCACCCCGAAGGCAACAAGGATATCGACCCTGACGGTTCGACCAAGAATGTTGATGACGCGCTGCGCTGGAAACAGAGGTTCAGCGAAACCACCGATGCAGAAATGGCGCTGGCGACCCAGTTTGCGTTTGACGCCAAGCCGATCATCGCATGGGCCAACGGCCTGAAAGAGGCGGGTATCGATCTGCCGATCCATATCGGTATCGCAGGTCCGGCAAAGCTGCAGACCCTGATCAAGTTCGCCATCGCTTGCGGTGTCGGCCCGTCGCTGAAGGTTCTGCAAAAGCGGGCGATGGATGTCTCCAAGCTGTTGCTGCCCTATGAGCCGAACGACGTGATCACCGAACTGGCCGAACACAAGGCTGCGAACCCGGATTTCAACATCACCAACGTACACTTCTTCCCACTTGGCGGCATCAAGTCCAACGCCAACTGGGCAATCAGCAACGGCGGCGCTTCGGCAAAGCCCGTAAACTCCTAAGGATCGGACATGACACGTACAGTCGTAGAATCAAAAACAAAAACCGCCGTCCTGGGCTTTGACGAGCCGTTCTGCGTGATCGGTGAGCGGATCAACCCGACCGGCCGCAAGAAATTGGCCGCCGAACTTGAGGCGGGCGATTTCTCGACCGTCGAAAAAGACGCGCTGGCACAGGTTGCGGCGGGCGCTACCGTTCTGGATATCAACGCGGGCGTTGTGTACAACTCGAACCCCAACCCAAACGAGACCGAGCCGCCGCTGATGACCAAGATCGTCGAACTGGTGCAGGGTCTGGTCGATGTGCCGCTTTGCATCGACTCGTCGGTTCCCGGCGCGCTGGAGGCCGGTCTGGCCGCCGCCGAAGGCCGCCCGCTGCTGAACTCCGTCACCGGCGAGGAAGAGCGTCTGGAACTGGTTTTGCCGTTGGTCAAGAAATACAATGTCCCGGTTGTTGCGATCTCGAACGACGATACCGGCATTTCCGAAGATCCCGACGTGCGTTTCGACGTGGCCAAGAAAATCGTCGAGCGTGCCGCCGATTTCGGCATTCCTGCGCATGACATCGTCGTTGACCCGCTGGTGATGCCCATCGGCGCTATGGCAACCGCCGGTCAGCAGGTGTTCGCTCTGGTCCGCCGCCTGCGCGAGGAACTGGGCGTGAACACCACCTGCGGCGCCTCGAACATCTCGTTCGGCCTCCCGAACCGTCACGGCATCAACAACGCCTTCCTGCCGATGGCAATGGGCGCTGGCATGACTTCGGCGATCATGAACCCGGTGGCTCTGCCGGTGACGCAGAAGAAAATTGCCGAAAAGAAAGAGGCGGTCGCCGCAGCGGGCATCATCCTGCCCGAGGGCATGGATGACGAAACCTTCGTTCAGATGTTCGGTCTGGGCTCGACCCTGCCGCGCGCCGGCCAGGAGATGGAGGCCATTCGCGCCGCCAACCTGCTGACCAACAACGACGCCCATGGTTCCGAGTGGATCAGGTTCAACAAAACGCCCGACGCCGCTGGTGCCGAAGGCGAAGGCCGCGGTCGGCGTGGCGGTGGCGGACGTCGCCGCCGGGCCTGATCGCCCACAACGGATCTGCATGAGGCCGGGCATTTGCCCGGCCTTTTTTTGCATTGACGGGGCAGGCGGGGGCCGAAATCCAATCTGAAGGACAGATATCCCGTATCTCCTCTTGACCTTCCAGTTGCTGGAACCCTTATCTGTACCACCAGCAATATGATTGGTGGATCGAAAATGAGTCGAAACGCGCGCCTCATGATCAAGGGAATGAATTGTGCCTCGTGTGTCGGGCGTGTCGAAAAGGCGTTGGCCAAGTTGCCCGGCGTTGTTTCGGCGTCGGTCAATCTGGCAAACGCATCAGCACAGGTGACTTACGAAGACCCTGCATCCCTCGACGATCTGGTGAACTTGCTGAAAGACACGGGTTATCCGGCGATTACTGATGAAATCACTCTGGATATCAGCGGCATGTCCTGCGCGTCCTGCGTCGGGCGGGTCGAACGCGCCTTGCGGGCTGGCGACGGCGTTCTGGACGCTCGGGTCAATCTGGCGGCGGAAACCGCAACCGTTCGCTATGTTGCCGGTGCCACGGAGCCATTGGTCATTGCCGAACTTGCCGGCGCTGCGGGTTATCCCGCGACGCTTCGCTCAGGCGCGTCTGCCGGAGTTGACACGCAAAAGCACTATGAAATTCGTACCCTGGCGCGTCGCACCGCATTAGCAGCAATTCTGGCATTGCCGGTTTTCCTGCTGGAGATGGGCAGCCATGCCATCCCCGGTCTGCACCATATGATCGCCAACACGATTGGGCTGCAAAACAGTTATTATCTGCAATTTCTGCTGACATCCGCCGTATTGCTCGGACCCGGTTTCCGGTTCTATACCAGAGGGTTTCCGGCGCTTTTCAGGGGTGCCCCGGACATGAACTCGCTTGTCGCGCTCGGCACTTCGGCGGCTTACGGGTTTTCGGTCGTGGCGACATTTGCTCCGGGTATTCTTCCCAGTGGGACGGCGAATGTCTATTTTGAATCGGCGGCGGTGATTGTCGTACTGATCCTGCTGGGCCGTTTCCTGGAAGCGCGTGCCAAGGGGCGGACCGGCGACGCGATACGAAAGCTGGTGGGCCTGCAACCCAGAACGGCATTGGTCGAAATCGATGGCGAAGGGGTTGAACGCGCCATCGAAGAAATCGCCGTCGGAGATGTGATCCGGGTCCGCCCCGGCGAGAAAATCGCGGTGGACGGCCATGTTCTGACCGGTTCGTCCTATGTCGATGAAAGCATGATCACCGGAGAGCCTGTTCCGGTGGAGAAATCAAAGGGCGAAATGGTCGTCGGCGGAACGGTGAACGGCAACGGTGCTCTGACATTCCGGGCCGAAAAAGTCGGTGCCGACACGATGCTCGCCCAGATCATCAATCTTGTCGAACAGGCGCAGGGCGCAAAACTTCCGATACAAGGTGCGGTGGACAGGATAACGGCCTGGTTCGTGCCCGCAGTGATGGCCGCGGCGGCGCTGACCGTGGCGGCTTGGCTGATTGTCGGGCCGGACCCCGCGTTAAGCCTGGCCTTGGTTGCCGGTGTCGCGGTTCTGATCATTGCCTGCCCCTGCGCGATGGGGCTGGCGACACCGACCTCGATCATGGTGGGAACCGGACGGGCGGCAGAGATGGGCGTTCTGTTCCGCAGAGGAGACGCCCTGCAGGTTCTCAGAGACGCCGAAATTGTCGCCTTCGACAAGACCGGAACCTTGACCGAAGGCCGCCCCGAACTGACCGACCTGATTGTCGCCCAAGGGTTTTCCAAAGGCGAGCTGCTGGGTCTTGTCGCCGCTGTCGAATCCAGATCCGAACATCCGATCGCCGAGGCCATCGTACGGGCTGCCAAAACGCAAGGCATTGCCATGCCGGTCGTTGACAGGTTCGAGGCACTGCCCGGTTTTGGCGTTCGCGCCCGGGTCGCTGGGCTCGACGTCATGGTCGGGGCAGACCGCCTTTTGAACCGCGAAGGTGTCGAGATCGGTGAGTTTGCAAAAACGCGCGATGAACTAGCCGGCAAGGGAAAGACCCCGCTCTACACCGCAATCGACGGGCGCGTCGCCGCCATTCTGGCGGTCGCTGATCCGATCAAGGCGACAACGCCGGATGCAATCCGTTCCCTGCATGCCATGGGGCTGAAGATCGCCATGATCACCGGCGACAATGCCGGAACGGCGCAGGCCATCGCCGCCGATCTGGGCATTGATCACGTCGTGGCCGAAGTTCTGCCGGATGGGAAAGTGGCCGCGCTGGACGGCTTGCGGGCAAAGGGCGGCAAGCTGGCATTTGTCGGCGACGGTATCAACGATGCGCCCGCGCTTGCCGCCGCCGACGTGGGAATCGCCATCGGAACCGGAACCGATGTGGCAATCGAAGCCGCCGATGTCGTGTTGATTTCAGGGGACCTGAGTGGTGTGGTCAACGCCTTTGGCATCAGCCGGAAAACCATGCGCAACATCCACCAAAACCTGTTCTGGGCGTTCGGATACAATGTTGTTCTGATCCCCGTGGCCGCGGGCCTTCTCTATCCGTTTGGCGGGCCGCTTTTGTCGCCTGTTCTGGCTGCGGGCGCGATGGCACTGTCCAGCATCTTTGTGCTGTCCAACGCACTGCGGCTCAGATGGGTTCGTCCCGTGACAGTTGGGAAAATTCCCGCAAGCGCGCAGGATCAAAAGGCCTTTCAGGCCGCGCCTGCGCACTAGATTGGAGAGATCATGAATATCGGTGATGTTGCAACCCGTTCGGGATTACCCGCTAAAACAATCCGTTATTATGAGGACATCGGGCTGATTTCACCCAAACGGGGGCCGAACGGCTATCGCCACTTTTGCAAGACCGACCTTCACAAACTGGCGTTCATCGGCCGTGCCCGATCCCTTGGGTTCACGATCGAGAACTGCCGCCACCTGCTGGAGCTTTACGAGGACAAGGACCGCGCCAGTGCCGATGTGAAGCGGATAGCAAAGCGCAATCTGAAAGAGATTGCCGAGAAAATCGCGGATCTGCGAGCGATGGAAGCAACCCTGTCGCATCTGATCGATGAATGCGCCGGGGACGATCGCCCGGATTGCCCGATCCTCGAAGATCTGGGGCGCCGCCCGTTCGGGGTGTCCGAATGACCACTTGAGAAAAATCATGGCACGACACCGAACCACCGGGTGACATGCCAGCAAGTACCCGGACAGCCGGAAACCGAAACGATTTGAAAGGAACGAACATGCCAATATTGAATCGCCGCGCTTTTGTCGCTGGACTTAGCGTTTTGCCTGTTGTTTTGGCAGGCCAGGGACATGCTCTTGCCCCTACAACCGCACATGTTCTGAAGGATCCCGATTGCGGCTGTTGTGGGGCATGGATCGATATCCTGCGGAAGGAGGGGTTTTCGGTCCGCGTCGAAAACGCAACATGGGAAAACCTCAACGCCTTCAAAACCGAAAAAGGCATCCCGGACCGCATGAAGTCGTGCCACACCGCAATGGTCGATGGCTTTGTGATCGAAGGCCATGTTCCTCCGGCGGATATCCGACGGCTACTTTCGGAGCGCCCCGACGCGATCGGCCTGTCTGTTCCGGGAATGCCGTTCGGATCACCCGGCATGGGGCCCGAAAGCGAGCGCGAAGCATATGACGTCTACCTGATCCGCCGGGACGGGCGTACGGAAATCTATTCGAGCTACGCAGCGGCCTGAGCCAGTCAACAAAACCCGACAACCGGGCAGGGGGCCTCATCGCGGCCCCTTTCGGTGCAAACACCCATTTTCGGAATATCTGCATACAAGCATCTCGAATAGACGAGGGAATTGTGGCGGACAGACAGGGATTCGAACCCTGGGTGGGCTTGCACCCACAACGATTTTCGAGACTGTTTTTGGGATCAAACAGAAGTCCTCAGATTAATAAAACAAGGACTTTGTGCCGTAAAATGGGCAGGCACGGCACAGAAAGCGGGTAGGGGTGCCTGGACCTGTCGCGGGATTGTGCCGCTCCTTTGACCACGTATCGTGTCGCAAAGGGGAACACAGATGGCATCACGACCGACGGAGGAATTCCGCGCCAAAGCAGTGCGCGTAGCGTTGACCAGCGGGCTGCCGCGAAAACAGGTCATGCGCTCAAGCAGTTCCGCCGCAACTACTCCGATCCGACCGGGGCCCAACCGGCAAAGGCACGGCGCGCTATCGCGCCTTGAAGGAAGTCTGTCAGGCCTGCCCATCCAAAGCCAAGTGCTGCCCCAACGCCGATGCATGCAGGATCACCCGTGACGAACACGAAGACGCCCGCCAGATCGCGCGCGACATCGCCAAGACCCGCCAATACGACATCTCGATGAAGCTGAGGAAGAAGCTCGAGATGCTGCTTGCCCATCTCAAGCGCATTTTTGGGCTGGGACGGCTCCGATTACGCGGTCCATGTGGCGCAAACGACGAACTCCTCCTCGCTGCCACCGCCCAGAACCTCTGTAAATTGGCCAAGATCTTTCCCGCATCGCAGCAAACGCGCAAAGCCTGATCGGAAAAGCGCTCGCGCTCTGTTCGGCGCATCACTTTCTGCGTTAGCAACACGTTGTTTTTCAACAGAATGGGCGGACAGCAGTCGTTCGCTGCGGGCGCGAGCCCGTTGGTACCAACAGTTGGAAGCCGACATTCAAGATACCTTTGAACCGGGGCTCAATCTAAGCTGCTGCATTGCGTCTGAGGGCCAACAAAACTGGTGTGCTCGGAGGTCTCCGGATTTCGGTCAAATATCGAATATCCCGTTTTTCATGGTCACCTTGAACAAATACTCTTTCTAGGAAATTCGTTGGTGCCGGCCAATATGAGCGAACGAATGCCGCTATCGTTCGCCGCGCCGGTAGGGTGCCATCAACGCCGCAGGTATTTCGGCTCTGCGGGCGACAAGGACGAGCGCGACAATGGAAAGCACGTAGGGCGCCATCAGGAAGAGCTGGTAGGGCACGCCTTCAATCGCCGTCTGCAGCCGCAGCTGGTATGCATCGAAGAATGCGAACAACACCGCGCCAATCAGCGCCTTACCAGGCCGCCAGCCAGCGAACACAACCAGCGCAATGCAAATCCAGCCGCGCCCCTGAACCATACCCGGGAAAAAGCTGTTAAACGCAGTTGTCGTTAGGAAAGCCCCGCCCACCGCCATCAAAGCCGATCCCACGATAACTGCGCCAATGCGGATACGGATTGGGTTCAGCCCCTGCGCCTCAACCGCGTGCGGGTTTTCACCGGTCATGCGAATAGCCAACCCAAGCGGTGTACGGACCAGAACATAGGCCATCACAGCCACAGCAAAGAGCGCGAGGTAGGTCGGTAGAGCCTGGGAAAACACAATTGGACCCAGAATGGGTAGATCGGACAGCCCTGGAACATTGAGCGGCTGGAAAGCCTCGATCGTCGGGGGCAGATCACCCACTTCAACGATTAACCTGTAAAGGTAATAGGCCAAAGCGGATGCAAACAGCGTGATACCAAGCCCAGATACATGCTGCGAAAGCCCAAGTGGGACCGTCAGCATGGCATGCAGCAATCCCATCACCGCACCACAAAGCGCCGCAATCATCAGGCCCACCAGCAAAGGCGCGCCCATGTAGACGGCAAGCCAACCGCTCATCGCGCCCATGGTCATGATCCCCTCGATCCCCAGATTGAGCACGCCTGAACGTTCACAAAGTAACGCACCAAGGACGCCAAATATGAGCGGCGTTGCGATACGCAGCACGGAAGCCCAGAGACTGGTATTCAGCAGCAGATCAATTGCATCACTCATCGGCGCACCCGGTAGGTTGTGAAAAGAAGGGCCACGATCATGGTAAGCAGGCAGAGCGCCACGATCACATCGGCGATGAAACTGGGAACACCGGTGGCGCGGCTCATGGCGTCAGCCCCGACAAAGACGGTGGCCACAAAAACAGCGGCGGCGACCACCCCCGCCGGGTGCAAAGCAGCGAGCATGGCGACAACGATGCCTGCATAACCAAATCCGGGGCTCATCGTGGTGGTGACCCCTGCGGTAACACCCATGACTTCGACGGACCCTGCGAGCCCTGCCAAAGCACCCGAAAGCAGGGCCACGCCCATGATCGTTTGGGGCAGGGAGATTCCGGCAAAGGCGGCGGCACTGGCGTTTAAGCCTGCTGCGCGTGTTTCAGCACCAAAAACAGTACGCGCAAGGATCAACCAAACAGCACCTGCTGCAGCGATAGCAACAAGCAGCCCGATATGAAGACGCGTGCGGGGGATCAGGTCCGGCAGACGGAAATCCCCATCTACCGGCACAGAAGAGGGCCACCCAAATGCCAGCGGATCGCGCATCGGACCCTCAATCATGAGGCCTACGAAAAGAATTACGATGAAGTTGAGCAGTAGGGTTGTCACCACCTCATCCACGCCGAAACGCAGACGCAAAAAGGCAGGCCCTGCCAACAGGGCTGCGCCCGCTGCCATGCCTGCCAGCATCAAAATCGGAATACCTATCCATCCTGGAACCCCGAGTGAATGACCGATCCAAGCGGTGATCAGCGCGCCGACAAAGAACTGCCCCTCGCCACCGATGTTCCAAAGCCGCGCACGGAAAGCGACCGCCGCTGCAAGCCCCGTGAAAATAAGCGGTGTGGCACGGGTCAGCATTTCAGTAATTGACAGGCGAGAGCCAAGCGCACCGGTCAGCATTTCGCCATATGCCGTAAACGGGTTAACACCCGCAGCTGCAATGAGGCCCGCAGCCAGAAGCAATGCGGTAAAGATCGCGGCTAGCGGCGCAAGGATTATCAGTTGCAACGGCACATGTGTGCGTCGTTCAAGCCGCATCATCATCTTCCTTCCAGACACCCGCCATCATCAGACCAAGGCGTTGCGGGTCGGCTTCGTCAGCGGATATGGGTTTTGACAAGCGGCCTTTGACGATGGCCTGTATCCGGTCTGACAGGGCCACGGCTTCCTCCAATTCTTCCGAGATGAGCAGGATCGCGGCACCTTCGGCTCGTGCGGCCAAAAGCTCGGCGTGAACTGCCGCTATTGCCCCCTCATCAAGGCCCCGCGTCGGCTGGTTGGCGAGCACAAAGCGCGGCCCGTTGGTCAGGACCCGGCCAAGGATCAGCTTTTGCATATTGCCACCAGACAGCAGCCTTGTTCGTGTGTCGGGGCTGGCGCCACGGATATCAAAACGTTCGATCACCCCTGAGGTGTAGTCGCGGGCCGCGCGTTGCCGGACAAAGCCGTAGCGCGAAAATTTTGGTGTGCGCAGCCGTTCAAGCACCGCGTTTTCCCACAGACTCAACTCGCCCACGACACCTTCTGCATGCCGGTCTTCAGGCACTCTGCCTGCGCCCGCTCGGATCATTCCGCGTGGCCCCAGATGGCCGATATCTTCGTTCAGGAGTGTCAACTGCCCGGCGCTTGGGTGAACCAATCCAGACAGCAGCCCGCCGAGCGATGCCTGGCCATTGCCTGAGACGCCGACGATACCAAGGATCTCACCAGCATGGACGGTGAAAGACACATCATCCAACCGCAATTCATCGCCATCTTCCACGCGCACAGTTTTTGCAATCAGGACTGGCGCGCCGATCTCGTGGTCATGGCGTACGGGCCGTTCAACTTTGCGGCCGACCATCAGTTCCGCCAACTCTCTGGGGTTGGTTTCAGAGGTTTTACGTTCCGCAACCATCTTGCCGCCACGAAGGACAGCCACACGGTCAGAGGCTGCCATGACTTCATGCAGCTTGTGGCTGATGAAGATAAGTGAAAGACCCTCTTTCGTCATGTCCCGCAGCGTTTCAAACAAGCGCATCGCCTCGGGCCGGGCCAGAACGGCAGTAGGTTCATCCAGGATCAGTATGCGCGCGTCGCGATAGAGCGCTTTCAGAATTTCGACCCGTTGGCGTTCCCCCACGGAAAGCGACCGAACCTTGGCCTCGGGGTTCACGGGCAGGCCGAACCGATCTGCGATCTGCAATAACTTTTGGCGGGCCTGGCCACGAGCAGAACGAGCGCGTGTCAGGGGTTCAGAACCAAGCATGACGTTTTCCAAAACCGTGAGATTGGCGGCAAGCGTGAAGTGCTGGTGTACCATTCCCACACCCACCTCGATCGCTGCACGCGGCTGACCCGGAGGAAGCTCTTTGCCAAACACCCTGACAGAGCCTTCGTCGGCTGCGTAATGGCCGAACAGGATATTCATCAGCGTCGTCTTGCCCGCGCCGTTTTCCCCCAGCAGCGCAAGGATTTCCCCCTCTGCCAGTGTCAGGGTCACATCATCGTTGGCAGTAAGCGCACCAAAACGCTTGGTAATGCCGTGTAGTTCCAGAACTTTGGTCATGCGGGCAACCCTGCGATTGGGAACGGAAAGGAAATTTCGGGCGCGCCGGCCTCGATCAGAGCACCAAGTTTCAGTATCGCAAAGTCCGCGCCGGGCGGACCGATTAATTGCACACCGAGCGGCAGGCGGTTTGCCGTGCCAAAAGGCAACGCCAAGGCAGGTAAACCCGCTACATTGGCAAGTGCTGCGTTTGGTGCAAAAACCTCCAGCCGCGCCATGTGGTCGTCGGGAGCAGAACCAGAAAGATCTAAAGTGCCGACAACCGGCGGTGCAGACGAGAGGACCGGCATCAGGATGGCATCGGCGGAACTGAAAAGCTTGCGAGACCGATTTGTTAGGCGCGCAAGCTGTCGTGATGCCGCAAAAAGCGCCGTGGCAGGTGTCGCACGACCCTCGGCAGCCATGGCCGCGGCAAGCGGAGGGACCTGATCATCAGAGATCCTGAGCGCCGCCAGCCACTCGGCCAACGAAACAGCCAGTATGGTTCGGGCGATTGCATGAGCCTCAGCCCCCAGTCGGTCGGGGGCATGAACATCATGCACCTCACAACCTGCGTCGCGCAGCGCGTCGGCCGCACCTTTCGCGACATTGTGCTGGTCAGCTCCACAACGGTCCGGCAAGGCCAACGCGATACGGGGACGTTCCGGCAGATGCACAGGGGCCATGGGCTGAACTACCGCGTCAAAGGCAGTTTTCATGTCGCGGACCGACCGCGCCAGGACCAGCTCAGACGCTATCCCCATCAGGTGATTAGCAAAATCAGGGCCTCCGGGCACCGCACCACGAGAAGGCTTGAGCCCGGTCAAACCGCAGCATGCAGCAGGTACTCTGATGGACCCGGCCGCATCCGTGGCATGAGCAATGGCAACGATACCACCTGCAACCGCTGCCGCAGCACCGCCGGATGAGCCACCTGGAGTCAGCGCAGGATTCCATGGATTGCGGGTGGCAGCCATGCCATCTGGTTCACATGTCAAGGAAAGGCCGAATGGCGGTGTTGCCGTCAAACCAAACGGGATTAGGCCGGTTTGGCGCAAATCCTGCAGCAGATGGCTGTCGCTTTCGGGTTTACGCCCTTGTGCGCGGATTGCTGCGGATCCTGCCGCAGCAGGCAGTCCTTTTGCGAAACTGCCGAGATCTTTCACCAAAAACGGAACCCCATGAAATGGCCCGCGCTGTTCAGGTGGCAAAGCATCTGCCGCCTTTGCCCCAGCACGGGCCAAATCTTCGTCCAGATATACCACGGCCCCCAAGTCCGCCCGCGCGTGGCAGGCGGCAAGGCTGGCTTCCATCACGTCACAGGCAGAGATCTGCCCCGCCGTAATGGCAGCTGCAAGAGCTGTCGCATCGGTCACGTCAAAGCCCTCGGGTTCAGGAGGGCTCGCTTTCGTCGATCGGAACGTCCCATTCACCGGATTGGATCGCGGCCTGTTTGGCCTCCATCGCCGGGATGGCGTCGGCGGGCACTTCTTCGGCGACATAGATCAGCTCATTGCCGCCATGGGCCATAAAGGAATATTCCGTGTAATTCCGCCCGGTGGGATTACCGGCCTGAACGTCCGCCACGATGGCCTCGATGGTTGGGCCGTAATTCCAGATCGCATTGGCAAAGACCGTGCCCGGGTAGCGCGGTGTATAGTCGATAAGAGAACCGATGGCCTTCACACCACGCGCTTGGGCGGCATCCGCAGTGCCAATGCGTTCGCCAAACAGGATATCCGCACCCGCATCGATCTGGGCAATCGCAGCTTCCTGCGCACGGGCCGGATCAAACCACGCACCTATAAAGCCATTGACGAAGGTAGCGTCCGGGTTCACTTCACTTACACCCATCCGGAAAGCGTTGATCAGCAGGTTCACCTCGGGGATCGGATAACCACCGACCGAGCCATAAACGTTGCTTTCGGACATTTGGCCCGCGAGCATCCCGGCCAGATAGGCAGCCTCGTGGTTGCGGGTCCCAAAGACACCAAAGTTGTCACCTTCCGGCCCGCCGGAAGACCCCATCAGAAACGCAGTCTCGGGGTAGTCACCCGCTACTTCGCGTGCTTCGCGTTCCACGGCGTAGGATTCGCCCCAAATGATTTGCGCACCACCTTCGGCATATTCACGCATCGCGCGGGGATAGTCGGTCGGAGCCACACCTTCCGAGAACTCATACTCGATCAGGCCAGCATCGGCGGCTTCTTGCATCGCCACATGGATACGGCTGTTCCACGCATTTTCAACCGGAGACATATGCACGCCAGCGACACGGGTCGCAGATTGTGCATTCACGCGACGGACATAAGCCGGCAGGGCCAGCGTGGCCGCAGCACCGACCATCAGTTGACGGCGGGTTGTGATGAGTTTCATTGGTGTATCCTCTTCTGTTGGTGGCAATTGTTCTTGTTATTGAGCTTCCTGAGTATTGGGCCCGGGCGCGTAATCTGCGGGATCCAGGGTCGTGGGGCGGCCGGGCAACGAAAGCGCGGCCATTCGGGGTTCTGTACGGGCCAGCACCTTTCCGTTTTTGATAACGGCAAGGCGGGTGGCCTTCATTCGAACTGCTTCAATCGGGTCACGCGCTTGCAGCACAACCATATTGGCAGGGCCGCCTTCACGGATTGTCGGGTCGGGCAGACCCATGGCCTTGGCGCCATTCTGGGTGACGGAAGTAAACGCCCACTCCATCGCCTCGCGGGATGTCATCGGAACTGCATGCACGCCCATATGAGCCACTTCCAACATGTCTGCCGAGCCAAGCGAATACCATGGATCCATCGTGCAATCCTGCCCAAAGGCGACGTTCACACCTGCCGCGCGCAACTCTGGCACTCGGGTCAGACCCCGACGGCGCGGATAGGTGTCTGAGCGCCCTTGAAGCGTGATGTTGATTAGCGGGTTTGGAACCACGTTCATGCCGCTTTCCGCAATCAGCGGAATAAGCTTCGAGGTATAATAATTGTCATAGGAATGCATTGCCGTGACATGGCTTGCCGTAACCCGCCCGCCAAGCCCAAGGCGCGTGGTTTCATAGGCCAGGGTTTCCACGTGGCGCGACATCGGATCGTCGCTTTCGTCGCAATGCAAATCCAGCATCAGGCCGCGATCCGCCGCAATTTCAGCCAGTCGCGTAACCGACCGGGCCCCTTCCGACATCGTGCGTTCGAAATGCGGGATTCCTCCCACGACGTCGACACCCATATCAAGGGCCTGGATCAGATTTTTCTCCGCATTTTCTGCGCGATACAGACCATCTTGTGGAAATGCCACCAATTGTAGATCAATATAGGGGGCGACCTGATTACGTACCTCCAAGAGCGCTTCAACCCCCACCAACGGGGTCGATGAAACATCCACATGCGAACGGATGGCCAGCAGCCCCTGCGACACAGCCAGATCACAATACCGCATAGCGCGCTCAATCACTGCATCGGGCGTCAACAGGGGCTTCAGCTCACCCCACAGCGCGATACCCTCCAAAAGCGTGCCCGAGACATTCATGCGCGGTAACCCGAGGCTCAGGGTCGCGTCCATATGGAAGTGCGGGTCGGCAAATGGGGGAGAAACCAAGCGGCCAGCAGCATCGATTTCTTCGCGCGGTTCGGCCCTAATTTCGGGGGAGATTTCCGCTACACGGTCACCTTTGATCGCTATATCCAGCGGTCGGCGGCTATCTGGCAGCCAAGCCTGTCTGATGATGATATCGAGCATTCATCGTCCCCCAAATTTGACCACATGGTAAAAGTATTCTGAAAAAATGCTATATATATTTGCGGTGTTTCAGGAACCAGTGCGTTGGATAGTCTCCCGTAACTCGGCTGTCTGTGGACGCGAGACCGTGAGGCGTCGATCGAATGCGAATGCGTGCAATGCGGAATTCGAACGCAGCAATTCGTCGTATCGATGGATGGCGGCAATGAGCCGACCAAGCTGATTGAGCGGCTTAGGCCAAAGGCCAACACGATTTGCGGACACCTCCTATTTTTTGCTCGGCGAAGTTATCGAAGGTGGCCGCCAAGAGCCCTCCAGGAAACGGTTTCGGCGTCTTGAAACGGCATAGTCGGCGCAATCGGATCCTGAAATCTCGGCAAAGTTATGCCGACTTTCAGCGTAGAGAAA
Source organism: Ruegeria sp. AF8 (assembly GCF_056541825.1). Classification (NCBI taxonomy): domain Bacteria; kingdom Pseudomonadati; phylum Pseudomonadota; class Alphaproteobacteria; order Rhodobacterales; family Roseobacteraceae; genus Ruegeria; species Ruegeria sp. AF8. The sequence goes on along the minus strand of NZ_JBQFYW010000007.1, from coordinate 65,930 downwards.
CTTTGACATCCACTCCGGCGTCAAGCCTTATTCGAGCGAAAACCCATTATTTTTAGATGGTTAGTGGCGGAGAGACAGGGATTCGAACCCTGGGTGGGCTTGCACCCACAACGGTTTTCGAGACCGCCCCGTTCGACCACTCCGGCACCTCTCCGCGGGGGTCTGTGAGGGGGGGATTTAGTGGTGAACGCGTGAGGGTGCAAGCGGAAATTTCGGCTTTTCGTCCATAGACGGTTTTTCCATTGCCCACAGACGTATTTCACTTAGGCTGGGAACCATGAAATCACTGTATCGCCTTTGTGCCCCGTTGATGGCGTTGGTCGCCGTGTTTGCGATGATAGCCCCCGTGTCAGGACGTGCCGCCGACAGGGATAGGATCGAGGCTTTCCTGACCACAACGGGATTCGACGTCGCGCTGGACAGCATCGCGTTTGCATCGGCTTCGGCGCCTGAAATGCTTGGTATCGACGCGGGCACTTTCGGTTCGCAGTGGGAACAGCTTACGCAAGAGGTGTTCGATACACAGATCATGCATGAAACCGCGGTTACGATCCTGGAACAAACGCTTAGCGACGAGGCGCTCGATCATGCGGTGGGGTTTTATGCCTCAGATCTCGGGCAAAGGCTGGTCGAGGCCGAAAACACGTCTCATATGATCGAGGATGATGAATCCAAGCAGCTCGAAGGGCAGGCCATCGTCGCCGATCTGGTGAAAGATGGGTCCTCGCGGGTGGAAAGCCTCAAGCGGATGAACCGCGCCATTGACGCAAGCGGTACTGCATTGCGCGCATTGCAGGAAATCCAGCTCAGGTTCATGCTGGCGGCCAGCGCCGCCGGCGTTATTGACCTGGCGCTCGACGCGGATGAGTTGCGGAGCATGCTGGAACGAAACGAGTCGGCGCAGCGCAGCGCGTTGCAGCTGTCCGCCCTGGCCGGTGCCGCCTATACCTACAAGGATTTTTCCGACGCCGATGTCGATGCCTATGTCGAGGCGCTGGAGAAGCCGCTGATGCAGGAAGTCTATGAGCTCTTGAACGCGGTGCAGTATGAAATAATGGCGCGCCGGTTCGAGGTATTGGCGGCGCGCATGGCCGATCTTCGACCGGCGCAGGATATCTGATGCGCGTTCTGGCCGTCCTTTTCTTGGTGATCGGAATCGTTCCCGCCGCTCTGGCCTCGGAAGAGGCACTGGATCAGCTTGCCGAAGCTTTGCGGCTGAACGAAGTCGTCGAGATTCTGCGCGAAGAGGGGCTGACCTTTGGCCGTGACCTGAACCAGGACATGCTGGGCGGCGAGGGTGGTCCGCCGTTTCAGGAGCGGGTGAGCGCGATCTATTCCACAGAGAGAATTGCCAAAGCCCTGCGGAATTCGTTGGAGCGCAACATGGCAGCCGAACATATGGTTCAGGCAGCCGTGTTCTTTGACAGCGATCTAGGGCAACAGATCATTTCATTGGAAAACTCGGCGCGGCGCGCGTTTTCTGACCCGTCAATCGAGGAATACGCGCAATCCATCTATGAGGAGATGGACGAAAAGGATCCCCGGCTCCGGCTGATCCGGGAATATATCACGGTTAACGATCTGGTTGATCAGAATGTTCGCGGTTCTTTCAGCGCCGATCTGAACTTTTTTCGCGGCTTTGCCGAAGGGCAGGGGCAACCGGTGAACGATGGCGCGATTCTTTCAGAGCTGCTGGACCAGCAGGAAGACACGATCGAAAACACGACTGAGTGGCTGTATGGATTTCTGTTGATGGCCTATCAACCGCTCACCGATGCGCAGATGCGCGAAAACATCGCCTTTTCGCAGACCGGAGCGGGCCGTGCGCTGAACCGGGCGCTTTTTTCGGGGTTTGGCGAGATGTATGATCGCATTTCCTATGATATGGGATTGGCCGTCGCGCGGGCTCTTTCTGCGACGGAGCTTTAGGCCGCGAATTCGGTTGACAATCTGACGGATAGAACCGATAAGCGCGCATCCCGGCCGGTTTTCCGCGCCGGGTATCGTTATTGTTTGACCCGCAAGGCATGTCCTCAGGGTCGCTCACACAGCCCGAAAAGGGCGCGCTGTTCGAGGTGGCCAAGGCCGTCAACGCCCGCAAAGCGGGGACCACAGAACGCGGGAATGAAAAGGAAAGACGCATGTTTGCGGTCCTCAAGACTGGCGGCAAGCAGTACAAGGTTCAGGCGGGCGATATCCTCCGCGTTGAAAAGCTGGCTGCCGATGCAGGTGAAAAAGTTCAATTCAACGATGTTCTGATGCTGGGCGGCGACGCGCCGGTGGTCGGTGCACCGTTCGTCGAAGGCGCAGGCGTTCAGGCCGAAGTGATCGAACAGATCAAGGGTGACAAGGTCATCAAATTCGTCAAGCGCCGTCGTAAGCACAGCTCGAAGCGTACCGTTGGCCACCGTCAGAAGCTGACCCTGGTCAAAATCACCGACATCCTGTCGTCGGGCGCTGACAAGTCGGGCATCAAGGCTGCAACCGGTTCTGCCCCTGCGGGCGCGGCTGCTGCGCCGGCTGCGAAACCTGCCGCAAAGGCAGAAGCCGCCGATGATCTGACACAGCTGACCGGTGTCGGCCCTGCCGCCGCCAAAAAGCTGGCCGAGGCCGGTATCGAGAGCTTTGCCGCTCTGGCCGCCTTGTCGGACGAGCAGATTGCTGCTATCGAGACGGTCAAAGTGAAACCCGAATGGGTTGAGCAGGCCAAAGATCTGGCCAAAGGCTAAGGAGAGAGAGAATGGCACATAAGAAAGCTGGCGGTTCCTCCCGTAACGGTCGCGACTCAGCTGGTCGCCGCCTTGGCGTGAAACTGTATGGTGGCCAGGCCGCCATCGCAGGCAACATCATCGTGCGTCAGCGCGGCACCAAGTTCTGGCCGGGCGAAGGCGTAGGCATTGGTAAAGATCACACTATCTTTGCAACTGTCGATGGCGCTGTGAAGTTCCACAAGGGGCTCAAAAACCGCACCTTCATTTCGGTCCTGCCAGTGGCGGAGGCCGCAGAGTAAGCCGAAACCCATAAGGTTTAAGACAAAATTCATGGGGGACCGGCAGAAAATGCCGGTCCCCTTTCTCGTTTTCACCATTTGTTGATCCTGAACACCATGTCTGTCGCGACAACCAGCTTTTTGATCTTTGCTGCCAGTCAGGTCGGCACGCCGGGCCCGGCCAACATGGCTCTGTTGGGAACCGGTGCGCGATACGGATTTCGGGCGGCTTTGCCATTTGTTGCGGGCGTTGTTCTGGGCAAACAACTGATCATCTGGCCGGTCGGATTCGGGTTGATGGAATTGGCCGGGCAGGCCCCGGGCGTGTTCACGGTGCTGAAATTCGTCTCGGCCGCCTATATTTGCTGGCTGGCTTGGAAAATTGCCAACTTGCGGCTTGCGCCCGGGCGGTCCGGGGATGTTGCGCCGGGCTTCTGGGCCGGTTTGGTGGTTCACCCGCTCAACCCCAAGGCCTGGGCGATGATCGTTGCCGGTTTCACCGGTTTCGTCGCCATGGGAACGTCTCCGTTTGAGGCCACGCTCACAATCGCTCTCTGTTTGTTGAGCTGCCAGTTGCTGCTGCATCCGGTCTGGACGCTGGCGGGCGATCGAATTGCTCATGCGGTTGCGGGGCGGGGTGCCGAGAAATATCTGATGTGGACACTGGCGGGCCTGACCGTCGCGTCCGTCCTGTTTGTGTTGTTCGGAGGAGGAGCGCACATATGAAAATTGAAACAATAATCAATCAGCCGGTCATCGAAACCGAGCGGTTCCACCTGCGCCCCCTGCGCCGGTCGGATATGGGACTGATCGAGCATTATACCAGCGACGAACGTGTGGCGCGCATGACGACATCCATCCCGCACCCGGTCCCACCCGGTTCGGTCGAGGCCTTTGTCACCCGCGCCATGGACGACAAACGCGTCGAGGATGTCTGGGCAATGGACGCCACCAAGGATGGCGGGCCGGAACTGATCGGCCTGATCTCTCTGGAAAAGATGGATCGCAACCAGTCCGAGGTCGGATACTGGGTCGCGCCGATCTATTGGAACACCGGTGTTGCCTCGATGGCCGTCGAAGCGCTGGTTACGGAAAACCCGCTGGGCAACCGCACGATGTTTGCCAGCGTGTTTCAGGATAACCCCGCCTCGGCACGCGTCTTGACACATTGCGGTTTCCAGTATCTAGGCGATGCCGAAACCTTCTCGGTGGCGCGCAACGCGAATGTGCCCACCTGGACCTATAGCCGAAAACTCTGACTTGTGGCCGGTCGGGCCTTTGCACTAGGGAGCCATCATGAAATTTCTCGATCTTGCAAAGGTCTATATCCGGTCCGGGGCCGGAGGCGGCGGCTGCGTCAGCTTCCGGCGTGAAAAATATATCGAATATGGCGGCCCCGACGGCGGCGATGGCGGTAAGGGCGGATCGGTATGGGTCGAGGCGGTCGAAGGGCTGAACACCCTGATCGACTTTCGCTATCAGCAGCATTTCTTCGCCAAAAACGGTCAACCGGGCAGGGGACAGCAGCGCACCGGCAAGGATGGCGACGATATCGTTTTGCGGGTTCCCGTGGGAACCGAGATTCTCGACGAGGATGAGGAAACGGTTCTGGCCGATCTGACCGAAGTCGGCGAACGGGTGCTTTTGGCCAGGGGCGGAAATGGCGGCTTTGGCAACCTGCATTTCAAGTCGGCAACCAATCAGGCGCCGCGCCGGGCCAATCCCGGTCAGGCCGGGATCGAACGCACCATCTGGCTGCGGCTGAAACTGATCGCGGATGTCGGCCTGTTGGGGATGCCGAATGCCGGCAAATCCACGTTTCTGGCGGCAACGTCGAACGCGCGCCCCAAGATTGCCGACTATCCCTTTACCACGCTGCATCCCAACCTTGGCGTCGTCGGTGTCGACAATGTGGAATTCGTCGTGGCCGACATTCCCGGCCTGATCGAAGGTGCCCATGAAGGGCGCGGGATCGGGGATCGTTTCCTGGGCCATGTCGAACGCTGTGCGGTTTTGCTGCACCTGGTCGATGGCACCTCGCAGAGTGTGGCCGAAGATTATCGCACCATCATTCACGAGCTTGAGGCATATGGCGGGCAGCTGGCCGTAAAACCCCGGATCACCGTGTTGAACAAAATCGACGCGCTGGACGGGGACGAGTTGGATCTGGCCAGAGACGAGTTGGAAGAGGCCGTCGGCGGCCCGGTCATGACCATGTCGGGCGTCGCCCGTCAGGGGGTGACCGAGGTTCTGCGCGCGTTGCGCATGCAGATTGACGCCGACCGCCTGCGCCACAAACCCACCGAGGAGGCGCAGCCGTGGCAACCCTGACTTCGGCCAAACGGGTTGTCGTCAAAATCGGTTCGGCCCTTCTGGTCGACCGGCACACCGGGTTGTTGCGTGACGATTGGCTGGTTTCTCTGGCCAGCGACGTAGCGTGGCTAAAAGGGCAGGGTGCGGACGTCATTCTGGTTTCGTCCGGCTCCATCGCGCTTGGACGTGGGGTGCTGAAGCTTCCCGCAACAGCCTTGCCGCTTGAAAAATCGCAGGCGGCGGCAGCGGTGGGCCAGATTCGCCTGGCGCGCGCCTATGAAGAGGCGCTGACCCCGCACGACATCACCACCGCGCAGGTTCTGGTTACTCTGGAAGACAGCGAGGATCGCCGCCGTTATCTGAACTCCCGCGCGACGCTGGAAACGCTTCTGGGTCTCGGGGTCGTGCCCATCGTCAACGAAAACGATACCGTGGCGACCGATGAAATCCGGTATGGCGACAATGACCGGCTTGCCGCTCAGATCGCGGTGACCGTTGGTGCGGATCAGCTTGTTCTGCTGTCGGATGTGGACGGGTTCTATTCCGCCAATCCCAATCAGGATCCGTCGGCCCGGCGCTTTGACGTGATCGACAGGATCACGCCCGAGATCGAGGCGATGGCCGGCGATGCCGGTTCTGGCCTGTCCAAAGGGGGCATGAAGACAAAGCTGATGGCGGCAAAAATGGCGATCGCGGCGGGATGCGACATGGCCATTACCGAAGGCTCCCCTCTTAACCCGTTGAAAAATCTTGCAAACGGCGCAAATTGTACCTGGTTCACGGCGACACTTGACCCGCATGCCGCGCGCAAGCGCTGGATCGCAGCCATGAAGCCCAGAGGTGAGATCATCGTGGACAGTGGCGCAGCCAAGGCCCTGTCCAACGGCAAAAGCTTGCTGCCCGCGGGCATTGTCGAGGTCTGCGGCGAATTCGGCCGGGGCGATCCTGTCACCATCCTCGACGCCGAGGCGCATTGGCTGGGGCAGGGCCTCAGCCGCTATACCGCGCAAGAGGCGGATGCGATCAAGGGGCGCAAATCTTCCGAGATCGAAGGCACCCTGGGATATCCGGGCCGGGCGGCCCTGATACACCGGGACGATATGGCGCTCTGACGCGAAATTCTGATAGAATGGCTCAAATCGAAAGGCTCTGGCGATGAAGGATCTGGACAATATACCCGCCGTGATGGCCGAGCTTGGCGCCCGCGCCAAGGAAGCGTCCAGGGAGCTTGCCTTTGCCACTGCCGAGCGCAAGCATGCGGCCCTGATTGCCGCTGCGGACGCGGTTTGGGCCAATCGGGCCGAGATCATCGAGGCCAATCTCAAAGACCTCGAATTCGGCCGCGAAAAGGGGCTGAGCCCGGCGATGATGGATCGTCTGATGCTGGATGAGACGCGCATTCGCGGCATGGTCGACGGGCTGCGCACTGTGGCAGAGCAGGTCGATCCTGTTGGTGAGGTGCTGGCCGAATGGGACATGCCCACGGGCCTCAACATCCAGCGTGTGCGCACGCCGCTCGGCGTGATCGGCGTCATCTATGAAAGCCGCCCGAATGTGACCGCGGATGCGGGCGCACTGTGTCTGAAATCGGGAAATGCAGTGATCCTGCGGGGCGGGTCGGAAAGTTTTCATTCGTCGCAGGCGATTCACGCCTGTCTGGTCGAAGGGCTGAAGGCGGCGAGTTTGCCAGAGGCCGCGATCCAGCTGGTGCCGACGCGCGACCGGGCGGCGGTTCAGGAACTGCTGACCATGACCGAATATGTCGATGTCATCGTGCCGCGCGGCGGCAAGGGGCTGGTCGGGCTTGTGCAGCGCGAGGCCCGGGTTCCGGTTTTCGCGCATCTCGAAGGCATTGTGCATATCTATATCGACAAGGCGGCGGATCTTGCCAAAACCATCGACGTGGTTCTGAACGCCAAGACCCGACGCACCGGCATCTGTGGTGCGGCGGAATGCCTGTTGGTGCATCATGACGTGGTGGACACGATCGGCAGGGATGTCGTTTTCGCGCTTATGGCGGCTGGCGTCGAGGTCCACGCCGATGGAGATCTGGCAGCCAACGGGACCGTCGCCGCGACTGAAGATGACTGGGGCAGGGAATTCCTCGACAGCATCATCTCGGCGCGTCCCGTGCCGGATATCGACGCGGCCATCGCACATATTCGCCAATACGGATCGAATCACACCGATTGCATCATGACCGAGGATCAGGACGCCGCCGCGCGGTTCTTTGAGCGCCTCGACAGCGCCATCCTGATGCACAACGCCTCAACCCAGTTCGCCGATGGCGGCGAGTTCGGGATGGGGGCCGAGATCGGCATCGCGACCGGCAAGATGCACGCGCGCGGCCCGGTTGGCGCGGCGCAGCTGACCAGCTTCAAATATCTGGTGCGGGGCAACGGCGCCACCCGGGCCTGACCGCATCAATCCGGCCAGGTCCGGTCAGAACCGGATAGCGGCGCGGGTCGAACTTGTTTCGGCCCGCACCCGCCGACCGAATTCCTTTGCCGATTGCGTCAACAGCGCGAACTGAACCAGCGCCGGTGTGATCTGCACCTGGAATTCCCGCGAATTGAGACCGTGCCACAGGTCCGGATCAAGGTTCATCTTGTCCGCTGTCCCCGCCACACTCCATTGTCCTTCTGAACAGGAAACCTCGACCGTCCCGCCGAAAGGCATGGCGGATTCGCAGCACTGGATCGCAAGAAAGACCAGTTTGATTTCGCTGCGCGGTTTGGCATCGGTCGGCTGCCAGTGAATTTTCACACGTCCGGTTCTAGCAACGTCGGACAGCAACCCGGCCACCTCGGCCCGTCCCAGCGGCTTGTTGCCGCCGGCGCCATACGCGATGCGGAAAAAGCGGATGCGGGCACCGGCATCATCCACACTGTCCGAGATCAGTTCCATCTCGGGTCCCTGTGCGCCGCCCGACATATTCAGCAATTCCAAACCATTGGTGATCGCGCCGATCGGGCTGATCAGATCATGACAGATTCGCGACCCGATCAAGGCGCCTAGGTTGACGTTGCTTTCGCTCATGCATACCTCCTGCGGGAGCCGTCAATTGACCCGGAACCCGAGCCGCACATGACAGATCTAAATGCCATACTTGCACCGGGCATGTTCGTCCGCCACCCCGATTTCCCCGAATGGGGCGTTGGACAGGTTCAGTCCAACATCGGCGGCAAGATCACCGTTAACTTCCGCGAGCAGGGGAAAGTGGTGATCGACGGGACGTACATTGCCCTGATGCCCGTCTTTGATCCGGAAAACTGATTTATGAATGGTTAACACCGGGGCGGAAAAGCGCGGGTGTGTTGCCATTTCTTTCAAATTTGCTGTATCAGCGCGGCGGCGAGGTTGTCGCCTGAACACTGGAATGGAAATGCCTGACCGCGGCCCGAGTTTCACCGTCAAGATTGCCGAGACCCAGGCGGAACTGCGTGCCGCCCAGCGGCTCCGTTACGACGTCTTCGTGCGCGAACTGGGCGGCGGCGGCGAATTGGTTGACCACGAGGCCGGGCTGGAACGCGACCGGTTCGACCCGTTCTTCGACCATATGCTGGCCATTGATGACGCGTCCGGCAAAGTGATCGGCGTTTACCGGCTTTTGCCCGGCGACAGGGCCGAAGCCGTCGGGCAATTCTACTCCGAGGACGAATACGACCTGACCGTCTTGAAGCAAGGCGGCAGAAAGCTGCTGGAACTCGGTCGCTCCTGCCTTCATCCCGACTATCGGGGTGGTACGGCGATGTATCATCTTTGGAACGGATTGGCGGGCTATGTGGCCCAAAACGAGATCGACGTCCTGTTCGGTGTCGCCAGTTTTCACGGAACCGAGGCGCGGGCGCTGGCTCAGCCCTTGTCGATGCTGTATCACAACCATCTCGCCCCGCCTGACATTCGTGTTCGCGCCCAGCCCCGGCATTTCTTCGACATGAACCTTGTTCCGCAGGGCGATCTGGACCGGCGCAAGGCGATGCTCGAGGTGCCGGCCCTGATCAAGGCTTATCTCAGGCTTGGGGGATTTGTCGGCGACGGCGCTTATATTGATCATGCCTTCAACACCACTGACGTGTGCCTGATCCTCGACACCGCCCGGATGAACGAGCGTCAAAGGCGTATCTACGGCGGAGTGCAGACGTGACCGGCCCCCTATGGAACAGCGTGAATGACCCCGATCCGATCGTGATCGGGTGGGGCGGATGGTTGCGCGCTCTGGCGCGCGGTATACCGCTGGCGCTGCTGGTATTTGGCGGCTTGCTGGTTCTGCTTTTGGTGCGATTGATCGAACACCCGATCTATGGCCTTCACCGCCCGATCACACCGTATATCGCCCAGTTTGTCTGCCGAAACGCACTGCGCATCCTCGGGATCCGGTTTTGTACGTCCGGCGAACTGATGCAGGAACGGGGCGCGGTTGTCGCCAATCATACTTCGTGGCTGGATATCTTTGCCCTGAATGCGCGCAAGCGGGTTTATTTCGTGTCCAAGGCCGAAGTGGCAAAATGGCCGGGCATCGGCTGGCTGGCACGCGCCACCGGAACCATGTTCATCGAACGCAACCCGAAAAAGGCCCGCGAGCAGACACAGGTTTTAGAGAGCCGCCTGAAGGCAGGGCACAAACTTCTGTTCTTTCCCGAGGGCACCTCAACCGACGGGCTGCGGGTTTTGCCGTTCAAGTCAACGTTGTTTGCGGCGTTCTTTTCCGACCATCTCCGCGATAGCATTTTTGTTCAGCCCGTTTCGGTCATATTCCATGCCCCCGATGGTCAGCCGGACCGTTTTTACGGCTGGTGGGGCGAAATGGAATTCGGCCCGCACCTGCTCAAAACCCTCGCGGCGCGGCGGCAGGGATGGATCGAACTGATCTATCATTCACCGGCAAAGGTCAGCGAGTTCGAGAACCGCAAGGCGCTGGCGGCCCATTGCGAAGCGGCGGTACGCCACGCGCACGCGCTCGCCCGGCCCGTAAATTAAGGGCAATTGGCCCTTGCGCCCGGTCCAATCCTGCCGTATACGCGCGCCATTCAAACCCGCAGGCGGGGTTTGGCCCTTTTGGGGGAGACATCCCCGATTGGACCGCCGGTTGGAGCATCCGCTCTGAAACCCCCGCCGAGGAAGAAACCGGAAAGGAAACAAAGCATGGCTCTTCCCGAGTTCACCATGCGTCAGCTGCTGGAAGCTGGCGTTCACTTCGGCCACCAGACCCAACGCTGGAACCCGCGCATGTCGCCGTTCATCTATGGCGCGCGCAACGGCATCCACATCATGGACCTCACCCAAACCGTTCCGATGCTGGATCAGGCGCTGAGCGCGATCCGTGAAACCGTCGCCAAAGGCGGTCGCGTTCTGTTCGTGGGCACCAAGCGTCAGGCAGCGCAGCCGATCGCGGATGCGGCCGAAAAATCGGCCCAGTACTACATGAACCACCGCTGGCTGGGCGGCACGCTGACCAACTGGAAAACTGTTTCCCAGTCGATCAACCGCCTCAAGCAGATCGACGAAGCCATGGAATCCGGCGCCGAAGGTCTGACCAAGAAAGAGCGTCTGGGCATGGAGCGCGACCAGTTCAAGCTGCAGGCCTCGCTGGGCGGTATCCGCGAGATGGGCGGCGTTCCGGACCTGCTGTTCGTCATCGACGTCAAGAAAGAAGCACTGGCCATCGCCGAAGCCAACAAACTGGGCATCCCGGTTGTGGCTGTTGTCGACACCAACTGCTCGCCCGATGGTGTGGATTACATCATCCCCGGCAACGACGACGCAGCCCGCGCCATCGCGCTGTACTGCGACCTGGCCGCTCGTGCTGCACTGGACGGCATGTCGGCGCAACTGGGCGCCGCTGGCGTTGACCTGGGCGAACTGGAAGAAGCTCCCGTCGAAGAGGCCGTTGCGGAAGACGCAGAAGCCCCTGCCGAAGCGTAAGCTTCCCGTCACATGAATGACATCTGGGGCAGGGTATGACCTGCCCCAAATCCGTTTGAATTGAGGAGAGCCAAGAGATGGCAATCACAGCAGCACTCGTGAAAGAACTGCGCGACGCAACCGGCGCTGGCATGATGGACGCCAAGAAGGCGTTGACCGAAAACAATGGCGATATGGATGCCGCCGTTGACTGGCTGCGCACTAAAGGTCTGGCGAAAGCCGCCAAGAAATCGGGCCGTACCGCGGCCGAAGGTCTCGTGGCAGTTGTCGTTGACGGCGGCAAGGGCGTTGCCGTCGAAGTGAACGCCGAGACCGATTTCGTCGCCAAGAACGCCGAGTTCCAGGAGATGGTTTCCAGCATCGCCGGCGCCGCCCTGAACGTGGCCGACGTGGAGGCGCTGAAAGCTGCCGATCTGGGTGGCAAGCCCGTCGCGGATGTGCTGACCGACAAAATCGCCAAAATCGGTGAAAACATGTCGATCCGCCGTATGGCCAAGATCGAAGGCGACACCGTTGTTTCCTATGTGCACAACGCCGCAACCGCCGGCATGGGCAAGATCGGCGTTCTGGTTGCCCTGTCAGGTGGTGACGAAGCCATTGGCAAGCAGGTTGCGATGCACATCGCGGCTGTGAACCCGGCCGCTTTGTCCGAAGCTGACATGGACCCGGCTGTTGTCGAAAAGGAAAAGCAGGTTCAGATGGACATCGCCCGCGAATCCGGCAAGCCGGAGCAGGTGATCGAAAAGATGATCGAAGGCCGCATGAAGAAATTCGTGGCGGAATCGACCCTGCTGAACCAGCAATTCGTGGTGAACCCCGACCTGACCGTTGCGGCCGCAGCGAAAGAAGCGGGTGCAACCATCACCGGCTTCATCCGTCTGGAAGTCGGCGAAGGTATTGTGGTCGAAAAAGAAGACTTCGCTGCTGAGGTTGCAAAGGCAGCGCAAGGCTAAATTCTGTCCGGGTCTGTCGACCCGGCAACGTCACCAAAAGGGCCGGGTGCGGATCACGCAGCCGGCCTTTTTCTTTGAGTCACAAAATCGGGCTGACCATCAGCAATTCAGCAAAAATCGATTGGAATAGAATATGAGGGGCCCTGCACGATGGGGATGGTAGGGCCCCTCAAAATTCTGACGCTGGCACGCCGAAAAATAAACGGCCTTTGTCAGATCGGACAGAGAGCAACGATATTGCGAAGGTCCATCCAAATGTTCCTTGGCCAAAGCCACCACTCACGGAACCTGATCATAATGCGACGCATAACAGCAATTTGGTAGTCATGATTTCCTTACCCAAGGTAATCCGGCGTCTGCTGGCGATGGGAAGAGAAGGTTTCAGGCTTCCATAATGAACATCTGATTGTGCAGCGCGGCCTTGAGAACGGCTTGCGCAGTCGTCTCGACCGCCAATGCCTGACGGGCCAATCTGAGGTGCTTTTCCACCGTCGCGGATGTCAGCCCCATCAGCAACGCAATGTCCTGGGTGGTTTTGCCATCGCCAACCCATTGCAAGGCCTCACGCTGCCGCTTGGTCAACGAGCGGTTGGGCGGGTTATAGGGCAGGGTCAGGATTTTCAGATGGGCGATATTGTTCATCAACAGGATGTCACGGCCATGCTCTTGCCAGATCGCTTCGACCTGATCCTGCGACATCCCCTTGCGCGCGCACAGGGAAATTGCCCCCTTGGTGCGCATGGAAACCGAGTTGAAGCTGATCGTGTATCCGGCGGTGACGCCCATCGAGGTATTGAATTCGTAAACCTGCCGCTCTTTTTCCGTCATTGTGTTGTTCGACATCAATTCGGAAATGCGGCGCCAGCTACCGGCGCCTTCGTTCTTCAGCGCCCATTTCAGCATAGGTGCGTGGAAATACAATCCTGAATGCAGAAATCCATCAATGTATTGCTGGCAGTGATTGGTCAGGATGATGAAATCTTCGGGATCTCCCAACGATGTGGCGGTGCGGTATTGCGTGTACCCATAGAGCAGGCGCACGAACCCATATTTGTCCATCTGACGGCAATGCGCATCCCAAAGCTCTTCGAGCGTTTTGGTATAGCTCAGGAAATTGAGGTATTCATCCAGGGTCATTGCTGGCCACTTTGCTGAAGGTGGGTTGCCAGTGCATCGAGCGCCAGCAGATATCCCTGCGCCCCGAACCCGCAGATCTGGCCGACGGCCACGGGCGCGATAAAGGATTTGTGACGAAACGGCTCGCGCGCATGGATATTGGACAGGTGAACCTCAACGACCGGAACCTGAGCCGAGGAAATCGCGTCCATCAGGGCGACAGAGGTGTGTGTGTATGCACCCGCGTTCAGCACGATACCGCCCTGTATGCCGCGCGCGTCGTGAATGGCGTCGATCAGCGCGCCTTCGTGGTTTGACTGGAAACAGGTGACCTCAAGCCCGACAGAGGAGCCATGCGAAATGCAGGTCTCTTCAATCATCTTCAGCGTTGTGTGCCCGTATACCTCTGGTTGTCGTGTGCCCAACAGGTTTAGATTCGGACCATTCAGGACCAGAACTTTATTCATGCATGCATTTCCCCATTGCCCAATTCATAATGGAGTCCGCGCACGAATGTCTACCAGGATGACCTTGTTTCATAAATCCAATGGCAATTGGACGTGGCGGGATTTTGCCTGAAGTCTCCCAGAATTTCGTGGCGAAATGATGCTCAAATCCGGTCATCACTCTCTCATTGCATTAATTTCATGGCGTTTGGATGCCGATACAGGTTTTGTGTTTGCAACAGATCGGTTACGGACCGTTTTTCGCTTGCCGCCGCGCATAAGTTTGATCCAACCCGTATCGCGCTTTCGGCGGTGGGGTCGACGGGCGCTGCCAAGACGACAGTTGGCACCATGGCAACTTCTCCGGTGATTCGCTTCTCGTCGCGCGTCCAGACCGGCAGTGCGACTGGAAGAGATCCAAATGCTATGCGCTCTGCACTGAGGATGCTAAATTACCAGGCGGCGCAAAGTTTGCGATACCTTCGATCTGAGACTGAAAAGCGTGACAAATCAATCAGCTTCAGGTTGATCCCGCCTTGCCCGCGACTGATCCCTACTTCGTGAAGAAATCCCATCATCCACGAGGCGAATACATCAATGCGGAGATCGGACCGCGCCCCCCAAAAAACAACAAATGAAGTCATTCTTCTTTTGACGACACCAGACGAAGGTGAGGGGCCGGGGACACAAAGGGGGATTGGCTTTCGGCAAATCCCAATGCCGGTTCGCGGTAGTGATCCTGTGTTTTCGTGATATTCGACACGGGCTTGATCCTGCATGTTTCGATATCGAACCGGGTCGGCGTCTTGCCCTTGACCTCATCTGCGACCAGAACGCCCAGGGCGCGGCTGACATCTCCCAAATCGCTTTTCAGCGGCAAAAGGATCATTCTGGCTTCAAGCTTGGGGGCCCGCAATCGCGGCTCCGTCGCCAGTTCAAGTTCCGCAACGGCCGGAGATCCGAACACGTGCTTCAGCGCTCCGGAAATCTCGTCGCGGGCAGGAGGCGTGAAAAAAGCCGACAAGGGCATGCCGCGCACTTCCATCCCCGCCAATTCGGTCATGTGGCTGCCTGCCAGCCGAAACCGGGCAACACTTGGGGCAACACGTTCCAGAACAAAGGTGAACTGCAGGATGTTGCCCAGCCCGCGAGGATCAATGTCCGAACGGTTCGGAATTCCGTTCCCGTCCAACAGGGCTGTCCAATAGGCCTCGGCCTGACGGATAGGAGATAAGCTGCGACCGCTGAAAAACCGATTCATCGACACCACCTTTCCCGTTGTCGCTCCGGGAACGTTTTCACTCAACTTTTTCACCGTTTAACCCCCTGCCAAATGACAGAACACCCAAGTACTCGGCGCCCAGCGATACGCAGCTTACTCAGATCCTAATCTGACACGGGTTGAGTTAATTTTAGAGCAAATCTTTAACGTTTGGTTAACGCAGGTTAACGTGACCCGTCCGAGCCGGGACTTGCCCTGTGCCGCACTATGGCATTAGGTGCACCAACAACCGGCATCAGGAAAGGGCAGGAATGATAAGATCCATGACCGGCTTCGCCTCGGGCAAGGGCGAGTTTGGCGCTTACAGCTGGACCTGGGAGTTGCGCAGCGTGAATGGCAAGGGGCTAGACCTGCGCCTTCGCGTTCCCGAGTGGCTTGCCGGGCTCGAGGCGGCCTTGCGCACCGATCTGGCCAAGGCGGCGGCGCGGGGAAATGTTACGCTGTCTCTGCGCATCGCCCGCTCCGAGGAAGGCAGTGATCTGCGGCTGAACCGTGAATTGCTGGAGGCAGCCCTCGGCGCGCTGGCCGCCGTGGAAGAAGAAGCCAGGGGCAAGGGGGTTTCCCTCGCTTCGTCCCGGGCATCCGACCTGCTGGCTTTGCGCGGAATGCTGGAGACCGGTGCGGATGAAGACGATGCCGCGCCGCTGGTCGAACAGTTAAAGCGGGATTTCAAGCCTTTGGTGCAGTCTTTTCTGGACATGCGCGCGACCGAAGGTGACGCGCTGCAGCGCGTGTTGCATTCCCAGCTCGCTCTCGTTGAAACCCTCACCGGACAGGCGGCCGGTCTTGCCGAAGGCAGGCGCGAAAAAATGGCGGAAAACCTGCGGTCCAATCTGGCGCGCGTATTGAACAATACCGACGGCGCCGATCCCGACCGGGTCGCACAGGAGCTTGCCCTGATCGCTGTCAAGGCGGACGTGACCGAAGAAATCGACCGGTTGACCGCCCATGTCGCCGCGGCCCGGGACCTGCTGGGGCAGGGCGGGCCGGTGGGGCGCAAGCTTGATTTCCTGATGCAGGAATTCAATCGCGAGGCCAATACGCTGTGCTCAAAGTCGCAGAATGCGGATTTGACCGCTGCGGGGCTTGAGCTCAAGGCCGTGATCGATCAGATGCGCGAGCAAGTCCAGAACGTGGAATAATACGGGAATACGACGACATGGCAAAACGCCGAGGCCTTCTGATCATTCTGTCCTCCCCCTCGGGCGCGGGCAAGTCCACACTGGCCAGACGGCTGCGCGCGTGGGATGCCACTATCCGGTTTTCGGTCTCGGCCACCACCCGCAATCCGCGCCCCGGAGAGGTCGACGGGCAGGATTATCATTTTGTAACCGAAGAGTCGTTCAAATCGGCGGTGGCCAATGGCGAAATGCTGGAACATGCCCATGTGTTCGGCAATTTCTACGGCTCACCCAAAGGGCCGGTACAGACCGCCATCGAGGACGGTCAGGACGTGCTGTTCGACATCGACTGGCAGGGGGCGCAGCAAATCCGCAATTCCGATCTGGGCCAGCACACGCTGTCGATCTTCCTGCTGCCGCCCTCGATCGGGGAATTGCGGCGCAGGCTGGAAGCGCGGGGTCAGGACGATGCCGAAACCATCGCGCGCCGGATGCAGAAAAGCTGGGATGAGATCAGCCACTGGGGCAGTTACGACCATGTGCTGATCAATGACGATCTGGACACCACCGAAGAAGCGCTCAAGACCATCATCACCGCAACCCGCCTGCGCCGCATTCAGCAGCCGCACCTGACCGACCACGTCCGGGCGCTGCAGACCGAATTTCAGGAGATGTCATGACGATCTATGCTTTGGGGGAACACGAACCCCGGATACATCCCGACACCTGGGTCGCACCGGATGCCAATCTGATCGGCAAGGTCGTGCTTGAAGAGGGCGCATCGGTCTGGTTCGGCTGCACCATCCGCGCCGACCACGAAGAGATCCGGGTCGGGGCTGGCAGCAACGTTCAGGAAAACTGCGTCATGCATGTCGACCCCGGCTATCCCCTGACCATCGGGCGCGATTGCACGATCGGGCACAAAGTGATGCTGCATGGCTGCACGATCGGGAACAATACGCTGATCGGCATGGGCGCGATCGTTCTGAACGGCGCAAAGATCGGTCACAACTGCCTGATCGGGGCAGGCGCGCTGATCACCGAGAACAAGGAAATCCCCGACAACTCTCTGGTCATGGGGTCACCCGGCAAGGTCGTGCGTCAGCTTGACGACGCAGCCATAGAGGGATTGGCATTGAGTGCCCGGAACTATCGGGAAAACATGCGAAAATATCGCGACATCCTCACCGTCGTTTCATGACGCACCACCAAACAGACGTCACATTCCGGGTGTAGGAGCCGCCAAACATATCCCGGTTTTCCGAGAGTCCGCCCCATGCCACCCGATCTCATTTCCGAATTCGTGAAGGCAATCCCGTTTCCTGCGGTTCTCGTGGACCGGTCAGAATGGATCATCGCCGCAAACTCCGAGGCCCGGAAGCTTTTGGGGCAACAGATTTCCGGACGGCACTTCGCCACCATCCTGCGCCAGCCGCAGGTGATCGAGGCGCTGGAGAAAACACTTAAGACAAAAGCAACGACAACCACCCGGCACCTGTCAAACGATGGTGCTCAGGACACCACCTTCGAGGTCGAATGCAGGTTCATTCAGGGTATCGGCGAGAAAGAAGCAGGGGCGGCTCTGGCCTGTTTCAAGGACATCTCGCATCTTGAACAGGCCGGACAGATGCGCCGCGACTTCGTCGCCAATGTCAGCCACGAACTGCGGACGCCGCTGACGGCGCTGATGGGATTTATCGAAACCCTGCGCGGCCCCGCAAAAGAAGACAAAGCCGCCCGCGAACGCTTTCTGCAGATCATGGCAGACGAAGCTGACCGGATGAACCGTCTGGTTGGGGATCTGCTGTCGCTGAACCGGGTCGAAAGCGAAGAAAGAGTTCGCCCCAAGCAGGAAATCGATCTGTCGGCGCAGTTGCAGAGCACCATGAACTCGCTGCGCCCGCTGGCGGATTCGGCCAATGTTTCTTTGAAATTCCAGGCTCCGGACGATCCGGTAGTGATCAGGGGAGACACCGACCAGTTGCGGCAGGTCTTCACCAACCTGATCGAGAATGCGATCAAATACGGTGGCGCGGGTGGGGAAGTAACGGCAATTCTGACCACGCCCGAACGCGACCCGGCGCTGCGCGGCCCTTCGGCGCAGGTCCGGATCGTCGACAAGGGGCCGGGCATAGAAGCGATCCATCTGCCCCGCCTGACCGAACGGTTCTATCGGGCCGACAGCCATCGCTCGCGTCAGTTGGGCGGGACGGGGCTGGGCCTTGCGATCGTCAAGCACATCGTAAACCGCCACCGCGGACGCCTGCGCATCGAAAGCGAGTTGGGAAAAGGATCGACCTTTACCGTGGCACTGCCCCGATAAAGCCCGACCCGGACAGGTTCCGTCATCCCGCCATGAAACAGATGCATGGCGGCTTTGCGTCAAATTCCGGGTGATCCCGCCCGGTTGTCATGAAACCGTTACATACCTGTCACAAAAGACTTACGCGCCGCCCCTAGGAGTTCTCCAGGATCATCATGGGGGTGATCGCATCATATCTCTACCAGGGAGACTGGAATGTCCTTTGTGAAACTGTCGGCTTCGGCGCTTGCAATTGCCGCTGTGTCCGCCACCGCTGCTGCTGCTCGCGATCAGGTTCAGGTTGCCGGATCGTCGACCGTTCTGCCTTATGCATCGATCGTTGCCGAAGCGTTCGGCGAAAATTTTGATTTTCCGACCCCGGTGGTCGAATCGGGCGGCTCGTCCGCGGGTCTCAAGCGGTTCTGCGAAGGTGTTGGCGAAAACACCATCGACGTGGCCAACGCCTCGCGCAAGATCAAGGACAAGGAAATCGAGGCCTGTGCCGAGAACGGCGTGACCGACATCATCGAGGTCCGCATCGGCTATGACGGCATCGTGTTTGCCAGCGATATCAACGGCAACGCCTATGAATTCACCCCGACCGACTGGTTCCTGGCGCTGTCCGACAAGGTTCTGGTCGACGGTAATCTGGTCGACAACCCGAACACCACCTGGGCCGACGTGAACGCCAACTTCCCGGCGATCGACATTCAGGCCTTCGTACCCGGCACCAAGCACGGCACCCGCGAAGTGTTCGAAGACAAGGTGATCCTGGCGGGCTGCGAAGCCACCGGCGCATTCGAACACCTGCTGGCCGCAGCCGAAGGCGACAGCGACAAGGCCAAGAAAAAAGCGGCCGAGAAAGCCTGCATCGCCCTGCGCACCGACGGCAGGTCGGTTGATATTGACGGCGACTATACCGAAACGCTGGCCCGCATCGAAAGCAACAAGGACGGCATCGGCGTCTTTGGTCTGGCCTTCTATGAAAACAACACCGACAAGCTGCAGGTTGCCACCATGTCGGGCATCGTTCCCTCGACCGAATCGATCGCAACCGGCGAATACCCGGTTTCGCGTCCGCTGTTCTTCTATGTGAAGAAAGCACATATCGGCGTGATCCCCGGCCTCAAGGAATATGTCGAATTCTTCGTCGCTGACGAGGTCGCCGGCCCCGACGGTCCGCTGGCCGAATACGGGCTGGTCGCCGATCCCGAACTGGCAGACACCCAGAACGCGGTCGCCGACGAATCCACGATGGACGGCAACTCGTAGCCCGCCGTGGACTTCCCGAAAACGGCCGGGGCGGAGTTTCTGCCCCGGTTTTCTTACATCTGACTACGGATCATGGTTCTGATGCCGACACTCTGGCTGGTGTTATCGCTGCTTTTTCTGGCCGCAATCGGTTATGTCGCCGGGCGCCGCCGCGCGCTGCAATCGGTGGGGGGCGATACGCGCGCCCTTCATTCTCTGCCCGTCTACTACGGGCTCAACGTGGCCCTGACATCGCTTGTTCCGGCGCTTGCCGTGTTGATCATCTGGCTGCTGGCTCAGCCTCTGATCGTGGACAGCCGTGTCTCTGGCATGATCCCCGACGCGGCCATTCCAGAAGATCTGACCCGCGACCTGCTGATGTCCGACGTCCGGCGTGTTGCCGAGGGTCTGGATATTGCCGTCGAGCAGGGTGCGCTGACCCGTCGGGAGGCCCGTACCTTGGATGCCGAGACAACCGACATCCGTGGCAAGCTGGGAGAATTGGGTGTCGCGTTGGGATCCGATGTGCAACCTGGCGTTCTGCGCGCGGCGCAACGTTATCGCCAATTGAACGCCATAGGTGGAAACGCCATGGCCATCGTGATCGCCGTACTTGCCCTGGGGGGGCTGGCGATTTCATACGCGGGAACTCACAAGGACTTTCGGGCGCGCAACACTGTCGAGCGCGGCATACTGGCGTTGTTGATCCTCGCGGCCTCGCTGGCCATTCTGACGACGCTGGGCATCGTGCTTTCGATGTTCTTCGAGACCACGAATTTCTTCCGGCTGCACGATTGGAAAGACTTCTTCTTTGGCAGCACATGGGCTCCGAATTTTCGTGGCGATTCCGAATTATCTTTCCTGCCGCTGCTTTGGGGGACGTTGTACATTTCGCTCGTGGCGTTGCTGGTCGCAGTACCAATCGGACTGTTCGCGGCAATCTACCTGTCCGAATACGCCGGCAAGGCGACCCGCAGCTTCGCCAAGCCCCTGATCGAGATTCTGGCAGGCATTCCGACCATCGTCTACGGCCTGTTCGCGTTGCTGACCGTCGGACCCATGCTGGCGAAAATATTCGCCAAGGGTGGTCTGCTCGGCGTCGAATGGATGGCCGGTGCAACTTCGGTTCTGACCGCGGGCCTGGTGATGGGGGTCATGCTGATCCCGTTCGTCTCGTCATTGTCGGACGACATCATCAACGCCGTTCCGCAATCCATGCGGGACGGGTCGCTCGGGCTGGGCGCCACCAAGTCCGAAACCATACGCCAGGTGGTTCTCCCGGCAGCGTTGCCCGGTATTGTCGGCGCGGTACTGCTGGCGGCGTCGCGCGCGATCGGCGAGACGATGATCGTCGTTATGGGGGCAGGGGCGATCGCCAAATTCTCGCTTAACCCGTTGGAATCAATGACCACGATCACCACCCGGATCGTAAGTCAGCTGACCGGCGACACCGACTTTGCCAGTCCCGAAACGCTTGTCGCATTTGCGTTGGGGCTGACGTTGTTCGTGCTTACCCTCGGCCTGAACGTTCTGGCGCTTTACATCGTGCGCAAATACCGGGAGCAATACGAATGACCGATATCCGCCAAAACGGTGCACCGGCCCGCAAGCACAGTGGTTCCTTGCTGGAAAAGGATGCCCGAACCGCCCGGAGAAACCGGGCAGAGGCCCGGTTCAAGACCTATGGCGTTGTTGCCATCGCTATCGGCCTGTCAATGCTATTTCTGCTGGCCTACAACATCGTCAGCAAGGGCGTGGGGGCATATTCGCAAACCTTTGTCACGTTACCGGTCGAGTTGCTGGAGAGCAAACTCGACAAAAACGGCAATCGAAACATCGAAGATATCAAGAAAGTCACGACCTTTGGCTATGCACCGCTGATCAAGAACGCATTTGAAGCCGAAGTGAAAAAGCTTGGCATCGAAACCGATCTGAAGACGAAAGAACAGGCGGCCATTCTGTCGAAAAGCGCGGACGGGCAACTGCGCGGGTATGTCCTGGCGAATCCCGACAAGATCGGACAAACGGTCGAGTTCCGCTTCCTCGCCAATTCCCGCGTTGATGGATATCTGAAAGGGCGTGTCACCCGCGCGTCCATCGCGAATGACAAGTCGATAACGGCGGCCCAGTTGGATTTCGTGGATCAACTGCGCAAAGCGGGAATTCTCAGGAAAACCTTCAACCCCTCCTTCATCTTTGGGGCCGACGCCTCGGATCAAAGACCGGAAGCCGCCGGAATGGGCGTGTCGATGGTCGGTTCGCTGTTCATGATGCTGGTGGTGCTGGTGCTGGCCTTGCCCATCGGTGTGGCGGCTTCGATCTATTTGGAGGAGTTTGCGCCAAAGAACTGGCTGACCGATGTCATCGAGGTCAATATCTCGAACCTTGCTGCCGTGCCTTCCATTGTTTTCGGCATCCTGGGCCTGGCGGTCTTCATCAACTATATGCATCTGCCGATGTCGGCGCCACTGGTGGGTGGTCTGGTTCTGACGCTGATGACCCTGCCAACGATCATCATTTCAACCCGCGCTTCGCTGAAATCCGTGCCGCCCAGTATCCGTGATGCGGCACTGGGGGTAGGGGCCTCGAAAATGCAGTCCGTCTTTCACCACGTACTGCCACTGGCCGCGCCGGGTATTCTTACGGGCACGATCATCGGGCTGGCGCAGGCATTGGGTGAAACCGCCCCGCTGTTGCTGATCGGTATGGTTGGCTTCATCGCCTCGAACGCGCCGGACAGCGTTGCCAGCGGCCTGCTGTCCCCGAATTCCGCGATGCCGGCACAGATCTACGAATGGGCGAAACGGGCCGATCCGGCCTTTTATGAACGCGCATGGGGAGGCATCATCATCCTGCTTGTCTTCCTTGTCACCATGAACACCGTGGCCGTGATTCTTCGCCGCCGCTTTGAACGCCGCTGGTAAAGGGGGCACGATATGAAAGATATGTCTCGCGTGGAGAGAGATGTGGAAGCACACGAAACCAAGATCACCGCGAAGAACGTTCAGGTCTATTATGGTGACACCCATGCCATCAAGGATGTGAGCGTCGAGATCGAGGACAAGACCGTGACCGCCTTCATCGGCCCTTCGGGCTGCGGCAAGTCCACATTCCTGCGCTGTCTGAACCGGATGAACGACACGATCGACATCTGCCGGGTCGAGGGGGATATCCTGCTGGATGGCGAGGATATCTATGACAAGCGGGTCGATCCGGTGCAATTGCGCGCAAAGGTCGGAATGGTTTTTCAGAAACCGAACCCTTTTCCCAAGACGATCTATGACAATGTCGCCTATGGGCCGCGCATTCACGGCCTGGCAAAAAACAAGGCGGAACTGGACGAGATCGTGGAAAAATCCCTGCGCCGCGGGGCAATTTGGGACGAAGTCAAGGATCGCCTCGATGCGCCCGGAACCGGGCTGTCGGGCGGGCAGCAGCAGCGCCTGTGCATTGCGCGTGCAGTGGCGACGGAACCCGAAGTTCTGTTGATGGACGAGCCGTGCTCGGCGCTCGACCCGATTGCGACGGCGCAGGTCGAAGAACTGATCGACGAATTGCGCCAGAGGTTTTCGGTGGTGATCGTGACGCATTCGATGCAGCAGGCGGCGCGGGTCAGCCAGAAAACCGCCTTCTTCCATCTCGGTAATCTTGTGGAATTCGGAGAGACCGGTCAGATTTTCACCAATCCGATCGATCCCCGTACTGAAAGTTATATCACCGGTCGTATCGGTTGAGGACGAGAAAAAGACATGACGGAACAGCATATTACATCAGTTTACGACCGTGACTTGGAGGCCGTCCAGGCACATATCATGAAAATGGGCGGTCTGGTCGAAGCCGCCATCATAGGGGCGGCCCGGTCTTTGGAAACCCGGGACGAAGAGCTTGCCCAGCAAGTGCGCAAGGGCGACAAGGCCATCGACGAACTGGAAGAACTGATCAACGAGGAAACCGCCCGCCTGATCGCGCTGCGCTCACCGACGGCCGGAGATTTGCGGCTGGTGCTGTCGGTTCTGAAGGTTTCGGCAAACCTTGAGAGGATCGGCGACTATGCCAAGAACATCGCCAAACGGACAACCGTTCTGGTCGATGCGGCCGAGGTGAACGGTAGCGCCTCGGCATTGCGCCGAATGGCGCGCGAAGTGGAGCATATGCTGCGCGACGCACTCGACGCCTATATCCAGCGCGACCCTGAACTGGCCACCGACGTGATCGAACGCGATCATGATGTGGATCAGATGTATAATGGTTTGTTTCGCGAACTCCTGACCTTCATGGCCGAGGACCCGCGCAGCATTTCCGCCTGCATGCACCTGCATTTCATCGCCAAAAACATCGAACGCATGGGCGATCACGTGACCGCCATCGCAGAGCAGGTGGTCTATCTGGTGACCGGCAGCCGCCCCGCCGAGGCCCGGCCCAAGGCCGACACCACGTCGCAAACCATCTGAAGGAGCCTGTCATGTCCACCGATCAGCCGAAGGTTCTGGTTGTCGAGGATGAGCCCGCGCAGAGAGAGGTTTTGGCCTATAATCTGGAAGCCGAGGGATTTCGGGTTTCCCGTGCCGCCAGCGGGGACGAGGCCCTGTTGCTGGTGGATGAGGAAAATCCGGACATCATTGTTCTGGACTGGATGATGCCCAATCTGAGCGGTATCGAAGTTTGCCGCCGCCTGAAAGCACGTCCTGAAACCCGGTCCATTCCGATCATCATGCTTTCGGCCCGCTCCGAGGAGGTGGACAAGGTTCGTGGCCTGGAAACCGGTGCGGACGACTATGTCGTCAAACCCTATTCGATCGTGGAGTTGATGGCACGTGTCCGCAGCCAGCTCAGGCGGGTGCGGCCATCGACGGTCGGCGTGAGGCTGGAGTTCGACGATATCATTCTTGACGCCGAAACGCACAAAGTGAGCAGGGCGGACAAGCCTCTGAAACTGGGGCCGACAGAGTTCCGCCTGCTTAGTACGTTCATGGAAAAACCGGGCCGCGTCTGGAGCCGCGAGCAATTGTTGGATCGCGTCTGGGGGCGCGACATCTATGTCGATACTCGAACCGTGGATGTGCATATCGGACGCTTGCGCAAGGCTTTGATGCAGCATGGCGGTGCCGACCCGCTGCGCACGGTACGCGGCGCGGGATACGCGTTGGGTTAGCGCGGCAGGGCTTCTTCCGGTTGGGCTTGCCCGGCAAGCCAGTGACGGAATTCCCGCAATGACGGGTCGTTCGATTTCGAATTCGGCCAGACAAGGTAATAGGCGCCGACGGTTTCCATTGCATCGGGATAGGCCGCAACAAGCCGGCCTGTCGCCAGATCCTGTTCGACCAGATAGCTGGGAAGCAGCGCCACACCCAGTCCGTGAATAGCGGCTTGAATAATGGTTGCGAATTGATCATGGAGTGTACCGGTCAGCGGCTCCTTGAGATCACATCCGATCTGGCTGAACCAATCCTGCCAGGCGCGTGGACGTGTCTGGATGTGCAACAACGGAAACCGCAGCAAGCCTTTGGCAGAGTCCGGCGGACCGTTCGGCATTAAGTTCGGCGCGCAAACGGGCAGAACCCGTTCCGTCTTCAAAAGCAGGCGGTCTGTACCGGGCCAATCCGGCTCGCCAAAATGTAATGCAGCATCAAAGGTTTCGGAGGCAAAGTTGAATGGTCGAAGCCGTGTGGACATATTGATTGTAATCTCGGGATGAAGCCGCGCAAAGTCGGGCAGGCGGGGCATCAGCCATCGCATTCCGAATGTTGGAAGAATAGCAAGATTCAGTGTTCCTCCAACCGGGGCGACATGCAGGCGCAATGAAGCTTGCGCGATTTGGTTCAGCGCTTCGCGAATTTCCACGACATAGGTTTGTGCCATCGGAGACAGTGCCAGTCGCTTTTTGTCCCGTTGGATCAGTTCAACGCCGAGTTGCGCCTCCAGCGACTGCAACTGTCGGCTGACCGCGCTTTGCGTTAGCGACAGCTCTTCCGCAACGGCCGAGGCAGAACCAAGTCGATCCAGCGTTTCGAGGGCGCGAAGTGCAGTTATCGACGGAAAAAATCGGCGTGGCGTATCCATGTATGCGTTTTAGTCACGAATACTTGCAAAAGTCTCGCTGTTTTTTGCGAAAATTGCACGGTAGGCTGCGCGCAACCGTGAAACTTGGAGATGCACCATGAATGCCCCCGAGACCAAACCCGCCTTGCGTGCCAAGGATGCTCCCGATCTTGGAACCTTCGATTGGGAAGACCCGTTCCGTTTGTCGGATCAATTGACTGAGGATGAACGGATGATTGCCGCCAGCGCTCGTGCCTATGCGCAGGAAAGGCTGCAGCCACGCATCACGGAAGCGTTCCAGAACGAGGAAACCGATCCGAATATCTTTCGTGAAATGGGTGAAATGGGCCTGCTGGGCACAACGATCCCCGAAGAATATGGCGGCGTCGGTGCGAGCTATGTCAGCTATGGTCTTGTGGCGCGTGAAGTCGAACGGGTCGATTCTGGTTATAGGTCGATGATGTCGGTGCAAAGCTCGTTGGTGATGTACCCGATTTATGCCTATGGCAGCGAAGAACAGCGCCGGAAATACCTTCCCAAACTGGCCAGCGGTGAATGGATAGGGTGTTTCGGTCTGACCGAAGCCGACGCAGGCAGCGATCCCGCCGGCATGAAAACCCGGGCCGAAAAGATCGAGGGCGGTTATCGCCTGACCGGCAGCAAGATGTGGATATCCAACGCACCGATTGCGGATGTCTTCGTAATCTGGGCGAAATCTGATGCCCATGACGGCAAGATCCGTGGATTTGTTTTGGAGAAAGGAGCAAAGGGGCTCAGCGCACCCAAGATTCAAAACAAACTGAGCTTGCGTGCCTCGATCACGGGCGAGATCGTTCTGGACGGCGTCGAGGTGGGCGAAGACGCGCTTCTGCCGCATGTTCAGGGCCTGAAAGGGCCGTTCGGCTGCCTCAACCGGGCGCGCTATGGTATCAGCTGGGGGGTGATGGGGGCTGCGGAACATTGTTGGCATTCCGCCCGCCAGTATGGGCTTGACCGCCACCAATTCAACCGGCCGCTAGCACAGACGCAGCTTTATCAGCGAAAACTGGCGGACATGCAGACTGAGATCGCATTGGGCATTCAGGCCAGCCTGCGCGTCGGCCGTCTGTTGGACGAGGCGAACGCAGCGCCCGAAATGATTTCGATCGTCAAGCGCAACAATTGCGGCAAGGCCCTGGATATCGCACGTTTGGCGCGTGACATGCATGGCGGCAACGGCATCTCGCTTGAGTTTCAGGTGATCCGCCACATGGTCAACCTTGAAACCGTGAACACCTATGAAGGCACGCATGACGTTCACGCATTGATCCTGGGGCGTGCGCAAACCGGGCTTCAGGCTTTCTATTGAGCCTTGTGATTTCTCTGTGGCGGCCGAGCCTGAGTCGGCGCGGCCGTCTGAACAATTGGCTTGCCAGCCTTCAAAATTGCCGTCGTGGAAATTACGTTTCAACTCGCGATAGATCGTCGACGCAGCACAACCCAGTCGATCCGCAATCTCTGGCACTGGCATTTTGGCTTCAAGCCATTTTGCAATCTTGCGACGTTCCTCCAAACTCAGGTGAGGGTAACAGCTTACCATTTGGCATCCTCCATGCAAAAATCTGTTTTGATACAGAATTTGCACTTCGTTTGTGAATCCACCCGCGCACGAACATAAACCGTATAATGATGATTATGGTAATAAACTAGAAGACGCCAACTCAAACCGTTTTCTAAACGCGTCTCTGGAAAACTCTTGTAACGAAAAGCCAAAGTAAAATTACAAGTTCACCGAGCCTATCTAACCACAGGACTGGTTGCCATGCCCCGGTTCTTGATGCGTCGCCGATGCTCCCGCCGAGATACCGGAGGAATTCCATCAATCGACCAGCGCCCCGTGAACAAGGGCCCGGAGTTCCGCGCGAGACGGATAGGAACTGGATGGCGAAAGCTGAGTGAAAAAGACGACGCTGAGGTCGTGAACACGGTCCAGCCAGAAAAACGTCGACGCCATCCCGCCCCAGCTGAAATCCCCCGTCGAACCAATTGTGCCGGATCGTGCGGCATCTAGAACAACTCCGCCCCCGAGCCCAAACCCCAGACCTTCCATGGGTTGCTCGGCAAAGCTGGTTGGCCCCATCGACGCAATGTCGCCGGGAAGATGATTACGCATCATGAAATCCAGCGTTCTGGGGCTGAGAATGCGCTGCCCGTTCGCCTCGCCGCCCCGGCGCAGCATGTCGACGAACCGCTGGTAATCGTCAATCGTCCCCACCAGGCCACCACCGCCAGAAAACAGGGTTGTTCGCTCAAACGGGGAGTCACCGGCCTGATCAACCAGTCGCAGCGTGTCGCCCCCGCTTTTGGCCTCGTTTAACGCCATGGCGTCGCCTGCCAGCGGCGTATAGAGCGAGGCAAACCGGTTCCCAACACTACCGGGCACCGAAAACGCGGTTTCGCTCATGCCCAACGGATCGAAAATTTCTTCATCAAAGAACCGGTCAAGACTTTTTCCGGAAACAAGCTCGATCACACGTCCCAGAACATCGGTGGAGACTGAATATTCCCACCGCACGCCGGGCTGAAACGCCAAAGGCAGGGTGGCGACCCGAGTGACCATTTCGGCCAGAAGACCCTGAGAGGATTTGAACATCAGGTCTTGCTCATCCATTGCCTCGGGCAATATGCCGGGGTTGAAAGGATAGCTCAAACCGCTGGTATGCGTCAGCAGGTGATGAAGGGTTGGCGGCGACGCAGGTTCAACCTGATCGATCCGCTCGGCTCCCGGTACGAGTGCCTGCACGTTGCTGAATTCAGGTATGAAATCCGATACCAGCGCGCCGAGGTGGAACAATCCCCGTTCCGCAAGCATCATGACGGCAACCGAGGTGATCGGTTTGGTCATCGAATAGATGCGGGCGACCGTGTCGCGTTGGAAAGGCAGATTTTTTTCGACATTCCGCAACCCGCAAGTGTTGAAATACACCTCTTCGCCACTGCGGCAGATCAGAATCGAACTGCCAGGATATTTGCGTTCATCCACATAGCGCCGCATCCACGCGCCGATCCGGTTCAACCGCGCCGGATCGAATCCCTGCTTCATAGCAATTTCCCTTTCGGTTTGTGTCTAGGCCAAGTGTGCCCTGGTCCGGATGGCAAATGAGGCCCGGGTGACTCCGCGTCTATCCGATCATGCGTTTCATCGCGGCTTTGGTTTCATCATTGAACCACCCACCTTCGGGCGTATTAGCGCCATTGGCCATTAGATGACGGATGTGGTCAATGGTGCCTCTCCGGATCTGGCGTTTGACCGAGGCGTAGGTATTCGGCGGAATTTCCGCAAGCGCACGAGCTTCGTTGATGGCTCGAACCAGGACATCATCGTCGATCACATCGATTATCCCGCAACGATGGGCGGTCTCGGCATCCACTGGCTGACCTGTCAGCATCAAACGTCTGAGCGTGTTCGGATCCAGTGTCGCGCGCGCGATTTCCAGTGGCCCCGCCGGGAAATCCGCTCCAACGCGCACCTCCGCCAACCCTAGCTGCGCCCGCTTCGCGGCGACGCGGAAATCGGAAGCGAGAACGAAGAACATTCCGCCGGCAATTGCCGCGCCATTCAAGGCGCAGACTGTGGGTTTGGGGCACTCGAATAACGACAGAAAGCCGACATTCAATCCTTTGACGATGGCATTTTGTTGCGCGACGTCAAAGTTCTGCGCCTCTTTCAGATCGAGACCCGCGGAAAACACCCTGAACGGGCTGGATAAAACGACCGCGCTGACATTTTTATCCTGTCCGATATCCTGCATTTCACCGGCGAATCCTATAAGGAAATCCGCGCTCAAAGCGTTGACCGGTGCCCGTCTCAAACTTAGTTCGACGATGCCTTCGCCATGGTCGACACGTTCAAAAAATCCCTTCATATCGCCTCCTCCCCCTGCATTGTCAGTCAGTTGTCGAACGAACGGACGGTGGGCAGATCCAATCTGCTATCCAGCGCTCTTGTTGCTATCCACTCGACACCGTCCCTTTCAAATCTCACGATCCAGCGCGGACAGGCCGTGCCGTGCGAAGGCAGGAACATACCGCCCCAGTTGCCTGGCCCGCTCGGGATTGGACGCGTTTCCGTCCAGAGCGCGCCGATAGACGCCTTGAAGAATTCCCGCCATCCGGAAAAAGTTGAAGGCAAGGTAGAACCCGAAATTGTCGATCCGCCGCAACCCGCGCCGTTGACAATATCGGGCAACAAAAGCCTCGTCCGAAGGCAACCCAAAGGCCGCCCTATCGATCCCCGCCAAGCCCCTCCCCTCGCGGCCCGGCGGCATTTGCCATTGCATGATGACGGCGGCAAGATCGGCATAGGGATGTCCGATAGTGGAAAGTTCCCAATCCAGAACGCCCAGACATTTCGTGCCGGTTCGTTCAAAAATCATATTGTCGATCCGATAATCACCATGCACGAGCGTACGCTGCCCGTCATCGGCGGGCATTTCGCGCTGCAGCACTGCAATCAACCTATCCATATCCGGAATGACGTCGGTCTCCGAGGCCTTGTACTGGCGGGCCCACCGCCCGATCTGACGCTCGAAGTAATTGCCGGGCGGGCCGAAATCACCAAGCCCCACGGCCTCGATATCGACCATATGCAATTCGGCCAGAACCCGGTTCATCTCGTCTACTACAGCGCTACGCGTCTCGTTGGATTCATTCACCATATCCGGTTCGAAAAAATTCCGACCCTCCAGATACTCCATCACATAGAACATCGAACCGATGACACTGTCATCCTCACACAGCAGATACATGCGAGCGACGGGCACATTGCTCCGGGCCAATGCCCTTTGCACCCTAAATTCGCGATCGACGGCATGGGCCGATTTCAGCAGAACACCCGGCGGCTTGCGGCGCAAAACATAGTTTCGGTTCGGAGTTTTCAGCAGGTATGTCGGGTTTGACTGTCCGACTTCAAACTTTTCGCACGTCAGCGGCCCCCGATACCCGACCAGATTGCCCTGCAAATAGGTGTCCACCGCGTCAAGATCGAGAGGTTGGGGCTGATGGCTCATGGCTATCCCATTGTCGGGTTAATCATCGAACTCGGCGGCAAGCTTTTTTCCGGCGGTCCGGTATTCGGCAGCGATGCGGCCGATCAGTTCCTCGGCGTGAACGATCTCGGTCACATCCCCGATCCCCTGCCCTGAACCCCAGATTTCCTTCCACGCCTTGGGTTTGGACGAGCCCTGACTGAAATTCATCGTCGACGTATCAGCCGAAGGCAGATTATCGGGATCCATTCCGGCACGTTGAATGGATTTTCTGAGGTAATTTCCATGAACACCGGTGAAAAGCGAGGAATAGACGATGTCCTCGGCTACGCTTTCGACAATCATCTGTTTGTATTCGTCCTGGGCGTTGGCCTCGTGCGTCGCGATGAAGGGCGAGCCAACATAGCCGAAATCAGCCCCCATTGCCCGGGCAGCCAAAAGGGAATCGCCACAGGCGATTGCCCCGGACAATGCCACAGGCCCATCAAACCATGCTCGGATTTCCCGGATCAGCGCCATCGGAGATTGCTGGCCTGCGTGCCCTCCGGCCCCGGCGGCAACGGCGATCAAACCATCTGCGCCCTTGTCGATGGCTTTACGGGCGAAAGTGTTGTTGATGACATCGTGCAAGACTACCCCGCCGCAGCTGTGGGCGGCCTCGTTGACCTCGACCCGCGCGCCCAACGACGTGATCCAGACCGGCACTTTCCAGCGCGCGCAAATTTCAAGATCACGGTCCAGCCTGGCGTTGGAGCGATGCACGATCTGATTGACCGCGAAAGGCGCGGCCGGGCTGTCGGGATTTTTCTGATTGTGCCGGTCCAGTTCTTCGGTGATCTGCTTCAACCAGGCCTCCAGTAATGGAGGTTCTCCCTCGGCCTCCCGCGCGTTCAGGGCCGGGAAAGACCCGATAATCCCGGCCTTGCATTGCGCAATCACCAATTCCGGCACAGATATGATAAATAGCGGCGCACCGATCATCGGTATTCGCAGGCCGCGGAGGTGTTCCGGCAGATGGGCCTCCTCCCGCTTCCAGATCATGTCCTTCAAGGCATTTCTCCATCATCAGCTGCGCCCGGCAACTTTTTTTACTGCAGGGCCTTTTCAAAGATGTTCGGTCCGGTCATCACATTGATGCCGCCGGAAACGGGTATCACCGCACCGGTCACATAGGCACCGCCGCGACCGCAAAGAAACAGCACGCATCCGGCGATATCCTCTTCCCTTCCAACGCGTTTCAACGGAACCGCTCCGCCGACCTTTTCCCGCAGCCCCTCGTCCGCTGTGGCAAAAGCTGTCATGCGCGATTCAAACGGGCCGGGCGCCAGGGCATTGACCGTAATGGAATGGGGCGCGAGTTCCTTGGCCAGAACCCTGCTCAGATGGATTACCGCTGCCTTGGACGCGGAATAGCTATAGGCGCCATCACCCATCGGCACCTCTCCCATAACGGAGCCGACATTGACTACCCGGGAAGGGTCATCGACCGTCGCCGAAGCCTTCAGCATGGGCAATAGCCTTTGCGTCAACTCGAAAACCCCCGCCACATTGACGGACATGACCCGCTCCCAGGCTTCGAACGGAAACTGACCCAGCGGCGCGCCCCACGTGACGCCGGCGTTATTCACCAGAATATCAATAGCTTCCGTTCTTTTGCTAATCTCACTGCAAAGGATCGAAATACCATCCTGCGTTCCCACATCGCCCGCGAACCCCTCTGCCTGTCCGGCGGCATCCAATGCGTTGAGGTCATGCGCAACCGCCTGACAGGCCTCTCCTTTTCGCGATGCCATCAACACCCGCGCCCCGGCTCGTACAAGGGTTTCGGCTGCCATGCGGCCGATTCCGGTCGCGCCTCCTGTTACAAGCGCAGTCTTTCCGTGAAGCGAAAACAGGCTTTCAGGTGTCATGAAGTTTCCCGGCTTTTTCGCGGTTCAGGATTGCACTTCGCCACCTGGTTGACAATCACCTGGGCGGCTCAACGACTTAACGTCACATCGCAGCGTCATTTCCCGGGGCGGGTCCGAGGGAATTGCGCTTACCGAAAGGTCAGGCCGGAATTCTGTTTAGGTATCGGCGCGCCCCGCCTTGTCTGAGCGACGAGGGTCATTCAGCCCGTTTTGAAGCGATTGAAGGAATTCGCATCAGAAAATGTGATCTGATCCCATATTCCGAAAAAAACGGCGGGTTCCTCACCCGCCGTTTCAATTTTCTCAAACGGCGTTCAGCCGGCCGCGCGCTTGTTGCGGTTGCGGCGCAGGTTCGTCAGTTCTTCCGCCACCAGGAACGCCAGTTCCAGGGATTGGCTGGCATTCAGACGCGGGTCGCAGGCGGTGTGATACCGGTCGGACAGGTCCTCTTCGGTTACAGCGCGCACGCCGCCGGTGCATTCGGTGACATCCAGACCGGTCATCTCGAAATGCACGCCGCCGGGGATGGTACCCTCGGCTTGATGCACACCAAAGAAATCCCGCACTTCTCGCAGGACCGAGTCGAACGGACGCGTCTTGTACCCCGTCGCCGACTTAATCGTGTTACCGTGCATCGGGTCGCAAACCCAGGTGACCTTGGCGCCCTCTTCCTTGACCGCCTTGATCAGACGCGGCAGATGCTCGCCCGCCTTGCCCGCTCCGAACCGCGCGATCAGAGTCAGTCGACCCTCTTCGTTTTCGGGGTTCAGTTTGGCCATCAGTTCTTTGAGGTCTTCGGCAGTCGTGGTTGGACCGCATTTCATACCGATCGGGTTCAGAACGCCGCGGCAGAACTCGACATGTGCGCCATCGGGCTGACGGGTCCGGTCGCCAATCCAGATCATGTGTCCCGAACCGGCCAGCCAGTTGCCGGACGTGGAATCGAGCCGCGTCAGCGCCTCTTCGTATTCCAGCAGCAGGCTCTCGTGGCTGGTATAGAATTCCACAGTCGAGAATTCATGAGTGGTGTCGGCGGTGATTCCGGCGGCCCCCATGAAATCGATCGAGTCCTGA
The DNA here is from genome assembly GCF_056541825.1 of Ruegeria sp. AF8. Classification (NCBI taxonomy): domain Bacteria; kingdom Pseudomonadati; phylum Pseudomonadota; class Alphaproteobacteria; order Rhodobacterales; family Roseobacteraceae; genus Ruegeria; species Ruegeria sp. AF8. The sequence goes on along the minus strand of NZ_JBQFYW010000007.1, from coordinate 32,182 downwards.
ATGCGGTCGGCGATCTCAGAGTATTTCTGAACGTCCTGATCGTCGGTGAAGCCTAAAGTCCAGGAATGCACGCGACTCATATCCGCGAAACCGCCCGTGGAAAACGCGCGAAGCAGGTTCAGCGTCGCCGCGGCCTGGGTATAGGCCTGAAGCATCTTGGACGGATTGGGGATGCGCGCCTCGGGCGTGAAGGCCAGCTCGTTGATGATATCGCCGCGATAGCTGGGCAATTCGACACCTTCAACCACCTCGGTCGGCGCACTGCGCGGTTTGGCGAACTGACCCGCCATCCGGCCGACTTTCACGACCGGCACCTTGGCGCCATAGGTCAGCACCATCGCCATCTGCAACATTACCTTGAAGGTGTCGCGGATCGCGTCGGCGCTGAACTGTTCAAAGCTTTCAGCGCAATCCCCGCCCTGCAACAGAAAGGCCTCGCCGCGTCCGGCGGCACCCAGATGTTGCTTGAGGCGCCGCGCCTCACCGGCAAAGACCAGCGGGGGATACTGCGAAAGCTGAGCCTCGACTTTGGCCAGCGCGGCCGCGTCGGTATAGTCGGGCATCTGAACCCGCGGCTTGCCGCGCCAGTTCGTTTTTTGCCACTCGGTCATAGCTTGGATCTCCGCTGAGGTATTTCAGGTCGTCTCTATACAAAATACGGAAACAAGTGACCATATCTCTTTTGCGCCTCTTGACGACGCAAACAAGCTCTGAGCATGTTGACTGCCATATTCGCCTCAGCCCCGCCAATATGTGCGAAACGCTGGAAACAAGGACAGGCCGCAATGCAAGAACAACGCCAAGTTGTCGAAGTCGAAAACCCGCAGTCCAAACCGCGCCGGTATATCTTTGTTCTGCTGGATAAATTTTCGATGTTATCCTTCGCCTCGGCGCTGGACAGCCTTCGGATCGCCAACCGCATGGCCGACAAAGAGCTTTACACCTGGCAATTGGTGGGCGAAGGCGGCGAAACCGCGTCCTGCTCGGCCGGCACATCGTTCAATCTGGATGGTGATCTGGGTGATCTGTCGCGCGAGGATATCGTGCTGGTCTGCGGCGGTGTGGATATCCAAAACACGGCCACCAAGAAGATGCTGAACTGGCTGCGGCGCGAAGCCCGCAAGGGCATTCGTATCGGGGGCCTGTGCACGGGCGCTCATGTGCTGGCAAAAGCGGGGCTTCTGGAGGGAAAACGCGCCACCATCCACTGGGAAAACGCCGACAGCTTTGTTGAAGAGTTCGAAAATGTCGAGCTGACAAAATCCGTGTTTCTGATCGACGGCAACCGGATGACGACCGCCGGTGGCACTTCGTCAATAGATCTTCTGCTGAAATTGATCGCGGACGATTACGGAGAAGAATTGGCCAATGCCGTGGCCGATCAGATGATCTATTCCTCGATCCGCACCGATCAGGATACGCAGCGCCTGTCCACACCCACCCGGATCGGCGTGCGTCACCCGAAACTGAGCCAGGTCATCCAGATGATGGAAAAGAACATCGAGGAGCCGATCTCGCCCTCGATTCTGGCCAAAGATGTCGGCATGTCCACGCGGCAATTGGAACGGCTGTTCCGCCGATACCTGAACCGCTCGCCCAAGAGATATTACATGGAACTACGCCTGCAAAAGGCGCGTAACCTGCTAATGCAGACGGATATGAGCGTGATAAATGTGGCGCTGGCCTGCGGATTTGCCAGCCCGTCGCATTTCTCCAAATGTTACCGCGCGCATTACAACACCACACCCTACCGCGAACGCGGAACGCAGGCGTCGCGCTTGTCGATCTGAGAATCACCCGGGCGTGATCCTGTAAACCGCCCCCTGCCCCACGGAAATAAACCAGATCGAACCGTCCGCCGCCTCAATGATGTCGCGCACCCTTTCGGTTTCGGGACCTTTGATCTGCTCGACCTCTCGCAAGGGTGTTCCTGCAAGCCGTGAGATATAGTCGAATTTCAGCGAGCCGACGAAAATATCGCCTTTCCACCGCGGCCAGAGCTTGCCGGAATAAACCATTAGACCCGAAGGGGCGATGGACGGATCCCAATAGAACTCAGGCTGTTCCAACCCGGTTTTGGCGGTGCCTTCGCCGATTTTTGCGCCCGAATAATGGGTGCCATAGGAAATCACCGGCCAGCCATAGTTTGCGCCTCTTTTGATCCGGTTGACTTCATCCCCGCCCTTGGCACCGTGCTCCGACGTCCACAACTGCCCCTGCAAATCCAGCCCGGCCCCCTGCGGGTTGCGGTGGCCATAAGACCAGATTTCCGGGCGAATGTCGGGATCGCCGATGAAAGGGTTGTCATCCGGCACCGTGCCGTCCCGACGTATCCGGACGATCGATCCGTTATGATTCGACCGATCCTGCGCCGAAGGACGATCACCGCGCTCGCCCACCGTGACGAACAATGTGCCGTCCCTTGCCTCGATGACGCGGCTGCCAAAATGCCGCCCACCGCGGCTTCCGCTGGTCGCTTCGAAAATCGTCCGGAGATCGGTCAGTGACCGGCCATCTTCGCTAAGGCGCCCAATGGCCAGAGCGGTACCCGCGCCACCCTTTTGAGGTTTCGAGTAAGTCAGGAAGATGTCGCGCGTTTGCGCAAAATCACGGGGGATCGTGACATCCAGCAACCCGCCCTGCCCCGAGGCAAAAACCTTGGGCACGCCTTTGACACGCACCGCTTCACCGCCCGAGACAAAAAGCATTTCTCCATCCCGCTCGGTCACCAGAACCCCGCCATCCGGCAGAATCCCGATCGCCCAGGGCGTGTCCAGCCCCGAGATCATCCGCGTTAGCCGCACCGTTCCGGCACTCGTGTCCAGCGACTCGGCCATCGCGGCCGGCAGTGACCAAAAGAGAAGGAGAATCAAAAATGAATGCCGCATCGTATCGACCTCCGATACTGTGAAACTGGGCATAAACTCCCATCAAAGCTCATAAAAACAAATAGTTTACGCCCCGCAAAGGCACATTTTCGTTAGGACTTTTCTTTTAGCGACAGCTTGCCTAGGGTTCGTGACAGAACGATATGTTCCAATAAGGGAGTAACCTCATGAAAAAACTGCTCACGGCCTCTGCGGCCATTGCTCTGATGGCTGGCGCAGCCTCTGCGGAAGACGTCAAACTTGGCATCATCTTTGGCTTCACCGGTCCGATTGAATCGCTGACCCCGCCGATGGCGGCCGCAGCTGAATTGGCCATGAAAGAAGTCACCGACAGCGGCCTGTTGCTGGACAGCGCCACCGTCAGCGCGGTCCGGGCCGACTCGACCTGCATCGATTCCGGTGCGGCCACATCCGCTGCCGAGCGCCTGATCACCTCGGACGGTGTTGACGGCATCGTCGGCGGCGACTGCTCGGGCGTGACCGGCGCGATCCTGTCTAACGTGGCGCTGCCGAATGGCATGGTGATGATCTCGCCCTCGGCCACCTCGCCCGCGCTGTCGACCGCCGAAGACAACGGCCTGTTCTTCCGCACCGCGCCGTCGGATGCCCGTCAGGGTCAGGTGATGACCGACGTTCTGATGGAACAGGGCGTAAAGGAGGTCGCGCTGACCTACACCAACAACGACTATGGCAAGGGCATCGCCGACAGCTTTCAGCAGGCGTTCGAGGCCGCTGGCGGCACTGTGACCATCACGGCGGCGCATGAGGATGGCAAGGCCGACTATGCCGCCGAAGTAGGTGCACTGGCCGCCGCGGGCGGTGAAAAGCTGGTGATCGCGGGATATGTCGATCAGGGCGGTTCGGGCATCATGCGCGCGGCGCTGGATTCGGGTGCATTCGACACATTCCATTTCCCCGACGGCATGTATGGTGCCAAGCTGGAATCCGATTTCGGCTCGGAAATTGACGGCTCAACCGGACAACTGCCCGGCACCGACAGCCCGGGTGCCGCCTCCATCCAGGCGATGGGCGAAGAAAACGGTTTTGACGGCACCTCGTCCTTTGTCGGCGAATCCTATGATGCGGCGGCGCTGATCATGCTGGCCATGCAGGCGGCGAACTCCAAGGCACCGGCAGATTATGCCGCCAAGGTGATGGATGTCGCCAACGCACCGGGCGAAAAAATCTATCCCGGCGAACTGGCCAAGGCGCTGCAGATTCTCAAGGATGGCGGCGATGTGGACTATGTCGGCGCCACCGCGGTCGAACTGATTGGGCCCGGCGAAAGTGCCGGCAACTACCGTCAGTACGAAATCAAGGACGGTAAGATCACAACTGTAAAATACCGCTGATCATGTCACTTTGATCGAAACTCAAAACAGCCCGGGCCTTGTGTCCGGGCTGTTTCAATGACAAAAGGCCGCACCTCGAAGGGAATGGGGTAACAAACAACAGGACCGCGCAGAAAAGTCGCGGCTAGGGGATAACATGATCGTCGTTGAAGACGTCCATAAGCATTTCGGCGGTTTCCACGCGGTGGACGGCGCATCGCTGGCAATCGACAAAGGCTCCATCACCGGTCTTATCGGTCCGAACGGAGCGGGAAAGACCACTCTTTTCAACGTCATCGCGGGCGTGCTGCCACCAACCAGCGGCAAGGTTTCGATGGATGGCGAAGACATCACCGGTTTGCCCCCGCACGAGTTGTTTCACAAAGGGCTGCTGCGGACTTTCCAGATCGCGCATGAATTCTCGTCGATGAGCTGCCGTGAGAATTTGATGATGGTCCCCGGCGGACAGTCCGGCGAATCCCTATGGAACACATGGTTCGGGCGCAAGCGGATCGCGGATGAGGAACGGGCGCTGCGGGCCAAGGCAGACGAGGTGCTGGAGTTTCTGACCATCGAACATCTGGCGGAACACAAGGCGGGTCAGGTGTCGGGCGGGCAGAAAAAGCTGCTGGAACTTGGCCGGACCATGATGGTCGACGCCAAAATCGTGTTTCTGGACGAGGTCGGCGCGGGCGTGAACCGCACGCTTCTCAACACCATTGGCGACGCGATCGTTCGCCTGAACAAGGAACGTGGATATACGTTCGTCGTGATCGAACACGACATGGATTTCATCGGACGTCTGTGTGACCCGGTCATCTGCATGGCCGAGGGGAAAGTTCTGGCCGAAGGTACGCTGGACGAGATAAAGGCCAACGACCAGGTGATCGAGGCCTATCTCGGCACTGGTCTGAAGAACAAGGACAAGCTGGAGGCCGAGGCGTGAGCGACAACCCTTATCGCGATGATCGTGGCAACAAGGACGCCACTATCACCAACCCCCGGGGCGCAGGCACCATGAGTCCGGCACATCGTCACAGCGGACCAACCAGCAAAGCTGACGGCGGACCGTTCCTGATCGGCGACACCATGACCGGTGGCTATGGCAAGGGGCCGGATATTCTGCATGAATGCACCATTGCCGTGGACAAAGGTGAAATCGCGGTAATCGTCGGACCGAATGGGGCCGGAAAATCGACCGCGATGAAAGCTGTCTTTGGTATGCTCGACGTCCGTTCGGGCGCCGTGCGGCTGGATGGTGAAGACATCACCAATCTCACACCGCAGGACCGGGTGGTCAAAGGCATGGGCTTTGTTCCGCAGACCTCCAATATCTTCACGTCGATGACGGTCGAAGAGAATCTGGAGATGGGCGCGTTCATTCGTACCGACGATTTCTCGGGCACGATGGAGCAGGTGTATGACCTGTTTCCGATCCTCAGGGAAAAACGCCATCAGGCCGCCGGCGAATTGTCAGGCGGACAGCGCCAGCAGGTGGCCGTCGGGCGCGCGCTGATGACCAAGCCCAAGGTGCTGATGCTGGACGAACCGACCGCCGGTGTGTCGCCCATCGTCATGGACGAATTGTTCGACCGGATCATCGAAGTCAGCCGAACCGGATTGCCGATCCTCATGGTCGAGCAAAACGCGAGGCAGGCGTTGGAAATTGCCGACAAGGGCTATGTTCTGGTGCAAGGGCGCAATGCGTATACGGGTACCGGCAAGGAGCTTTTGGCTGATCCGGAGGTAAGGAAATCGTTCCTGGGCGGGTGACTCCGGCAAGGGAGTCATGAACGCGCCGTCAATCGCGCCGGTATCGTGACAAATATCCCTCTTTGATTGTTGCCGTGTATATCAGCATGTTCCCTGTCGCTGACTTTCGGGAAACATCCAAACCGGCTGAAACTGTCCGAACTACCCGGTGATCCGGATTTGGCCGCGACCGGGATGTAATGTCGTCACAATCTGCGCCTATCGCCTGAACCTATCGCAAGCAAGCTGCCTGCGATACCGGACGTGATCGACCCGGCCCGGTTGCCTTTCATCCACGATGCAGGCTGCTTTACCGGGCGGTCGCACTCGGACCAACGCTGGACAAACCAAAATGAAGAATTTCGCTCTCTGTGCCCTTGCCATCACGTTCGCAACTTCGGTTGCCGCGGAAGAACGGGATTTCCATTGTACATCCGATCTGGACGGAACCGAAATTCGGCTTCGCAAGAACAGTGATGAAAACACAGGAACGGTCAGCATGAAGGACATCTCAGGCTCTGCAACCGTTTTCAGGGGGATGGGGTCGCTGGCCTTCATGCATTTCGCTGGTGACAACGTCATGACCTTCTTCGTGAATTTCTCGGACATGACCTATGATTTGTCGATCCGCGGCCCCAAAGCCGGCGACGACTACGGCAAATGCACGGAAATGCCGGTCTAGACCTTCGCGCCACAACCGGTGCTAGCAAACCTTCGGTCACGGCGTTGGTCCTTGAACGGCCGCGTCAGGCGCGTTCAAAACTGGTAAAACTCTCGTGCATTTAAACGTGCGGGACGATTTTAGTCACATTCGGCGCTTAGCTCGGCGGTGTACGATCCGAACCTGACCACTCGCAGGTCCGGGTCGTAGGCAATGAACGAAATCCGGCGCAGCCGATCAGGTGACATGGCAACAGAACCTCATCGGCAGCCAACGACACTATGGTGACCTATGAAGACAGTTTTTGCGCTTATCCTCTCCGCGATCGTTCCGACCGTCGGGCTTTCTGCCGGTGATTCCCTTGGAGGAGAGGATTTCGTCGTCAATTGCGTTTCCGACCGGACCGGTGGGGCGGTGACGCTTGCACGATCGGGCGCTTCGAATCTGGGTTACATCATTGCCGACGAGATTCAGGGAGAGGCGACAATTCACTCGGGCCTCAACTCTCTGACTTTCCTGCACATAATGGGCAAGGACGTGATGACATTTGTGGTGAATTTTCAGAGTCTGACCTTCGATCTGACCGTAAATGGCCCCCATGCAAGGCAGGATCGGGGCCACTGCGAAGATCCTTTCGGCTAGTCCTGTGCCGTTCCAGTCCGAGGGTATGAGAATTCCGTTGAAAAAGAGGGGGCAAGATGTTGTACGCCCCCCGATCAGCGTGCCATAAAGCCGCACCCGGACAGTGAGAAGGACACATGGATCTACTCAACGCGCTCGTTGCGCTTTCAAACTTCGTCATCGTGCCCGCTGTTGCCTACGGCAGTCAGTTGGCACTCGGAGCGCTGGGGGTCACATTGATCTACGGCATCCTGCGGTTTTCAAATTTCGCCCACGGCGACACGATGGCGTTCGGCTCGATGATTGCCGTTCTTGTCACGTGGTGGCTGCAAAGCATCGGCGTTGGCCTTGGGCCGCTTCCGACCGCGTTGCTGGCGCTGCCAGTCGCCATTCTTGGCTGCATGGTCCTGTTGTTGGTCACGGACAAGCTGGTCTATCAGTTCTATCGCGAACAAAAGGCCAAGCCGGTGATCCTGGTGATCGTGTCGATGGGGGTCATGTTCATCATGAACGGGCTGGTCCGGTTCATTATCGGTCCGAATGACCAGAAATTTCTGGACGGCGAAAGGTTTCTGATCTCGGCGCGGGAATTCAAGCAGATGACAGGCCTCCAAGAGGGTCTGGCCATCAAGACAACGCAAGGCATCACGGTGGTGGTCGCCGTTATCGCGGTGGCCCTGCTGTTCTGGTTCCTGAACAAGACACGCACCGGAAAATCCATGCGCGCCTATTCCGACAACGAGGATCTGGCATTGTTGTCGGGGATCAACCCCGAGCGTGTTGTCATGTATACATGGCTGATCGTGGCCGCGCTGGCCACGACCGCCGGTGTTCTCTACGGTCTCGACAAGACCTTTAAGCCCTTCGTGTATTTCCAACTGCTTCTGCCGATCTTCGCGTCGGCAATTGTCGGCGGGTTGGGTAACCCGCTGGGTGCCATCGCAGGGGGCTTTATCATCGCCTTTTCCGAAGTGACCATCACCTATGCGTGGAAGAAAGTTCTGACATATCTCGCGCCGGAAGGGCTTGAACCTTCGGGTCTCGTGCAGCTCTTGTCGACTGACTACAAGTTCGCGGTCAGCTTTGTGATCCTGTTGATTGTGCTGTTGTTCAAACCAACCGGGCTTTTCAAGGGGAAAGCGGTATGAGCGAACCTGTAAAAAACTATCTGCTGTTCGCTTTGGTCGGAGGGCTGATCCTGCTGACCGGCTTTCTGCAAAGCTGGAATTCGGCGGTGTTGATCCTGAACATGGGTCTGATCTCGGCCATCATGGCGATAGGCGTTAACCTGCAATGGGGCTTTGCAGGTCTGTTTAACGTCGGTGTCATGGGGTTTGTCGCCCTTGGCGGTCTTGCCGTTGTTCTGATCTCGACCGCCCCAACACCAGGCGCGTGGAGCGCAGGCGGATTCGGCATAGTTCTGGCGCTGCTGCTTGGCGCGCTTACTGTCGTGGCGGGTGTCTTGATCACCCGGAAGATGCCCAGGGGCAAGACACGGGCCCTGACCCTGATCGCCATACTGGTGATCGGGTTTGTCATCTATCGATCGGTATTCGACCCCAACGTCACTGCGGTCGAAGCGATCAACCCGGCTGCTGCGGGCAATGTCGGTGGCCTCGGCCTGCCGGTCTTGCTTGCGTGGCCGGCGGGCGGATTGCTGGCGGCTGGGGCCGCATGGCTCATCGGCAAGACCGCGCTGGGTCTGCGGTCGGACTATCTGGCCATCGCAACGCTCGGCATTGCGGAAATCATCATCGCCATCCTCAAGAACGAAGACTGGCTGGCCCGTGGCGTGAAGAACGTGATCGGCCTGCCCCGCCCCGTTCCTTACGAGATCGATCTGCAAAACGATCCGGGATTTGTCGAACGGGCCGCCGGTCTTGGGCTTGATCCGGTGACGGCGTCAACGCTTTACGTCAAATTCGGCTATTCCGTCCTGTTCCTTATCGTGCTGCTGATCCTGCTGTGGATGGCGCAGAAAGCATTGAAAAGTCCCTGGGGCCGGATGATGCGCGCGATCCGCGACAATGAGGTCGCAGCCGAGGCGATGGGCAAGGATGTCACCCGCCGCCATCTGCAGATCTTCGTTCTCGGTTCTGCCATCTGCGGTATTGCCGGAGCAATGATGACGACCCTTGACGGTCAGCTGACACCCGGAACCTATCAACCGTTGCGCTTTACCTTTCTGATCTGGGTGATGGTGATCGTTGGCGGGTCAGGAAACAACTTTGGCGCAGTTCTTGGCGCCATGCTGATCTGGTTTCTGTGGGTGCAGGTCGAACCGATCGGTCTTTGGCTGATGCAGGTGATCACGTCGGGACTGCCCGAGGGCAGCGGCCTGAAAGAGCATTTGATCGACAGCGCCGCTCATATGCGCCTGCTGACAATGGGCGTCATCCTGTTGCTGGTTCTCAGGTTCAGTCCCAGGGGATTGATCCCGGAACACTGAGATTCAGATGCCTGCTCACGAAATTTCTCACGGGCCATTCGAAATGTGTCAGAATAAGGCCCGTGGGAAGTCATGCTGCAAGTATCGGAAAACGAAACGACAAGGACATCCATGCCTCTGACCCGATCATTGCTTGCGTGTGTCGCGCTCCTTCCGGTCTTGATCGCCTGCTCGATCGATCCTCGGGCATATGAAACCGAGCCGGTCACCGTGGACACGCCAAAGGGTGTGGTGACATGTCAGCTATACAAACCAAAGCAGGTTCTTTGGGACCGGGCAATTGATGCTCCTGTCGGGATGTCCATCAAGGAAGCCGACAACTACTGCATTGCCGAAGGAAGCCGCAGGGCAAAAGGTTAAAAAGTCGAGATCCCGTGGCGGCAATGACCTAAAATCACAGCGCCACTCATTTCAAAGGCTATCGCCCTTTAAACAGGCTTCCAAGAATTCCGCGCACAATGCGACGACCGGTGGTGCCTTTCATTTCCTTGATCACGGCCTCGGTCAGGGCCGAGGTGAAGGTATCTTTCTTTTGCGGTGCACGGCGTCGAGCCGAAGACCGGCTGACCCGTGTCCCGGAATAGCGCCGTGCCGCGGAAAACTCCCGTTCGGCCGCACTTTGCTCCTCGCCTTGCTCTTCGGCTTTTTCCGCTTCACGGGCGGCGGTTTCCGATCGTCCGGCCAGTATCTCATAGGCTGAGTTCCGGTCGATTAAAGAGTCATATTTCCCGGCCATATCCGAAGCCGCCAGAATTTCGGCGCGCTGCTTTGCATCAATAGGCCCCAGCTGCGATCCTGGGGGGCGGATCAATGTCCGCTCGACCATTCCCGGCACACCCTTTTTCTGCAGCATCGAGGTAACGGCCTCACCGACACCAACTTCGCGAATGGCTTCTTCCGTGTCAAAGGCAGGGTTTTCGCGATAAGTCTCGGCGGCCAGACGCAGGTTTCTTCGGTCTTTCGCAGTGAACGCGCGCAAGGCGTGCTGAATACGATTGCCAAGCTGACCCAGAATGTCCTCGGGGATGTCCGCCGGATTCTGGCTGATGAAATAGACGCCGACGCCCTTGGACCGGATCAGACGTGCCACCTGTTCGACCTTGTCGACCAGCACTTTTGGTGCGTCGTCGAACAACAGATGAGCTTCATCAAAAAAGAAAACCAATTTAGGTTTGTCCGGATCGCCAACCTCGGGCAGTTCCTCGAACAACTCGCTCAGCAGCCACAACAGAAACGTCGCATAGAGCCGAGGCGCCGCCATCAGCTTGTCCGAGGCCAGGATATTCACTGTCCCCCTGCCCTTGGCATCCGTCCGCATCAGATCGGACAATTCCAACGACGGCTCACCAAACAAGCGGGTGCCGCCCTGATTGTCGAGAACCAGAAGCCGACGCTGAATGGCCCCGACAGACGCGGGTGAGATATTGCCGTATCTGAGGGAAAGCTCTGCCCGATTCTCTCCGATCCACACCAGCAGGGCCTGCAGGTCTTTCAAATCGAGCAGTGGCATGCCTTCTTCGTCGGCCAAACGGAATGCGATGTTGAGGATGCCCTCCTGCGCCTCGGACAATTCCAGCAATCTGGACAGCAGCAACGGCCCCATTTCGGTCACAGTGGTCCTGACGGGATGCCCCTGTTCGCCAAACAAATCCCAGAATGTGACCGGGCAGGCCGAATAGGCAAAATCTGAATACCCAATGCGTTCTGCCCGTTCGGTGAAGGCCTGATGCAATTTGTGGTCTTCGGAACCGGCTTTCGCCAATCCCGAAAGATCCCCTTTGACATCGGCAAGGAATACCGGAACGCCCGCCGCCGAAAAGCCTTCGGCAAGGATTTGAAGCGTCACGGTTTTTCCGGTGCCCGTTGCCCCCGCGATCAGGCCATGTCGATTTGCGTATTTCAGCGACAACCCTTGTGGCGTTCCGTATCCGTCCCCTGCCCCGCCCAGAAAAATTGTTTCGTTCATGTGAGTTATGCCTCAATGCTTTGCCGATACTCGCCCAGCATACAAAGTTAACCTTTGCCTGCGATAGTCTTTTTGCCGTTGGACCTGCACGGCTCTGGCGGCGTTTTTCCTCCCTGTCGACTGGCCGCGCCTTCGGGTGCGGCTTTTTTCTTGAACATGAAAAGTTTTCTCTGATTTCACGTATTTACCCCCGGGCAAAAAAATGTTGGGTTAGCTGTTGACCCGTGGCCGCTGCTCTCGTAACTTCTGCGACATAACTAAGTCGGCCAGTCCGACGGGGAGACAAAATTCGAAAAGGGAGCCTGAATTTCGGCTCCCTTTTCTGATTGTCTTGTGTGCCTGACATTGGCGCCGGCGATTTTCCGACTAACATGCTTCCACAATACCCGATAGGCACTGACACCAGCCCCGCAGCGTGTTAGGGAAGACAAAAAGCGGACCCAAATTGAATGAGGCATTCATGATCAAGAACCTAACGCCATTGGCCGCAGTTGCGGTTGCGTTGTGGGCAAGCACCGTCACAGCACAAGAAACCACTTCGGATTCGGGAAGCGAAAGCGGGCAGTCCACCAACGAGTCTCTGGACCTTGGGCAGCCGGTCAATGCCGAACCGAAGGTGGGTGATCGGTATGCCACCGACAAGTTCGGAGATTGGAACATGGCCTGCATCAAGACCAATGGCGACAAAGATCCATGCTCGCTCCTGCAAATCCTGAATGGGCCGCAAGGAAGCCCGATGGCGGAAATGTCCCTGTTCCGCCTTCCCGAAGGCCAGATCGCTGCAGCCGGGGCCACTGTGATCGTTCCCCTGGAAACCCTGTTGACAGCGCAATTGACTATCTCGATCGATGGCGCGCCGGGCAAACGGTACAATTATTCCTTCTGCAGCCCGGTCGGATGCATTGCGCAGATCGGACTGACACAGGCGGATGTCGACGCGATGAAGAAAGGCTCTACGGCCACGATTTCCCTGGTCCCTGCCCCGGCGCCGGATCAGGTCATTTCGCTGGACCTGTCGCTCAATGGATTCACCGCGGGCTTTGATGCCGTGGACGTTGTCTCGAACTGAATTGAATAGTGTTTCCGGAATAAGCCATCAAGCATCAGCTTGATGGCTTAATCGTATCAGATCTTACGAAGAGCAAGAACCGCGTTCAGCCCGCCAAAGGCAAACGCATTGGACAGCGCCACGTCGACTTTTGCCTCGCGTGCTTCATTCGGAACCACATCCAGCGCGCATTCCGGGTCCGGTTCTTCATAACCGATCGTTGGCGCTATGATTCCGTCGCGCAGCGCCATGATGCAGGCCAGCAACTCGACCGCACCGGTGCCGCCGATCAGGTGACCGTGCATCGACTTGGTCGACGAGATCATCAGGTCGTCCGCCTGACGGCCGAACACGTCGGCAACTGCGGCGCATTCGGTTTTGTCATTGGCGGCGGTTCCGGTGCCATGCGCGTTGATATAACCAACCTCGCTGGCGTTGATCCGTGCGTCCGCCAGTGCGCCGGCCATGGCCCGCGCCGCCCCCTGTTTGCTCGGCATTACAATGTCAGCGGCGTCCGAAGACATGGCAAACCCGATAACTTCAGCCAGTATCTCGGCGCCACGCGCATGCGCATGATCATAGTCTTCGAAAATGAAAATACCGGCGCCTTCGCCCTGCACCATTCCGTTCCGGTTGGCGCTGAACGGGCGGCACGCGTCCTTGGACATGACGCGCAGGCCTTCCCAGGCCTTGACGCCGCCAAAGCACAGCATCGACTCGGAGCCACCCGTCACCATCGCCGGAGCCGCGCCACTGCGCACCATCTGAAACGCCAGTGCCATCGCGTGATTGGACGAAGCGCAAGCGGTCGAGACCGTAAAACTTGGACCCTTGATGTTGTACTCCATGGACACGTGGCTGGCCGCTGCGTTGTTCATGAGTTTTGGCACCACGAACGGATGCACGCGGTTTTTGCCGTCTTCATAGACCGAACGGTAGTTGTCGTCCCAGGTCGAGACGCCACCGCCGGCCGTTCCCAGAACAACACCTGAGCGCGCGGCCATGTCGCCGTGAAATTTGATGCCCGATTGGTCTATGGCCTCTTTCGCGGCAGTGAGTGTGAATTGTGTGAAACGGTCATAAAGCGTCATCTGCTGACGGTTGAACCGGTCCTCGGTTTCGAACCCGCGCACCTGTCCGCCAATCTTGATCGCCAGGCGGTCGACGTCTCGAAAGTTCAACTCGCCTATGCCACAGCGCCCTTCGCGCATGGCTTCGAATGTTTCAGGGACCGAATGCCCCAATGAGTTGATGGTGCCTGCCCCGGTAATGACGACGCGCTTCATATCCGTCGTCAGACCTTTTCCGCCACCAGTGTCTCGATGCCTGAAATGATCGCCGCGACGTTGGAAATGTCAAAATCGCCGGCGGTCGGTTCGTTGGCATTGAACGGAATCGAGATGTCGAATTCTTCCTCGATGGCAAAGATGCTTTCCACTAGGCCGAGGCTGTCGATGCCCAGATCTTCAAGGGTGCATTCGGGCGTAACATCCGATGGCTCCAGCACGGCCTGCTCTGCAATAATCGCGATGACGCGGTCGCTGATGCTCATATCAATCCCCTGATTGTCGCTCTGCGGGTGATTTAATCGCTCTCAGGCTGTTTGAAAACCGCCTTTTTAAGCGTCTCAACGTCACGGGCCATACGGGGCAACCTCCGTTGCGCCTTGTATATCTCGGTGTGGGACTCCATCTTGATGCCCGGATAGCCCATGATCACGCGGCCCGCGGGCACGTTCGACAGAATCTTGGTCCCGCCGCCGGAAATCACCCGGTCCCCGATAAAGATATTGTCGACAACGCCGGTTTGTCCGCCCAACACAACGTTGTTTCCGATTTCGACCGAACCGGAAACCCCGGTTTGCCCGCATAACAGACAATCGTTCCCGACCCGTGTGTTGTGGCCGACATGAACAAGATTATCCAGCTTGGAACCGTTGCCGATACGCGTATTCCGGATGGTGCCATTATCGACCGTGCTGTTGGCGCCGACCTCGACATCGTCCCCGATTTCCACCGCTCCCAGCGAGTGGATACGCAGCCAGCCCTGCGCTTTTGCGTCACCCTGATCGCCCATCGTTTTGCGAACATTCTCAACGCCGGAAACTTCGGGTGTGACAAAGCTGAAACCGTCGCCGCCAATCCTGGCGCCCGGTTGCGCAATGAACCGCTCCCCGATCACGGCCCGGGCGCCGATGCTGACCATTTCCCGAAGTACCGCATTTTGTCCCAACGATGCATCCATACCCACCGAGCAATGCGGGCCGATAACCGAGCCTGCCCCGATGCGCGCGCGTGCTCCGATCACGCTGAGTGGGCCGATTGACACGTCGCGGCCGATTTCCGCGGTTGGATCGACCACGGCAGAAGGGTGAATCCCCGGCTGCACGCCCTGTCCCCTGTCCATCATAGCAGTTACGCCGGCCATGGCCATGCGTGGACGCGGTGCAAAAATCGCCGCATCAAGCCCAAGAGATTTCCAATCGGCCCCGGGCCACAGGATAGCCACCCTCGCGCCGCCCTGCCCAAGGGCATCGGCGTATTTCGGGGACATTGCCAGCGCCAGATCGGTTGGTCCTGCATCCGCCGGTTCAGCGGCACGCAAGATCGTGAGGCCGGTATTCCCCTCGGCCTCGGCTCCAAGGGCCGTTGCGATCTGGTTGACGGTGAATTGCATGATCGGGGCTCCGGCAAAAAGTACGGGTACCCCCGTGCTTACCCCTGAACCGCGGGCAGGACCAGCCCTGCATTGCTCAATGCGTCCCAGACCTTCTGATCACGACCATAAACGTCGCGCCGGTACTGAATCTCGCCTTTGGGGCCGATATAGGCCGTACGATAAATCAGGTGCACCGGAACCGGTTTGTCCAGTGGAACGGTGGTTTCGCGGCCGGTTCTGAGAACCCGGTGGAAAAACCCTTTGGGGTCCTCTTCCTGACGAGCCAGAAGCGCATAGGCAAAATCGAACGGATCAGCAAGGCGGATGCACCCGTGCGAAAACGCGCGGATTTCTCGGGAGAACAGGCTTTTTTGCGGCGTATCATGCAGATAGATGTTGTACTTGTTGGGGAACATGAACTTCACCAGCCCCAGCGCGTTGCTGTTGCCGGGCGGTTGCCGCATCGCAAACGGGAAGCTGCCGGCGGAAAACTGACTAAAGTCGACCGCCTGACGATTGACGCGCCGACCGCGCGAGTCGGTGATTTCAAGATGGCCGACCGCGTTGGGATTGGCGCGAAGCTTTGGCAGGTATTCCTTGGTCGCGATCGAGCGTGGCACATGCCAGCTTGGATTTATGACCATGTGCTCCATCTGATCCGAAAACTCGGGGCTGCGGCGGTCATGGGTGTTTTTGCCGATGACCGCCCGCGTTTCGAAAGTGACGCGCCCATCATCCACAATCTTGGCCGAAAAATCAGTCTGGTTCACCAGAATGTGGCGTTCCCCGCGATCGCGGGACAACCAGCGTTCGCGTTCGAGCGCGACAATTACCGATTTCAGCCGGTCCTGGATTGATTTGTTGACCTCTGAAATTGTGCTTTTGCCCGCCACCCCGTCTTGCTCCAGCCCGTGTGCGGCCTGAAACTTCATCACGGCCGTTCTGAGCCTGTCATCATAGCTGGGACTTGCGCTGGGTTTCATGTACCCCATAACGACCAGACGGTTGCGCAGCGCGATAACTGTCGACCCGGTATCGCCGGGTTCAACTTTTTGCACCGGTACGGTTGCCCCCCACCCTCCGGCCCAAAGCTGGTCTTCGAGATACATCTTATATTTCAGCAGCGCACGGTACTGAAGCGAGTCCGGCGCCAGGGTCGCGAAATATGCGCGGGGCTCGGCGTCCAGTACCTCATTCAGAAAATCGACCTCGGCGCGCCGCTCCACCGAACGCACCATACCTGGATCAATTTTTGAGGGCGTCAGCAACCCCGTCTGAATGTCGCGTGCATATCTCAAAAAGGCGTGGCTCAAATCTGCTTCGACCTTCCCCAGATCGCGGGGGGATTTTGCATCGCGCATAGCGCGGATGAGTTCGTCCAGGCGATACCGGTCGCCCGGCAATCCGTGAGTTTGCGCCCAGGACAGAGCCTGTATCAGTGCCGCGCGCCGGGCTTGTGAGGCCGCTCCCTCTCCCGTCCAGATCGGCTGATACGCGGTTTTGCGATAGAAACTGGCAACCCCGCTTTGTGAAGCCGTGGATTCGGCCAGCGCCTGTTTGAAAGCGGTAGATTGCGCCTGTGCGGGGACGGACCCCAACAACACCGCACCCGAAATCGCGAATACAGTCGCTAGAACATAAGCGGGGCGTTGCCGAATGGTTGGTTTCATGTTTCTGGTCTTGGTCATCGAAATTGGTTCAGTTGCCGCTGGCCGAACAAGTTTCGGGAAAACAGCAGGCAAATGTCCATTCACAAAATTGAAAATTCTCGTCATGGTATTCGGGTTGATGCCGGATTGCATCGCTCCGGCTGCCGCGCGCCCTCAAGGCAAAATGCGGCCAAAATGTGTCCCGATGTTTCACTTGCGCAAAAACTCGCCGAAAATTCCCCCTTGCAAGCCCAGCAAGCAATCAATTCTTGGCTCGCGAATCCGGCTGTGGCATACATTCGCCATCTGGGGATGGGAACAATAACTGATAAAGCGCGCGTAACATCGTGCGTAGGCAGAATAAGTACGGGACGAAGCAGTAAATGACAAAAATCAGCTCGACGGGCTTGACGCGGCGCGCTTTGCTAAGTGCATTTGCGGCCACAGTGGTATCAGCGGCACCAACCTTTTCCAATGCAGCAGGCTTTCTTCGCGGCGGTGGCGATATCCGCCGGGTTCGCATGTATTCTGGGCGAACCGGTGAACGTCTCGACATGATCTATTGGGTCGATGGCGACTACATCAAGGATGCCGTGGCCGAGATCAATCATTTCATGCGCGACTGGCGGACGGATCAGGTTAAATCGATGGACCTGCGGACGATCGATATCATGGCCGCCGCTCACAATCTGCTGGATGTGAACGAACCCTATATGCTGCTGTCCGGCTATCGCAGCCCGCAAACGAACGCCATGCTCCGTTCCCGTTCTCGCGGCGTTGCCAAGAATTCACTGCACATGAAAGGGCAAGCCGCCGATCTGCGTCTCGCGTCCCGTTCCGTAAGTCAGGTCGCTAAAGCTGCCGCGGCGTGTCAGGCGGGTGGCGTTGGACGATACGGCCGTTCAAATTTCGTTCATATGGATTGTGGCGTCGTGCGCACCTGGCGCGGCTGAGTGCGAGATTCATACCGGCGTCTATAACACCCCCAACTTACCCGGTTGGGGGTTTTGTTTTGGCCGCGCCGCCACCAAACCATGCAACCACATGTGTTCAAGTGGAAAAATTTTTGGGAAGTTGGCGCACCTGAGAGGATTCGAACCTCTGGCCTCTGCCTTCGGAGGGCAGCGCTCTATCCAGCTGAGCTACAGGTGCCTGCGCCGTTAGCTATCCTTGTTCCGGTCCGCGTGCAACAGCAAAATCCCCCTCCTTCCCACAGGATGGCATCGGATTGAATGCCTCGTCCTGCAGACCGTCAGGCAAACAGATCATGCGCCAGTTCCAACGCATCGATCAGCGTATCGACCTCTTCGCTCGTGTTGTAGAGACCGAAACTCGCGCGGCATGTGGCCGTGACGCCCAGATGGTCCATCAGCGGCCCGGCACAATGGTGCCCGGCCCTTACCGCCACGCCTTTCTTGTCCAGAATGGTCGAAACATCGTGAGCGTGTCCGGCCCCGTCCAGCGTGAAGCTGAAAATCGCAGCCTTGTCGGGGCGCGTGCCTTGAAGTTGGATCCAGTTCAGCCCGGTCAACCGCTGCAAAGCATAGTTGCGCAGCGCCGCTTCATGCGCGGCGATACTCTCCATCCCCAACGCCATCATGTAATCCAGCGCGGCGCCCAGGCCGATAGTCTGCACGATGCCGGGCGTGCCGGCCTCGAACTTCATCGGCGGATCGTTGTAAATCACCTGGTCCTTGGAGACCTCCTTGATCATGTCTCCACCACCGATGAAGGGGCGCATTTCGGCCATGCGTCCGGCCTTGATGTAGATCGCCCCGGATCCTGACGGACCATAGAGCTTGTGACCGGTGATCGCGTAAAAGTCGCAGCCGATATCCTGAACATCAACCGGCATATGTACGGCGCCCTGACTGCCATCGACCAGAATCGGCACCCCCTTGGCATGGGCACCCCGTGTTATGGACTTGACGTCGACGATTGTCCCCAGGACGTTCGAGCATTGCGTGATCGCAACCAGTTTCGTCCGGGGGCCGATCGCATCGATCACCGCCTGCGGGTCCAACCCACCTTCCGCGTCCACATCGACCCATTTAAGCACCACACCCTGCCGTTCGCGCAGAAAGTGCCAGGGAACGATATTGGCATGATGTTCCATGACGCTCAGAACGATTTCATCACCCGGTTCCATACGCGGCATTGCCCAACCGTAGGCCACCAGATTTATTCCCTCGGTCGTGCCCGAATTGAGCACGATCTCATCCTCGCTGCCGGCATTGAGAAAACGCGCGATAGTACCGCGAACCGCCTCGTATTTCTCGGTCGCGAGATTCGACAGATAATGCAGCCCGCGATGCACGTTGGAGTATTCTTCGGCATAGGCACGTGTCACCGCATCGATCACGACCTGCGGTTTTTGCGCCGATGCTCCATTGTCGAGATAGGTCAGTGGCTTGCCATTGACCTGCCGGGACAGGATCGGGAAATCCGCGCGAATTTTTTGTACGTCATACATAGGCAGGGGTTCCGGTAATCGGCCCTCCGACGAGGGACAGCAGAAGGATGGCGAGGACGGCAATCGCCAGGATGGACAGCACCAGAACACCGGTGGAAGCCGCAAGGGAGTTGAGCCGGTGCGCCTGATCGATGAAATGCAAGGTAATGTAAAGACCGATAAGAAAGGCCGCAGCCGCCAGCAAGGCCGACAGAATAGGAACGGTCAGCAGCAGGATCATCCCGGCCCCCTGAACCGCCACCTTTAGGAACTGCAACCAGACAAGCAAAACCATCACATCATTGAAAGTTCCGCTGCCGCCCATCCGGATACCGATCTGGTGAAACGCGACAATGGTCGCGATCAACCCGCCCCCGATCAAAGCGGCATAGGGGATCAACGAGCCGACAACGGCCGGAACCTCGGCCCCCATCGATATCAGGATGAGGTTTGACGCCGCCTGCAGGGCCGTGTTCAGCACGACGGCCAGCGCCAGGGCCAGCCACAATACATCTCGTCCAAGTTTCAGCGCCAGCAGTTTGCGCGCCGCCTCTGCCGGGTTGGTTACCGTTTTCACGGCAAGGTCGCTCCAGAAACTGGCATTCATTCCTGTGCCCTCTCGGCTTGTATCAATCCCGTCAGCCAGAAAATCAGGAAAACGAACAGCCAGGCAATCCCGACGATATTGAGGGCCGCGCCGTCACCGATGAACCCGGCGACCAGCCCGTTCAGAAGAATCAGGGGGGTCGAGGCCAGCAGCGCCCAAAACAACGCAAGCCGTGCGCCATAGGCGGTACCTTGCCCTCCGAACAGGCGTGCGATCAGGTGGGACACCCAGGCAAGGACATAGAACAGTAGCGGCAGCAGAATGACAGAGCCCAGCAAAGCGCCCGCCATTGTTGCATTCAGGTCCAACCCTTCCAGATGCGCTTTTCGGGCCAATGCGGGCATTTGCGCGACAAAGGCGATCACGCAAAAGCCCATCACGAATGCCAGCGCACGGTCCTCGCGCTGGCCCAGGCCCAGCAACCGGCGCATAACGCGCCCCGGCCCGCGATAGGTGGCGGCTATATCGGCTGTGACCGGCATCAGCTCCGTCGCATCAGCCAGGCTTCGAGACGGGCGACGATATCCTCGGCCAGCGCGCTGTCTTCGATCTCGTCCACCGCTTC
Source organism: Ruegeria sp. AF8 (assembly GCF_056541825.1). Taxonomy (NCBI): domain Bacteria; kingdom Pseudomonadati; phylum Pseudomonadota; class Alphaproteobacteria; order Rhodobacterales; family Roseobacteraceae; genus Ruegeria; species Ruegeria sp. AF8. The sequence continues at coordinate 11,535 of NZ_JBQFYW010000007.1, read as the reverse complement.
GGCCAGAAAGGCGAGCGTCAGCATGTTGGTCGCATCCTTGTGGGGTACGCCGCGCGAACGCAAATAAAACAGGGCGGTCTCGTCTATCGCGCCCGAGGTCGAACCATGCGAACAGGCCACGTCATCGGCATAGATTTCCAACTCGGGCTTGGCGAGGAACTGGCTGTCCTCGTCCAGCAACAGAGACTGGCTGATCTGATAGCCATCGGTTTTCTGAGCGCCTTCCTTGACAAGGATCTTGCCCTGAAACACCCCGGTCGCGCCATTGCGCAGGACTTTCTTGAACACTTGCCGGCTTTCGCAATTCACGGCGTCATGAGTGACGAATACGGTGTCATCATGATGAAAATCACCGTCGCCCACGCAGGCTCCGGCGACATGTGCGATGGCATTGTCACCGGTCAGTTCGACAACCTGTTCGTTGCGGGTCAATACGCCATTCACGGTAAGTGTGAACGACTTATAGACCGAGCCCGCCCCGAGACGGGTGAACATATGCGTTGCCGCACGGCGTTCATGGTCGCGGCCCTGCGCCCGCACATGATGCAGCGTACCGCCGTCGGCGATGTCGATTTCCATGCATTTGTTGAACCGCGAAGCGGCCGGCCCGTTTTCAAGAATTGTCGCCTCGGCACCCGGTTCCACCCGGATGACATGATGCAGGATCACATCGGAAGCTTCTGACTTATGGCGGTAAATCAGGCTGATGGGTTTCGAGGGTTTGCCGCTGATGTGAATGGCTACACCATCCGTCGCAAAAGCGGTATTGAGCGCCGCCAGAGGCCGCTGGACAGGGGATTGTCCGCGTTCCTCAAGCACACCGTACAGCTCTTTGGCCCAGTGGATGTCCTTGCAGCAGATATCCTCCAGCCGCTCGATGCGAACACCTTCGAGTTCCAGATCGTCCGAGGCTTCGGGATCGAACACGCCATCCACAAACACGATTTTAAGGCGGTCGAAACCGTCGAACATCATGCGTTCTTCGGAAGTGAACAGGGCAGCTTTGGGGGCTTCGGCCTGAACCAGCGTGTCGGGGCGCGTGTATTTCCAGTATTCATCCCGGCGGCTGGGCAGGCCCATATCGCGCAGACGGGACAGCGCGTGTTCACGCGCCTGCCGGGTGCAGCCCGCCTCAGGCAGACTCAACGCAGCCAGGCGGGCTTCGGTTGCGGATTGTTTCACTTCGGGCAAGGCCATCAGTTCACCTCGGCCAGGATATCGGCATAGCCGTTGTTTTCAACCTCCAGCGCCAGATCCGGCCCGCCGGTCTTGACGATGCGGCCATCGGCCATGATGTGCACGACATCGGGTTTGATGTGATCCAGCAGACGCTGATAATGTGTGATGACAAGGAACCCGCGCCCTTCGTCGCGCAGCGCGTTCACCCCTTCGGCCACCAGTTTCATCGCGTCCACATCCAGCCCGGAATCGGTTTCGTCAAGGATGCACATGCGCGGCTCAAGCATAGCCATCTGCAGGATTTCGTTGCGTTTTTTCTCGCCGCCCGAGAAACCGACATTCACCGGGCGTTTCAGCATATCGGCATCGATCTTAAGGGTCTTTGCCTTGGAGCGCACCACCTTGAGGAAATCCGCCGCCGACAGTTCATCCTTGCCCCGCGCCTTGCGCTGGGCGTTCACTGCCGTGCGCAAAAAGGTCATGTTGCCGACTCCCGGAATTTCAACCGGGTACTGAAAGGCCAGAAACAGGCCCAATGCGGCGCGTTCTTCGGGGTCGAGATCCAAAAGGTCCTGTCCTCCCAGCGTCGCGGAACCTTCAGTCACCTCATAGCCGTCACGGCCCGACAGCACGTAGCTGAGCGTGGATTTGCCCGACCCGTTCGGCCCCATGATTGCGTGAACCCTGCCGGCCTCGACGGTCAGGTCGACGCCCTTGAGGATTTGCTTGTCCTCTTCTTCAAGTTTCACGTGCAGGTTTTTGATTTCAAGCATGATTTCCTCGTTTTCGTCTCGTCCCCGCACTGTGACGGGTGTATGTTTCTGTTCCGCTCTCAGGATCTGGTCATGAACTGAAAGATCTTCTGAAGGCGTTTGGCAGGGACCGGTGTCGGGGTCACTTCAAACACCCCGAACCGCCCGATGATTTCCGGTTCGCCGAGGAATTCCTCGACCTGTCTGTGCCATTTGCGGTTCGTGTAGTCGTCAAAGATCAGCGTAACGGGGCGTTCGATGTTGAACGCGGTGGCCAGGGCGCAACCGATGCGGAAACGGCCATCGACAAACACAACATCGGGATGCCGGAAATCCGGCCGGGTCCAGACATCAAGCGCGTATTTGGGGTACCTGCGCCACGCCTCATCAGACGACGGGTGCCCCCAATCGCCTGTCGGTCCGATATCCGTCCAGATGATCTGAACCGTGCTGCCCGAGGCCGGCGGGTGCCGATCGATCCAGTCCTGCACGTTCCGCGCCCATCCCCGATCACTTTCAACCGATGTGATGTGGGTTTCAGGCATTTCCGAAGCCAGTACGGTCGACCCGCCGACACCGTATTCAAGGATGACCCCCGCCTCGCCATAGGCCAGCCGCAACGCATCCGCCTCGTCCGGAGGCAGGATCAGCTGCGGGCGTTCTGACTGAAGCGGCTGGACTGTCACGCAATCGTTCCTTGAGCTAACGGTCGGCACCGTCGGGACTGACGACCCCGGTTACCCCACGGACCCTTCCAGCGAAATGGCGACAAGTTGTTGCGCTTCCATGGCGAATTCCATCGGAAGGGCCTGCAATACATCCTTACAGAACCCGTTCACGACCAGCGCGACCGCCTCTTCCTCGTCCATGCCGCGCTGACGGCAATAGAAAAGCTGATCGTCATCCACCTTGGAGGTCGTCGCCTCGTGCTCGCAGCGTGATGAGTTGTTGCGCACCTCGATATAGGGCACCGTATGCGCGCCGCATTTGTCACCGATCAGCAGGCTGTCGCACTGTGTGTAGTTGCGCGAATTCTTTGCCTTGGGATGCATCGATACTAACCCGCGATAGGTGTTCTGCGCCTTACCCGCGCTGATGCCCTTGGAAACGATGCGCGACTTGGTGTTCTTGCCCAGATGAACCATCTTGGTGCCTGTATCGGCCTGCTGCATGTTGTTGGTGATCGCGATCGAGTAAAACTCGCCCTGACTGTCATCGCCCCGCAGGATGCAGGACGGATATTTCCAGGTCACGGCCGAACCGGTTTCCACCTGCGTCCACATGACCTTGGCCCGGTCGCCCCGGCAATCGGCGCGCTTGGTCACAAAGTTATAGATCCCGCCCTTGCCGTTCTCGTCACCCGGATACCAGTTCTGAACGGTGGAATATTTCACCTCGGCATCTTCTTCGACGATGATCTCGACCACGGCGGCGTGCAGCTGCGCGGTATCACGCTGCGGCGCGGTGCAGCCTTCCAGATACGAGACATAAGAGCCCTTGTCGGCGATGATAAGCGTGCGCTCAAACTGGCCGGTATTTTCCGCGTTGATGCGGAAATAGGTGCTAAGCTCCATCGGGCAGCGCACTCCCGGCGGTACATAGACAAACGAGCCGTCAGAAAACACCGCCGAATTCAGTGTCGCATAAAAGTTGTCGGAAACCGGTACAACGGTGCCCAGGTATTTTTTTACCAGTTCCGGATGTTCGCGGATCGCCTCGGAAATCGAGCAGAAAATCACGCCGTGTTTTTTCAGTTCGTCCTGAAAGGTCGTGCCCACCGATACCGAATCGAATACCGCGTCGACCGCCACCTTGCGGCCCTCGGCCGGGACGTTTTCGGCGCCTTCGATACCTGCCAGAATCATCTGCTCTTTCAGGGGGATGCCCAGCTTCTCGTAAGTGGCCAGCAGCTTGGGATCGACCTCGTCCAGTGATTTCGGTTTTTCCTCCATCGATTTCGGACGGGCATAGTAATACTGATCCTGGAAATCGATTTCGGGATACTTGACCATAGCCCAGGTCGGTTCTTCCAGCTGGGTCCAGCGATCGAACGCGGCCAGACGCCATTCGGTCATCCATTCCGGCTCGTCATTCTTGCTCGAGATCAGGCGCACGATATCCGGGTTCACACCTTTGGGTGCGTACTCCATCTCGATCTCGGTTTCCCAGCCGTACTTATAGGTTCCGACCTCGCGCACCGCGTCCACGGTTTCCTGATCGACACCTTCCTTGACCTGCGTCTGGTCCAAAGCCGCCATGGCCTTCTCCTCGTTTGTTCACGCCGCCCGGGCGCGATATTTCCGGTGCTGCTTCAGCCAGGTTTCGGCAAAGCGCATTACTTCTTCTTCTGTCGTCTGCGGGCCCAGCGACACGCGAATTGCGCTTGCCGCTTCGACCTCGCCATATCCCATCGCCGACAAGACCCGGCTGGTCCTGACCTTGCCACTGGAACAAGCCGAACCCGCCGAAATGGCAAAGCCGGCCAAATCCATTGCCATCACTTGTGTTTCCCCTTTCCAGCCAGGGGTCACCATGCATGAAGTGTTGGGCAGCCGGGGCTCATCTTTCCCGACAAAAATAGTCTCTTTTACTGATTCCACAAGACAGGTTTCTAGAATGTTTCTAAGTTTTTTGACCTGCGTCCAAATACCGTCGGCAAGTTCTTGGGCGGCAGCCTCGATGGCGGCGCCGAACCCGGCAATTCCGAGGACATTTTCTGTTCCGGAGCGCCGGCCCATTTCCTGACCGCCACCGGTTGCAAGCGGCTCGATATCCAACCCTTGCCGCAGGATCAATGCCCCGACGCCCTTAGGTCCGCCAATTTTATGCGCCGACAGAATGGCCATGTCGGCCCCGCTCCAGGCAAAGGAAAACGGAATTCGGCCAACGGCCTGGGTGATGTCAAGCAACAGCCAATCGGCGCGACGGGCGCCATACGGCCATTGCCCTTCGACCTTTTCGGGTGGCTGTGTGACAATGCCGGTCTCGGAATTTGCAAGCCCCATGGCCAGCGTATGCCCGGGACCGAACGGCCGTTCGGCCACATTTGCAAGGTCAAAGTGCGACCACAGCGCATCATGGGCGGTGCTGTCGACAAAAACATCGCATTCCCCAGGCCGTTGCGCCAGTATCCGCGCCGCTTCGGTCGCGCCGGATGTAAAGATCACCTCCTGCGGTTTACACCCGACAGCCTCGGCAACCTGCACCCGCGCTTTTTCCACCAGTGCCTTCGCCGCACGACCCTCGGCATGGACCGAAGATGGATTGCCGCACGTATCCATCGCCGCAACCATCGCCGCGCGCGCTTCGGGGCGAAGCGGCGCTGTAGCGTTGTAGTCGAGATAAACACGTTTCATGGATACATCTTTTTTTGCAGCAACTGGAAAACCCGGTGCAGATTGCGGAAGTCAATCACGGGCGCATTGACCAAAGTCAGGCCACCCGAGTCTAGCCATCGACGACCGAAAACAGGCTTGGCACCGCCGGGCATGGGGCAAGTTCATTTTCGATGACGTCCGAAAGCCGAGTCTGATGCAGGAAGACATAGACATGGGCACTCAGGCTTTCCCAAAGGCGGTTCGTCAGCGATTGCGCCCTGCTGCCCGAGGACGCGCCCGACGCGCCCGCCCCTTTGTGCATGGCATCCACGGTTTCATCCACGGCGGCCAGCACTTCGACGATCCGAATTTGCGACGCGGAGCGCGCCAGCCTGTATCCCCCGCCCGGTCCGCGCACGGAAGCCACCAGATCGGCCCGGCGGAGTTTGACGAATAACTGTTCGAGATACGGAAGAGAGATGTCCTGACGTTCGGAAATCTCACCCAGTGTAACAAGCGCATCGGCTGGTTGAAGCGCAATATCGGCCAAAGCCACCATCGCGTATCGCCCCTTGGTCGACAGTTTCATTTGCTATCCCTTCAGCCTCACACGCGCGAAATCATTGACCTTCCCGCAGCCAGTGCGTATCTCCCACTGACAGCGTCGCAATGCAACGCTCATCGATTAGAACCGTTCTAAGGTGCCTGACGAATACCGTCAAGAATATCCCGGCGCCTCCAGAAAACAGACAGGACAAATGCACACATGCCCGAGGTGATTTTTCCCGGACCCGAAGGCCGACTGGAAGGCCGCTACCACCCGCAAAAGGAAAAAGACGCACCGATCGCCATCGTGCTGCACCCGCATCCGCAATTTGGCGGCACTATGAACAACAAGGTTGTCTATAACCTGCACTATGCCTTTTACAACATGGGCTTCACGGTACTGCGCTTCAATTTCCGAGGTGTCGGTCGCAGCCAGGGCGAATACGATCAGGGCGTGGGCGAGTTGAGCGATGCAGCCTCGGCGCTGGACTATCTGCAGTCAATGAACAACAATTCGAAACACTGCTGGGTTGCCGGATTTTCGTTCGGTGCCTGGATCGGAATGCAGTTGCTGATGCGTCGCCCCGAAATCACCGGCTTTATCAGCGTGTCGCCTCCCGCGAACATGTATGACTTCTCGTTTCTGGCCCCCTGCCCATCGTCGGGCTTGATTATCAACGGCACGTCCGATCGCGTGGCGCCGCCGGCGGACACCACTTCGCTGGTCAACAAGCTGCATGAACAAAAGGGTATCACGATCACCCATACCGAGGTGGAAGGTGCTGATCACTTCTTTCAGGAACAGCATATGGACACGTTGATCACCAACACGACCGACTATGTAAAACGCCGCCTGACAGAAAATACCCGCTGATGGTCTCGGCCCTCAATACCCTGGCCGCGAAGCTGGCTGAGGATACGTTGAAGGTAATGGATGAAACCGGTCAGGACCGGCTGTTTGTCGAGGTTGCCGAGGTTCTGGCGGCAGCCTCGCAATCTCTGGAAGAGGCGTTCCTGACCGAAATCCGCGTACGCATGGCCGAGCGAAAGGCCCGGCAGTTCCTGATCGGCAAGCTGTCGGCCTTCAGAGCCGAAAAGAACGCCAGGGAAAACCAATGACCGAACGCCTTTCCGCCCAGATCGAATTTCTGAAGGCGGCGGACAGGTTGAAAACGGTCGAACGCGCGAATGTTCTTCTCGATCTGTCCCGCCCGGAAAATTCGGCTGAGCACAGCTGGCACCTGGCCCTGTGGGCGCTTGTCTATGCGCCGCTGGCAGGGCCGCAGGTTTCGATCGACCGGGTGATCAAGATGCTGCTTTTGCATGATCTGGTCGAAATCGAGGTCGGAGACCACCCCATTCACCTGAAAACGGACTGGAAGGTCGTAGCCCTGGCGGAACGAAGCGCTGCCGAAGACTTGTTCGGTCTTTTGCCTGCGGATCAATGTGATCAGTTCCTGTCCCTCTGGACCGAATTCGAGGCGGACGAAACGCCCGATGCCCGATTCGCAAAACGGCTGGATCGCTGTCAGCCACTGTTTCAGGTTCTTTGTGCGCACGCACCGCGACCAGACCATATCGCGGTGGTCCGGGAAAACCTGAATGGCGGGCGCGCGTCCTATCTGCGTCACGACTTCCCCGACGCGTATCTTCATGCCCTGGATATGCTGGGCGGATCGCGGCAAGCCGGGACATCCTCCTTTTCCTGTCGTTTACCGTTCCTTGCCGATGCCGACCGGTTGAAATCCGTCTATCGGGCGTCCCGGCTCATGGACAACTCCCGCTTTGAAAATTCGGCTGAACATTCATGGCACATCATGCTCTATGCATGGGTGCTGGCCGAGCAGGCGGAACCCGATGTTCAAATTGACAGGGTCCTGCGAATGCTGTTGCTGCATGATATTGTCGAGATCGACGCCGGTGATCACCCCATTCACGGCAACGTTGACCTATTGGCACAGACCGCCAAGGAGCAGGCGGCAGCCGAACGCCTGTTTGGCCTTCTTCCTTCGGCTCAGAAAGAAGAGTTTCTCACCCTTTGGCACGAGTTCGAGCTGGCCGAAACGCCTGACGCGCGGTTTGGTAAGGCGGTTGACCGTATCCAGACCCCGATTGCGAATCTTCAGAACGGCGGCGGGTCCTGGATCGAGTATCAGGTCAGTTTCGACCAGCTTGAAAGCCGCGTTGGTGACCCGGTGAAACGAGGCGCGCCGGGTTTGTGGCAGTGGCTTCAGCCGCAGCTGAATCAGTTCTTCGAAACGATCGGACCGGCGCGACAGCAGTCATTCTGAGTGTTTCTCCGCGCAATGAAAAAGGGGCTTGAAAGCCCCTTTTCCCGACCCCGGAATTGCACTGTTTACACTGACACAATTGTCACTCGTTCAACATGCTCGGCTGCATCTGTGTCGACGGACCCCCCGTCTGCAAGCCACCCAAGCGCAACAATCACGGCCGAAGTCAAAACAATTTTCTTCGCAAACGAAGTCATAACAAACTCATCAAAATTAATACCAGCTAGTGGTGGATTTGATACAGGCTCTTGTCTTCGGGCGCTAGTCGGGTTTCCCTGACCTTAGCTCGGACGAATTCAGTTTTCCGGTTTCGATTTCCCTTGCCGCCCGAGCCATCATTGTGTTCAACCTCTGGACAATGACATCAGCGGTGCCGGTCCGATGCCCAAAGCCTATCTGATCCTTCTTCTCGCCGTGATGGCGGAAACAATTGGAACGACGGCCTTGCAGGCCAGTCAGCAATTCACCCGTTTGTGGCCCTCTGTCCTGGTCGTCGTCGGTTATGGGCTTGCATTCTATCTTATGGCGCTGACGCTCAAGGTGATGCCGGTCGGGATCGTTTATGCGATCTGGTCGGGCATGGGGATTGTCCTCATCGCGCTGATCGGACTCATCGTATTCGGCCAAAAACTCGATTTGCCTGCGGTCGCGGGTCTGAGCCTGATTATTATCGGAATATTGGTGATTCACCTTTTTTCACGGTCCGCCGGCCACTGACGACGGGTTTGGGCTGGTATCTTGTGCCGTGCCGCGCTATGCGCGCGGCAACTTTCCGTTCAAAGGCTGACCTCTCATGGATCTTCGCAATATCGCGATCATTGCTCACGTTGACCACGGCAAAACGACCCTTGTCGACGAACTGCTTAAACAATCCGGGGCATTCCGGGAAAATCAGGCCGTGGCCGAGCGTGCCATGGACAGCAACGATCTGGAACGCGAACGCGGTATCACCATTCTGGCCAAGGCCACATCGGTCGAATGGAAAGGCACCCGCATCAACATCGTCGACACTCCCGGCCACGCCGATTTCGGCGGCGAGGTCGAACGTATCCTCAGCATGGTCGATGGCGTTGTGCTGCTGGTGGATGCCGCCGAAGGCCCGATGCCGCAAACCAAGTTCGTCACCTCGAAGGCACTGGCGCTGGGGCTGCGCCCCATCGTGGTTCTGAACAAGGTCGACAAGCCCGATGCCGAACCTGATCGGGCATTGGATGAATGTTTCGACCTGTTCGCGAATCTCGGCGCCGATGACGAGCAGCTTGATTTCCCGTCCATGTATGCCTCGGGGCGGTCCGGCTGGGCTGATATGGAGTTGGACGGGCCGCGCCAGGATCTGTCCGCACTGTTCGACCTGATCGTCGATCACGTGCCCTCTCCGAAACAGGCCGCACACAAGAACAACCCCTTCCGTATGCTGGCAACGACGCTTGGCAACGATCCGTTCATCGGACGCGTCCTGACCGGTCGCGTTGAAAGCGGCACGCTCAAGGCCGGGGAAACCCTCAAGGCGCTAAGCCGTGACGGGGCGCTGATCGAGAACTTCCGCGCCACCAAGATCCTCGCCTTCCGCGGCCTCAGCCAGCAACCGATCGACATAGCCGAAGCCGGCGACATCGTTACCATCGCCGGCATGAGCAAGGCAACCGTGGCGGATTCCCTTGTGGCACCACAGGTAACCGAGGCCCTGCCCGCCCAGCCCATCGATCCTCCGACCATTACCGTCACGTTCGGCATCAACGATTCTCCGTTGGCAGGTCGGGATGGCAAAAAGGTCCAGTCCCGCGTCATCCGCGACCGTCTGATGAAAGAGGCCGAATCCAACGTCGCGATCCAGGTGTCGGATACCCCCGGCGGCGAAGCGTTCGAGGTGGCGGGCCGTGGCGAATTGCAAATGGGCGTTCTGATCGAAAACATGCGCCGCGAAGGGTTCGAACTCAGCATTTCCCGCCCGCAGGTGCTGTTTCAGGAAGAAAACGGCCAGCGTCTTGAGCCGGTCGAAGAAGTCACCATCGATGTGGATGACGAGTATTCCGGTGCTGTTATCGAAAAGGTGACGGGCGCCCGCAAGGGAGAACTGATCGAGATGCGCCCGGCCGGCACAGGCAAGACCCGTATCATCGCCCATGTCCCTTCGCGCGGGCTGATCGGTTATCACGGCGAGTTTCTGACCGATACGCGGGGCACGGGTGTCCTGAACCGCGTGTTCCACGGCTGGACCCCGCATAAGGGACCGATTCCGGGGCGTCGCGCCGGCGTGCTGATTTCGATGGAAAAAGGTCAGGCCGTGGCTTATGCGCTTTGGAACCTTGAAGAGCGTGGTCGCATGTTCCTTGGCCCGCAGGCCGATGTCTATCAGGGCATGATCATCGGCGAGCATTCCCGCGACAACGATCTTGAGGTGAACCCGCTCAAGGGCAAGAAGCTGACCAATGTTAGAGCTTCGGGAACCGACGATGCCGTGCGCCTGACGCCGCATGTTCAGTTTTCACTGGAGGAAGCCATCGCCTATATCGACGACGACGAATTGGTTGAGGTCACACCGAACGCCGTTCGTCTGAGAAAGAGGTTTCTGGACCCGCACGAACGCAAGAGAATGGCCAAATCCGCCTGACAAAAGCGGGAAAAGGGAATCGAATTTGGTCAACAAACAGGGTCTTGAACTCGCATTCTGATCCCATCGTGCACAATTCTTTTTTTAAGTCCTTTGAGATACCATGTCTCAAAGGGCTTTTTTTATTGCCCAATCCGATCTCATCACGCGATTGTAAAGAATTTTCAACCTTGCCTTCAGGGCAATTTTATGGCGAATGCTGAAATGTGTTTTGACCCCTGTGGGGTGATCATGTGCCCGGCATAGGGATCTTGATCTGAGTAACGAGTGATTGGAGTGACAAATGACGTCCAAGGTACGTTTCGTTCCGTTGATGTTGGCTTCGACGTCCATGGTTGTAATGGCATCTTCTGGTTTTGCCGCCGGAGAAAGATGCACACTGAATACGGCGAAAAAATCGGTATCCACGGAAACGCTTTGCGAATGCGGCGTCGTCGAAGCCAGGATGTTGCGTTATCTTCAACGTCGTGCCGATTTCGAAGATATCCTTTCTCGTACGGCTAACGCCTGTCCCAGTTTTGCAGCAGTGCTGACCGATTTCCCGACGGCCTCGATCGGATCCTCTCTTGAGGGTGGAGACGGCGATGGGTCATCATTGGCCGGCGGCGGTGGCCCTGACGGTCGCGCTGACGGAAATCCCGGCAACACCGGCGGTGATACGGGCGGCGATACCGGCGGTGGCACTGGCGATACCGGTGGCGGCACGGGCGATACCGGCGGTGGCACTGGCGATACCGGTGGCGGCACGGGCGATACCGGCGGTGGCACTGGCGATACCGGCGGTGGCACTGGCGATACCGGCGGTGGCACTGGCGATACCGGCGGTGGCACTGGCGATA
>NZ_JBQFYW010000006.1:0-229553 GCF_056541825.1 Ruegeria sp. AF8 | reverse complement strand
CCGCTTCAATTCCGATCGGCAGGATGTGCCCAAACTCACGCAACAAGCTACGGATCATGTTGGCCAGTTGAGTGCGTTGCCGGACGGCCAGGTCGCGCGTGCGATGGATCGAGAGGATAGCTTGCTGGTCCTCCGTCTTGATCTCGACGAAGCGCATGGTCGGGCGTCGAACTGCCTCGCATATTGCTTCCGCATCAACCGCGTCGTTCTTGCCTCGCTTCACATACGGTTTGACGTAACCAGCGGGCATGAGCTTCACATCATGGCCGAGCGTGCGCAGCTGACGGCCCCAATGATGGGATGAACCGCAGGCTTCCATGCCTACGACGCAGGGCGGAAGCGTCTCAAAAAAGGCCAGTAGCTTCGCGCGCTTGATCGGCTTGTTGAAAATAACCCGGCCGTTCTCAGAAATGCCGTGCACTTGAAAAACGTCCTTGGCCAAATCGAGGCCGACGGTCTTTACTGTCATTGGGTGGCTCCTTTCCTAGCAGTCGTTGATAACTGCACTTTGGCACATTCGATGCCGGTGGAGCAGGAGCCACCCACCTCATCCCTTATGGGCCATCCCTGCTCGGGTCGAGTTCCTTTTCGAGGAATATCCTGCGATCGATCCAATGTCGGCAGTGAGCCCACTTCTACCGATGCTGCGCGTTGCTCGAACGTCAGCTTTGCGTTGAGCATTCTAGGTGCGTTGTCAGGCTCATAGATTAAATCCAGAAACTGGTTCTAATGGTTCTGACCCACTGGAGTCCCAGTACTAGCTGCCATTTCGAAAGCGTTGCAGTGTCTGCGGATAATTCGATGGAAAACTCCAGACAGCTTCGCCCGGAGCACGCACAAGCCCGCGCGCTTGAGGATCTCGGTCTGTAAGCAGAGAAATGAACAGGTCACTGCTGGCCCAGGGCGAAGACCGAAAGTACCAATGCCCGTTTCCTGTATCGGCTGCTTCGGCCTCGGTCACATCGATGATATGTAGGGTTTTCATCTCAGACAGTCGGCGCTGGAACAGAGACCCATTTATTGCTTCATCGGAAACCTGACCCAGACGGTCGCGGCCGAAGACCAACCGTGACATCGCCAGCGCTGAATCGGTCTGCGATTGATAGAGTGTCACACCTATAACGGCATCCAGAAGGCCGTCTTCAATTGATTGCAAGAAATAGCTTCGATCAAGATCGCTGCTGATCAGGATCAACTGCCCCAGCCGCGGCTTTGGCCCAGGCCGCAAAGCAATCTGATAGGCGGCTTCAAATGCGAGCCTTGAGCCTGCGCTGTATCCTATAAGGTGAATGCGCCGGGCGTTGGTGTTTGCCGACAAGTATTCGACAAGAGAACGCAAATTGCGGCGCGTCGCCAATGCAGATTCCTGATCCCGAAAATACGCCAAGCGATTGGGTGTAGCGGGCCAGTTGTAGCTGATGAAGGCGCCCTGATAGCCCAGAAAGTGTTGCAACTCTTTGGAGACAAGGGTCGAGTAATCAAAATCGACATTGTAGCCATGGACATAGATGAAAATGTCTTTGTTGCGAGAGGCTGCAAGGTGATCGTCAATCCATTGGGCAAACCGAAGTCCGGCTGCCTTCATCTCCTTTTGCGAAGGTGGATCGTTCATGTAGCGCGTGACACTGAACGGCATGACACCAATCTCTTGTACGTCAGACAAGCTGAGCGTGTAGTCCTTAGCGCGGTCGCGCGTCATGGTAACGTGGCGAAGCTTTTTCAACGTCGCCAATGGGGGGTTGCTTTGCACTTCGGCAATGCCGGTACGCAGAATGTGACCGCGCTCATTGTTGTAATAGGCTTGTGGGTCGCCGGGAACCGCGGGCAGCCGATCTGTAGCGTAGAATAGCTGCGAACGCTGCACGAAATTGTCTTCCGTGATGTCCTTGTAAGGGTCAAAAGCAGCCTCGGCATAGACCGTTGGGGAGGGCATCAGTTCAATTTCGTCATAGATGTTTGGCCCGCAGGCAGCGAGGACACAGAACGAACACACGGTTGCCGCAGGCAAAGCTCTGGCAATCAGTCGCCTCGTCGTTCCTTTTCTGAATTGCCTTTGTCCGACTGTTCGCATCCGGCTGCAATTGTCGGTCCCAAGCATGTCGGCACCGCTGCTCGCGCCTTGGCGCAACTTCGATACTACAGACCTGTTTGTGTTCGGCATGGCCGCCTTTCGCATAATGCCCTTACTCAGAAGCTGTAGGTCACACCCAACACGGGTCCGAATTGTGAGAGCTTGAACCTGCTGTCAACTTCACCTTTGTCGACCATGATGTAGCGATAACCTGCGCGCAAATTCCACTTTGGAGCGATCGCATAACCTACCGTTGCCAAAAACTGTGCGGTTTCGCGATCTGAGCGAAATCCACCATAGTCGGCCAAGGCAACGGCCGACCATCGGTCATTGATCTGATACCGGATACGGGCCGCAATCAGAGGGTCTATCCAATCGTCGCTGGCACTGGAACTTGGTGCCGGGGTGGGGCCGCCGACCAGAGTGATCGTGCTGCTCGTCTCAAACCAGCGAAACCCGCCACCGAGATCGACGGCCAGGTTTTGGTCTTGATAGGCCGTGTAAGCGGCATATCCACTTAAAAACTGCGTCTTCAGACTGGTTTCAGCGCCACTGAACACCGGGCCGGGAGTGTCATTGTCAAAGGACAGGTCTGTGCGCATGTAGTCCGCGATCAGCGACCACCGGCCACTTCGCGCTTCAAGTGTACCCATGAATGCCAGATCAAGGTTTTCAACCGCTTCACTGAAGCTGAGTTCCGACTCCAGCGATCCAATGGTTGTCTTGGTGTCCGCCGCGTAGATGTAGAAGCTGCCGGAAAAACTCCAGTCGGAGTCCTGTGCCACTGCTGTTGATCCGCCGGGCAGCATCGTCGCCGCAACCAGAAAACTGCTTGCGATACACCGTATTTTTAAGCACGCCATGGCCCGCTCCCCCCTTTGCCTATCCCGAGTTCGAGGCGCGGCAAAAGATGGGCCGCGCCGTTGTCCTGTTACGTTTCACAATCGCATTCGACCGGGTCGAGTATCGGAACAGATGCCTTAACGCTATTCATTTCACGGGCGCGAAACTCTGACGGTGTTTGACCCGTCCATTTCTTGAAGGCCCGTGTCATGGCCGTCGCGTCAGAGTATCCCAAATGATCAGCGATATCGCCCACCGACAATTCAGACTTGGAAAGCAGATGTTTCGCCTGGTCACATTTGGCTTCGATGACGATGCGCGACAGTGATGTCCCATAGACAGCAAGCCGTCGGTTGAGAACCGCGCCTCGAAAACCGCATGCCTTGGCGAGCGCCGTAGCCGACAAGTCCGTGCGCCCGACCCTTGAGTTGGCAACGCTTTGGATCGAACTCAACAAGTCTGTAGGTACAGGGTTTTTTTCGTCCTGAGTGGTCAACACGTACTCGGTCGCGGTTCGGTTAACCAGTTCAAACAAAAGCCAGGCACTTGGGAAGCGGATGGAATACCCGTCTGAGCCCGCACCTACCGCCCGGATACCGTAGAAGTAAGACGGGAGCAGATCAGGACGGTTCACACGCACAAGAACCTTATTTGCTTCCCAACGCTGACCTGCGGTTTCATGCAGCAACGTAGCCCATCGGCTGATCTGAAACGCATCCATATAGGCGGGCGAACAGCATGGCGTGAACCTGCGTTTGGCGGACAGCACGGCGAACTCTCCAGAGACATCGAGTGTCATGGTGACCGCGTTTGTGTTGTTTCCCGCATGAACGCAAAACCTGGCAATGAAATCGGCCAGCGACTTTGCTACGCGAAAGGCCTGTCCGAATGGGGATGCAACGGTCGGATCTGAAGTTTGACCAACAAGTGCTGGAAAGTCTGGGGATGTCTTTTGTGCGACGGCTTCAAACACGGCATAGACAGTGTCGTGCGGAATGAAACAACTCGGAGCGGTCAATTCCGAGAAGGATAGATCGAATTCCGCTAGGAGACTTTCTACAGATTGACCGGATTCTTGAAACGCAAGCAAAAGCGGCACGATAACCCGCCCGCGTGTAAGCGGCGGTGTTCTGTGTTGAGCATGTGCGTCATGCCCTGTCATCATAGCTCCTTAAGACCCCGCAATTGAAAGGTCGGGCACGTCAAGCATAGACCAGCGCGGCTCTGTGTCCCTGACCTGCGTCAAAGCGGAAGTCACTTTTTGAGGTAAAAAAGTCAGGTGCCCGCTGGTAGGGGCTCAATCGAATTGAACCACGCTACCCGCAGAGAGTGCGCTCTAAGAGATTGACATCACCACACGAATAATAGGACCGCCGTCGGGTCAATATGCAAAGAGAGTTTCTAGTTGTTGGCCGAAACGCTATCGCTACCTGTCATTTTTAACCAGTTTTCGGAAGCGGTCGCTCCAATCTGTCAGGGCATACATTCGAACTTTGTGGTTTGTTGGAGAGAGATGGCCAAGGCTCCAATTGTAGCATTTTAAAAAACAACAAAATGAGAGGCGTGAGAATGCGCTTTTGATCAGGTGCCGGGACCATCAAGCAATGCATTTCTGTAATTGGCTAGTGGAGCGGGCAAACTATGAATCTCACGCACAAACGCTGGAAACTTGCTGCTTTAGCTGTCCTGATTGGAAGCACAGCGACCGCTCAGAGCTTTGATACCACGGTCGATGCACTTGCTGAGACATACGAAGTGCCCATTACCATAAACAACTTTGTTCGGGCTGCTACAGACAATGAACTGAAGACGTACAATGGCCTGGCCGGAGGCGTAAATCAGTTCTTTCACTTCAAAGAACCCACCCCCATCGACAATCAGCCCACCATTCGGATGAATCGCGACACACTCTACAGCGTTGCGGTTATTGATATCAGCCAAGGCGCAACCTTGACTCTGCCCGATGTGGGCGACCGATACATGACGACGATGGTGGTCAATCAGGATCATTTCATCAATGAAGTGTTCGACGGTGGCGGTGTGTTCCAGCTTGACATGGGTACATTCCATACCCCCTACGTACTTGTTTTCATGAGAATACTGGTGGATGCCGAGAGCCCCAAGGATGTTGCGGCGGTCAATGCAATTCAGGACGGGTTCACCATTGATGCTGCCTCCGCAACGCCCTTCGAAATGCCCAATTACGACGCGGAGAGCTTTGAGGCGCTGCGCCAAGCCGCAATTGAGCTGGGCAGGTTC
This sequence comes from Ruegeria sp. AF8, assembly GCF_056541825.1. Classification (NCBI taxonomy): domain Bacteria; kingdom Pseudomonadati; phylum Pseudomonadota; class Alphaproteobacteria; order Rhodobacterales; family Roseobacteraceae; genus Ruegeria; species Ruegeria sp. AF8. Next base: position 224,380 of record NZ_JBQFYW010000006.1, on the reverse strand, counting down.
GCCACAGACAGCGTCCGGACTTTTGGTAAGGCAGATCATGTAGACCCATTACGCCATTTCCTTGGCACAGCAGTCGGCTTTGGTGGGCTGCCAGAAGACGAGGCCTTTTATCTTAATATCGAGCCCGGCCTGCCGCTTGGGGAATACAAAATCCAGGTCCCGGCGGATGTGCCAGTGAACGCATTCTGGTCCGTGAGCCTTTATAATGCAGACGGGTTTTTTGAACTCAATTCCCTCGACACGTATGTGGTCAACTCGGTCTCAGGCACCAAGAATGACGATGGCAGTGTGACCGTGCACTTCGGCGGTTGCAACGACGGACGTGTGAACTGTCTCCCGATCATGGATGGCTGGAACTATGCCGTGCGCCTTTATCAGCCGGGCCCAGAGGTCATCGACGGAAGCTGGGTCTTCCCCTCCGTAGAACCCGCAAACTGAACAACAGGATGCTTACGATGAAAAAGCTTCTTCTGACAGTCGCGCTTACACTCCCGACAGGCGTTTGGGCCGAAGACATGGTCGATGTGACCGTCGACACCCTTGTGCGCGCCGAGACAGATCACATGTTTCGGACCAACATGGCCAATCTCGGCCTCGCTGTTGGCGAATTGGGGCATATGCGCGAAGCCACCACACCGGATAACCAGCCCGTCATCCGCATGAACCAGGACACGCTCTACTCCGGCGTTCTGCTGGATTTGAGCGAACCCGTCGAAGTGACACTGCCTAAAGCGGATGGCCGCTATATCTCGATGCATGTCATCAATCAGGACCACTTCATGTATGCCGAGGCAGAGCCCGGCACGTATCAAATCACACAGGAAGACCTTGGTACGCGCTTTGGTTTCATCGCGTTTCGCACATTCGTCGATGTGACTGACCCGGATGATATTGCCGCCGCGCAAGCGGCACAGGATGGAATTGTCGTCAGCGGCGGTGGAACGGGCCCGTTTGACGCGCCCAACTGGAACACCGAACAACTTGCCACTGCGCGTCAGGCGATAAACGATTTATCCTTGCTGGGCACCGATTCAGCCCGCGCCTTTGGCAGAACAAAGGACGAGATTGATCCGGTTCAGTTTCTGGTCGGTGCGTTCTCGGGTTGGGGCGGTCTTCCGCCTGAGGCCGCGATCTATCTGTTGGACGCGGTCGATCAGAATGACGGCGAAACACCGCATGCGGTAACCGTCAAGGATGTGCCGGTTCGGGCGTTCTGGTCGGTGACTGTCTATAACGGTGACGGCTTTCTGGAAGCCAATGATCTGGGCGTAAACAGCTACAACGGTTACACAGCCGAAGCAGCAGAAGACGGCTCGGTCACGTTGCATTTCGGTGGGTGCGACGATGGCCGCGTGAACTGTCTGCCGATCACTTCGGGCTGGAACTATGCGATCCGCCTTTATGAGCCGGAGGATGCAATCCTGAACGGCAACTGGACCTTCCCGAAGTTGGAGCCGATCAACTAGGCCGCTCGCCCAACCTGCATTTCAAAAGGAGTACACGGCTATGCGTCGATCCCATACTCTTATGGGGCTGCTTTTTGCAGCCAGTGCCGGAACCACAACCGTTGCAGACGAGGCATCCGATCTGGCCCAGGAACTGGCCAACCCGCTTGCGGCAATCGTCTCGGTTCCGTTTCAATTGAACCATGATGAAAATCTGGGCGTCTCTGATCAGGGCTCGCGCACCACGCTGAACTTTCAACCAGTCGTGCCCTTTCAACTGAACGATGACCTTAACCTGATCACCCGAACTATCATTCCTTACATCTGGCAGGAAGACGTTGTGCCGGGCACACGCCAGGAGGGGTTCGGAGATATCCTTTTCTCTGCGTGGTTCTCGCCAATCGGAACCGGGGACATAACGTGGGGCGTGGGTCCCGTTGTGCGCTTTCCAACCTTTAGCGACGTATCGAGTGATACATGGGCTGCTGGGATCACCGGCATTGCACTGCGACAGACCGGTCCGTGGACCTATGGTGCGCTGGCCAATCATCTGTGGGATCTAGAAAGCAACCCCGACACCCCCACGAATGTGAGTTTTGTCCAGCCCTTTCTTGCTTATTCCACCGAAGGCGCGTGGACCTATTCGCTGCAAAGCGAAAGCGCCTATGACTGGGAAACTGATGCCTGGGCTGTGCCTATAAACGCTTCGGTCTCCAAGCTGGTCCAATGGGGGGCGCTGCCGGTCAATCTGCAAGCGGGGGCGGGCTATTGGCTCGAAGCGCCCGAAGTGGGTGCCGAAGGCGTTCGCTTGCGTTTGCAGGCTCAGGTCGTCTTGCCCAGAGGGCGCTGACGTTTGGCTGAAGAACTTTTTATGAAACGTCGAAAATAGGGAGGTCTTGATGGCCGATCAGATGCAACGCAATGCGCAAGCGCATGTCGAGCTTGACCCTGACCATTAGGATCTGATTGTCAGAAGCTGCAATCGGCTCATTCGACACGCCGTTCGGGTGATGTCTTTGTTCATGGTCGTTGTGATCGGATTTGCCGTCATCGACGCCGGTTACTCGTTCTACATCAAGCTTGTAAGTCCACCGGCCCTGATTCTTGACGTCAGTGTTCTGTTGGAGGTTTTTGCGGCCGCGCTTGTTGTGCTGATCGCTATCGAGATTTACACGAATGTCACGCTCTACCTGACGGCCGATGTCATACATGTGAAGCTGGTAGTTGCAACTGCCCTGATGGCCGTTGCCAGAAAGGTCATTACACTCGATACGACGGACCTGGAGCCGCTTTATTTCGTTGGGTATTCTGGACTCGGTCTGGCGTTTGGTGTCACGTATTGGTTGCTGTGGCGTGGCAAGTAGATATTTCAAAGGACGCCTGTATCGACGCTGGCATAAGCGAGATCGCCGACATTAGTGTTTTTTTGAAGCCGCAATCGCCTCCTTATTCAGCCAAAGAAGAAACGCTCGAAAATCTTAAAGAAATCCGGAAGCAGACCTTGGCACCTGCCCGGTGAAAGTTCCCTTTGTCCGCAGAGCGCTAGTTCCCCAATCCCTTCATTTCGCCATCGCAGCGAACGACCGCTATGCGGGCTGCGACCGCAGCATCTTGTCCCGTTGGCCAACGGCAGGAATGGGCCGTCATCACGGGCGACTTCTCAAACAAAACCGTTAAAACGCCGCGGCATTGCATGGCGACTCTGAGCCCATAGATGCCTTGGCAATGGACACGTCCAAAACCCAGCCAGGTGCCAGGATCGCGCTCCAGTTCGATGTAGTCGCCGTCCCCACGCCGTAGCCTCCGGTAGACTTTGGCTTCAGGACCAAAATAGAAGCAGAAGCCGTTCGGCACCATTCGCGTTTGTCCGCTTGGTTTCGAAGATGGGCGCGAAATTGCGTAGGTTCAGCTTTTCACGCTCGGGCGAATAGAACTGATCGGACAAAATATCATGCAGATCGTTCAGTAATATGGATGAATTGCCGCGCGCGCCTATCTTGGCTTCATGTTAGATCTTCTCAGTGATATCCTGACCCGCCTTTCCCTGCGCGGAACCCTGTATTTCCGGACCTCATTCACGCCACCGTTCGGGATCAAGGTGCCTGCTTATGAAAACGTGGCACGGTTTCATTTCGTGCAGCGCGGAGAGTTGAAAGTATATATTTCTTCGACTGCCGAAACCCTGCGGCTGAGGCAGGGGGATTTGGTCCTTATCCCGCATGGGGCCGCGCACGCCCTGCTGTGCAACGAGGTGAAGCCGATCAACGCACTGCCGCTGGATCGGGTTCTGGATCTGGCCGGGTACAAGGGCGACGGGGTTCTGATCTATGGCGGCGCGGACGAGGAACGCGATACGCAGCTGATCTGCGGCCATTTCTCGTTTTCCGGCGCGCCAGGCAGCAAGGGAACGGGCCACATGCTGATCGATCGCCTGCCGCCCTATATCCTGATCGAGAACTACGGCGAGGAGGCCGGGGCCTGGATCGAGGCGACATTGCGTATGATCGGATCCGAGGTGAACGGTGCCCGGATCGGGGGTGACCTGATTGCGCTGAAGCTGTCCGAAGTTCTGTTTGCCCAGGCCATCCGGGCCTATCTTGAACATCAAAGCCCCACCGAGACCGCACTCGCGGGGTTTGCGGACCAACGGATTTCCCGCGCGCTGACAGCTTTTCACCGCGCGCCCGCCCACGACTGGAGTGTCGAGACATTGGGGCGCGAAGCGGGCATGTCGCGCACCGCGTTTGCGCAGCTCTTTGCGCAGAAGGTGGGCACCACGCCGATGCAATACTTGACGGAATGGCGCATGCAGATCGCCTGCCACGGGCTGGTCGAGAACCACTGGAATGTCGCCGATGCCGCTGCCGAGGCCGGATACAGCTCGGAGGCGGCCTTTTCGCGCGTTTTCAAGAAACAGATCGGCGTATCGCCGGCGGCCTACAAGGCGATGCACTGATGCGGCCTATCTTTGAACGAACAGCAATGTAATCTGAACGTTCAAGGCTCAATCGTTCGGAGGACGGCCTCTATCTTTGATGTACATCGATCAAAGAAAGGAAAGTTCATGTCCATCCGTTTCGTCACCCGCAATATCCATGCCTATCTTGATTACCCGGTCGCGTTCGCCCTGATCGGGCTGCCTTTCCTGCTGGGGCTGGGTCAGTCCAATCCAATGGCGCTTTGGCTGTCGGTTGTAACCGGCATGGCGGCCTTTGTTCTGACGGTTCTGACCGATCACCATCTGGGCGTCTGGCGGGTTCTGCCGTATAAGTTCCATCTGGCGGTGGATCTGCTGGTCGGGATCACATTCCTGTTCGCGCCCAGCCTGTTCGGGTTTTCCGGTCTCGATGCGGCATTTTACTGGCTCAACGGCATCGCGGTCGTGGCGGTGATTTCGCTGAGTGCGCCCGAGGAAAGCGTTGTCGCCTGACTAGAATGCTGAAGCTGTTTGAGAACACCGCGGCCCTGACCGGCCGCGGTTTTGACAATTCTTGCGGATTCAATCGTGCCGGATCGGCGCAATACGTGACTGGTTGCCGATCAGGCCGAAGGTCGGCTCAATCGGAGGCCGGCGGCCAGAAAAGATCCATCTACATGTCCGCCGGACGGACGGAATGAACCTCATTGGTACCAGTGCCGAGCCGTTCGGAAATCGACCAATTTTCATCAGGGGCCGGATGTCCCAAATGCAGACAGCCGGTGCTGATGCGCCCATGCCCGGACCGATGGCCGTACTGCATGTCGCCCGGCTTGCTCCGAGGCGGGACATCATACCACTCAACCTCTGATTACAGTTCATATTCGGCCAATGCGCTGGAATCCGCCTAATTTGTTGGTTCCCTTGACTCGAATCGGAGCGGGGGAAACAGTTAATTCAAGGGCATTAAATGTATTTCTAGTTGTTTCGGCGTGGTCCACGCCGAACACAGATGCTGAACGACTGACAAAACCTGATAGTTGGCCGATCGTCCGGTCGGAAGGTGCTGGTCCGTGTGGCCGGGGCGATGGCGTTGTGCATTCATTCCAAACGAGGAGCATTGGTCATGGCCGTTTCCGTTTCCTACCCCGGCGTCTACATACAGGAGGTTCCAAGCGGTGCCCGTGCCATCGCCGGCGTTCCCACGGCCATTGGCGCTTTTGTCGGCTACACCGCCCGTGGACCGGTCGACGAGGCCCGGCAAATCTTCAACTATGGGGATTTCGAACGCATCTTTGGCGGGTTGAATGTGGACAGCGACCTGTCCTATGCCGTGCAGCATTTCTTCCTCAACGGCGGCGGAACCTGCTGGATCGTGCGCGTGGCGGAGAACGCCGCTGCCGCCTCGGTCTCGCTGGAAACGACCGGCGGCGCAGTCACGCTGACGGCCGAGGCGTCAAGCGAAGGCATCTGGGGCAATTCGCTGCTTTTGATTGTGGATTATGATACCGCCGATCCGGTCAACAGCTTCAACCTTACGGTCTCAGAAATGGGCGAGCGCAATGGCCGCCTGGTTGCATTACGCACGGAAACCCATCGTAACCTGTCGATGAACGATCGCGCGGCGACCTATGCGGCAGATACCGTGAACGCCGCCTCGGATCTGATTGAACTTGCCGACAGCGATCTTCCGGGCACTCTGGCCGGAAGCTCGGAAAGTTCGGTCACATTGGCCGACGGCGATGTTGCTGCGCTGACCGAAGATACACGGCGGCTGAATGTCTCGATCGACGGCGGCCCCTCGACCGAAATCCGGCTCTTTGACGGAGCGAATGACCTGGCCACGGTCGAAGACCTGCGCCAGCGGATTCAGGACCGCGTGAACGCCATTGACGGCGTGACCGGTTTTGTCTGCAACAACACAGGCGGGGTCCTGACCGGGGTTTCCGGCGATCCGGGTCGGCGGTCGTCTGTTGTGTTCCGGAACGCGGCCTCGCAGAACGTTGCGGCGGTACTGGGCCTAGGCGTCGTCAATGGCGGTCGCGAAATAGCCGGCGCCCGCGAAACCCGCCCCGCCGCCTCGGGTACAACCGGCGACAGAATTCCCGACTTTTCGACACTGACCATCGCCCTGAACGATCCTGTTACCGTCAATCTGGTCGCCCTCGACGCGGCCGGAGCAGTCAGCGGTGCGACCATTCAATCGCTGACCCACCAACTCAACCCGGTTCCGGCTAGTATGGGTGAAGCCCGGGCGCAGATACAGGCCGCTCTGGTGGCCAGTTCCGAGCCCGCCTTTTCCGGAGCCTTGGTGGATGTCGTTGACGATACCCTCGTGGTCCGCCCCGGCACCGCGGTACCGGGGTTGGCCTTTACCTTTGCCGGAGCGGGCGCCGCCGAACTGGGCCTTACCGGCGGGGCTGCGGCCCCGGATGACACCTTCCTTGCCAACATCGGAGGTTATCAGCCCGGTGTCGGGCAAAGCTCGGCCGCACAGGTTGCCGGGCTGGGCGGCAGCGATGGTATTCCGCCGAGTGCAGGCACGTTCTTCACCGGCAGCCGCGCGGCAAAGACAGGGATGTACGCGCTGGAAGAGGCGGACCTTTTCAACATCTTCACCATCCCCGGTAATTTCGAAGTTCCGGTTCTGGCCGAGGCCATCGCCTATTGCGAAGAGCGACGCGCGATGATCATCGTCGATATCGATCCCAACGTGGACACGCTTGACGAAGCGCGTGACTGGGTCAACGACGGGGCGAATTCGTCGCTGAAAAGCACCAACTCCGCCGCCTATTTCCCGCGTATCCGCCTTGCCGATCCGCTGCAGAACGGGCGGCTGCGATCATTTCCGAATTCCGGCCTGATGGCAGGGCTATGGGCGCGAACGGACAATGCGCGCGGCGTCTGGAAAGCGCCTGCCGGAATCGACGCAGGGCTGAACGGGGTGCAGGCGCTGGACTATGTCCTGTCCGATCCCGAGAACGGGGTTCTGAACCCGCTGGGGCTGAATTGCCTCCGCACGTTCCCGGTCTTCGGAACTGTCAGCTGGGGTGCTCGCACGCTTGTCGGGGCGGATGCCCGCACCAGCGAGTGGAAGTATATCCCTGTTCGCCGGACCGCCTTGTTCATCGAGGAAAGCCTGTATCGCGGAACCCAGTTTGCCGTGTTCGAACCCAATGACGAGCCGCTCTGGGCGCAGATACGGCTGGCGGTGGGCTCGTTCATGAACACTCTTTTCCGGCAAGGGGCGTTCCAGGGGACAAAACCGTCGGACGCCTATTTCGTGCGCTGCGATTCCTCGACCACCACACAGGCGGACATCGATCTTGGCATCGTCAATATTCACGTGGGGTTCGCGCCGCTGAAGCCTGCGGAATTTGTCGTCATTTCGATCCAGCAGATCGCCGGGCAAAGCCCGACCTAACAAGAGGAGCGAACAGACATGGCTGAATTCAGCGTCAACACACAACGGTTCGATCCCTACAAGAACTTCAAGTTCCGGGTCCGCTGGGATGGTCGGTTCGTTGCCGGGATATCCAAAGTGGGCGCGCTCAAGCGCACCACCGAAGTGGTCGAGCATCGGGTTGGCGGCGACCCGTCGACGGGCCGCAAGTCGCCGGGCCGGTCCAAGTTCGAGGCGATCACTCTGGAGCGGGGTGTCACCCACGACCCGGAATTCGAAGCCTGGGCCAACAAGGTCTGGTCCTTTGGTGCCGGTTTGGGGGCCGAGACGTCGCTCAAGGACTTTCGCAAGGACATCATCATCGAAATGTATAACGAGGCGGGTCAGCTCGCGATCGCCTATCAGGTCTTCCGTTGCTGGGTGTCGGAGTTTCAGGCCCTGCCGGAGCTGGACGCGAACGCGAACGCCGTCGCAATTCAGACGATCAAACTCGAAAACGAGGGGTGGGTCCGCGACACGGATGTTCAGGAACCGACCGAACCGGCCTTCTGATCCGCAATTCCGGGCATGAAGCCGTTTGAATGAGGTGCAAATGCAGGACCGTTTGACCGCAACCGGCCTTTTGGCCGCATGGGAGGCAGGCGCCAACCGGCAACCGCTGGACCGCGCCCTGGCAATCCTTTGGGCGGCTGGATCCGGTGGCGAAGACCCTGCGGGACTGTCGCTGGCCGAACGCGATCGACGATTGCTGGATGTGCGCCGCTGCACGTTCGGGCCATCCCTGCCCGCACGGGCCGCCTGCGCCGAATGCGGCGCGGAATTGGAAACCGAGATCGACATCGGGTTGCTGATCGAGGCCCTGGCTGTGGATAAGGCGGAGGATGTTGAGCCGCGCGCCATCACAAGCCGGGATGTTGCGGCAATGACGGCGCTGGAACCGCATGAAATGCCGGCAGCCCTGAGCCAATGGCTGGCTCCGGGATTGAAACCTTCCCCGGAACTGGATCGACAAATTGAAGAGGAGGCAATGGCGGCGGAACTGGTCACGTCGCTGACGTGCCCCGATTGCGGCGCGGGCTGGACGGAAACGCTTGATGTGCCCTCGCATGTCTGGGCCGCCGTTGAACATGCGGCAACCGCGCTCTTGTCCGAAATTGCCGAACTTGCCGCCAGTTATGGCTGGACCGAAGCGGAAATCCTGTCACTCAGCCCTGCGCGCCGTCGGGCGTATCTGACTCTGGCGAGGCCGGAATGAGCCGTTTTCTCCAATCCCTCGTACGCCGCGCTACAGGTCAGGCAAGCGGTGGGCTGCGGCCACGCCTGCCATCGCGGTTCGAGAGCCGAGGCGATACCGGATTTGTCGAGACGCGCGTTGAAACACGAGCCCAGTCGCCCCAAACCAGTCCCTTGAATTTTTCTCCACCTGACCCGCAATCAAACCTGAAACCGATACCGCCCGCGCCTCAGCTCCCGCCAGCCACCAAGCTGGCCCATGTGGGCGACGTTTCGCAACCTCCTGCGCGGCATCCGCCAGAGCGACACGAAATACTTCACAAGAACCAGAACATACCAGCGTCTCGTGAGGAAATTCTGCCTGACAATGCCTCATTCTCTCCAGTGTTGAACGCGAACTCGGAAAGCATGCCGAATGCATCCGGCGTGAAGGCCGCCGTCCGGGACGCTCCGGAGCCCATGCCGACCGGATCGAAGCCGACTGAAACTGCGACTGCAATCCAGTCTGCACCTCCGGAACCGCTTCTGCCTCAAGTTGCGGAAGCAGAACTGCCCGTCAGTGCCCTGGAACCTGTGCGCCCTCCCTCCCAGCGGGACAAACGACCCGAGATCACTGAGCAGCCCGAGCAGGAAATCACGATCCGGATCGGCCGCCTGGATGTGAGGTCCGCCACCCCGAAACAACCACCGCGACCGGCGCGGCAGCCGCCCGCTTTGCCCTCGCTGTCCGACTATCTGCGCGGGAGGCGGAGATGAGCAATGTTCTGGCCATTGCCGCCGTGACCCAGCTGTTGCGAGACCTTCTGAACGACGCCCTGATCACGGGCGACATCAGTCAGGTATTAGGATCAGACTTCACCGTTACGGCGCTGCCACTCGACCGTGTGGTAACGGACGAGGGCGATCAGCCCACGCAAATCAACATTTTCCTCTATGGCGCCACACACAGTCCCGCCCTCAGAAACAACGATCTGCCGACCCGGAATGCCGCAGGCGAACTGACCCAACGCCCGACGCTGGCGCTGGAGTTGCACTATATCATCACCGTCGTGTCCGGCGAGCCGCTGCATGCCGAGATTCTGCTGGGCTATGCGATGCAACTGTTTCACGAGAACGGGATATTGGGCCGTGAAACCATTCGTGCCGCGCTTGAGGCGGCGACAATTGACGACATCCTGCCGCCGGTGGAATTCGATCCGATCCGCGCGTCTGAACTGGCCGATCAGATCGAGCTGCTCAAGATCACGCCTCGGGCGGTCTCGCTGGACGACATGTCCAAACTATGGACTGCGTTTCAGGCCAGTTACCGGACCACCGTCGCCTATGACGTGTCATTGGTTCTGATCCAGCGTGAACACCCGATTCGTCCGACCTTGCCCGTGTTGTCGCGCGGAGGCCTGCGCGACCCGGTGACCGACCGCGACCCGGGTGTTTCCGTGCGTCCCTCGCTGTTGCCACCGGTGCCGACCCTGACCGCTGCGCTGCCGCAGGACGGGCACCCGGTCATGCGGATGGGAGGTCAGGTGATCCTGACCGGGTTCGCGCTGGACGGCGGGCAACCCGGGACCGAGGTCAGTGTGCGCTTTTCCGAGCCTGGCACCGGGACGGTCCTGACCCTCGCCCCGGAACTACCCGTATCACCTGACCGGCTGATCGTGACATTGCCGTCCGGCACGCCGCTGGGCGCGGGCAACCCTGCTACCGGCACCTCGCTGGACCCGGCCCAATGGCGGATCGGCCCCTATGCCATCGATGTGCTTCAGCGACAGGCGGGTGGCCGCGAAATCGTCTCTAATGCGCTGGTTTTGGCACTTGCGCCGGACAGCACCGCGTCAGTCGTTCCCGCACCTCCCGACATGAACATAACCATGACATGCGCACCTCCGGTCCGGCCCGGACAAAGCCTTGCTATTCTGGCAGGAACACAGATGCAGGTGTTGCCAAGCCCGGTCGGCCCGGCAAGCGACGCAACCGCTGCTTTTGCGGGCTTGGCCTCGGGCACCGAAGTTCCGGTCCGGTTGCGGGTCGATGGCATCGACAGTCCGGTCATCGATCTGACGACAACCCCACCCAGCCTTGAAACGGTGACAATCCCATGACCGCCGAAATGAAACCAAACGCCGGCATTACGCTGACCCTGGTTCGCGAGGGGCTCGACACCGCCCTGATGCAAGTCAGCGCGCGACTAGGCGCTTTGGCTTCCGGCACCGCATTGCCACCTTTCGAGCCTCCGGCGACGTCGGCCCTGCCGATTCTGGCCCATGTGTTCGGGTTATCCGGTGTCGAACAGGAAGTGCTGGCCCTGACGGCCGGGTACGAGTTGGACGAAGGTATTGCCGCCTCGGTCGAGCAACTCAACGGTACCGGCGCACTGAACCCGGCAATGCTGGAACGGCTGATCGGTCCGGCAGTCTGGGATATCCTGTGCCCCGAGGCGCCATTGCGCCGCTGGAGGCTGGTCGACCTGGACGGCCAGGGCCCGATCCGCACCCGCGCCCTGCGTCTGGATGAGCGAATTCTTCAGGCGATGCTGGGCATTCACTATCTTGACCGGCGGCTGGACGGTCTGGTCCACCTGTGCAATCCGGAACGGGATCGGCCCGCAACGGACCCCGAACAGGCCGAAACAATTGCGAATCTCTGGCGCGACCCGAGCCAACTGCCGCTGATCCAGCTTGTCGGGCGGGGCCGGCTATCGCGCCGGCAGGTGGCTCTTTCCGCTGTCCGGCGGCTGAACGTCCCGCTCTTCCGTCTGCACGCGATCGACATCCCCGCCGACTGGACCCAACGGCAGGCGCTTTGCGTTCTTCTCAATCGGGAATTGGCGCTGTCGGCGGGGGCCGTCCTGATCGAAAGTGTCGCCGGCGCGGTCTCGGGTGCGTCGGCGCTGGCCGAATTGCTGAGCGGCCCCGTCATTCTGTCCTCGGACGAACCGGTTCATGTCGAACGAACGCCGCGCGTGCGTCTGGAATTGGAGGCCCCGGCATTCGGTGACCGGCTTGAGGTCTGGCGTTGCGCTCTTGGGCCGCGTGCCGACGCGCTCGGTCCCGTTCTGGATCGCCTGTCCGGCCAGTTCGCCCTTGACCCGCCCGCCATTGAAGCGGCGGTGGATATGGCGACGAACCCGGGTCAGGACCTTTCCGACGCCTTGTGGCAGGCGGCCCGCAATCAGGGCAGGCGCGCGCTGGAAGGGTTGGCCGAACGGATCGAAAGCCATGCGGTCTGGGACGACATCGTTCTGCCCAAGGCGCAGACGGCGATCCTGAAGGATCTGGCCGGGCATCTGCGCGACGCCTGGCGGGTCAACACTGCCTGGGGCTGGGAAGCCCGAAGCCCGCGCGGTTTGGGGGCGGCGGCGCTTTTTGCCGGCCCATCCGGAACCGGCAAGACCCTGGCCGCCGAAATTCTGGCCGCAGAGTTGCGGCTGGATCTTTATCGCATCGACCTGAGTCAGGTCGTCAGCAAATACATCGGCGAGACGGAAAAGAACCTGTCCCGCATCTTTGCTGCGGCCGAGGATGGCGGCGCGATCCTTTTGTTTGACGAAGCAGATGCCCTTTTCGGAAAACGCAGCGAGGTCAAGGACAGCCATGACCGGTACGCCAATGTCGAGGTCAGCTATCTGCTGCAGAAGATGGAGACCTATCGCGGCCTTGCCATTCTGACCACCAACCAGAAATCGGCACTGGATACGGCATTTCTGCGCCGATTGCGCTATGTGGTGAACTTTCCGTTTCCCGACGTGCAGGCGCGGGCCGAGATCTGGGCGCGCGTTTTTCCGCCCGAGACGCCTTGCGACCGGCTGGATCACGGCGCGCTGGCCCGTCTGGCCATTTCCGGCGGCTCGATCCGCTCTGTCGCGCTCAATGCGTCCTACCTTGCCGCCTCGGCGCCGGAACCCGTCGGGATGCACCACATCGCGCGGGCGGCGCAGCGGGAATACGCAAAACTGGAGAAACCTTTTTCGACCAATGAGCAAGGAGTGTTCGGATGACCCGGATCAGATTGCAGATTGACTCGGTGACAACGGACGGCGCCCACCTGAGCCGGGAAGAACTGAAGGCGGCGCTGCGCCGGGAATTGTCGGAACTGCCAAACTCCTTTGGAAGCACTGTTTCCGGTCAAGGCGGATCGCGCGATACAGCCCGCGCCGAACTGACCGGAAAAGGCCGGATCACAAGTCAGATCGCATCGGCAACCGTGGGGGCGATTAAACGATGAAACGCACCCTGCATCAGCATTGGAGGATCTGGTCATGACCGAAACAATGCGCGTCCCGAAACCCGCGCCGGGGTCTGCGCCGCAGGTCGTGACCAACCTCGTTCAGCGCGCGTGCAGTTGCGGAGGAACACCCGGCCCATCGGGACAATGCGCCGAATGCGAGGCCAGCGAGCAACTGGGCGTTCAGGCCAAGCTCACCATCGGCAGGCCGGATGACGCATTCGAACAGGAGGCAGACCGTATCGCCGACAGGATTGTCGCCGGTGGCAATGCCGGACCCATATCGGCCGTCGGTCCGGGCGATCTGCAACGACAGGCCGAGGAAGAGGAAGAAGAGCTTCAGTTGCAGCGTCAGGAGGAGGAAGAGGAAGAACTGCAAGCCAAGCCCTCGGGAAACCTGGCGCCCGCGCGGAAATCGAGCGGATTTGCCAGCCGCCTGGCAACCGAAGGATCGGGTGGTCGGGCCCTCGACGCCTCTACCCGCGCTTCATTCGAGCCGCGCTTTGGTATGGACCTGTCCCATGTGCGGCTGCATGACGGCGGCCGTGCGCATTCGCTCAGCCGCGAGATAGGCGCACGCGCCTTTACCCATCGCAACCATATCTATTTTGCCACCGGCCAGCACAATCCGGACACAATCGAAGGCCGGCGTCTGCTGGCGCACGAGATCACCCACACATTCCAGCAGGGTTCGGGAAAACAGCGGATTGTCCAGTGTGACCTTGCGATCCGGCCCGAACGGGCCGGAACAACGGCGCGCACATTGTCCGCACGCGATGTTCAGGTGGCCATCGATTTCAACCGCCGCCGTTTTGACGACCCTTTCACGCTTGCGGTGATCCGCGACGTGATCGGCATTTCCCGCTGGCCCGCGGTTTCGGACGAAGAGCTGGCCCGAGCCATCGGGCGATGGCAGGCTGAAAACGGCGTCGCCGAGGACGGCCGTATCGGACCGGTCACGGCTATGTTCCTGGTGGAAGAGTTGCAGGCCGAAGGCCAGCAGACCGACGCGCTTCAGATCATATCGGAGTTTCCGGGCGGAACGTTCCTGGATATCGACACATCCTTTTGCGGATGCCAAACGGAACTGGCGGGCGAAATTCAGGATTCCAACTTTTTCATTGCCGAATACACCGCCTGCGGCGCCGATCCGGCAAACACGTCCGGCGACGATATCGAACAGTGCATCGACGATCGCGCCACCGCCCGGGGGCAGACCCTGACCACCGCAGGAACCACCAGCGCCTCGGGACAAATCCAGGTGGCGCCGACCACCGGCCCATGTGGAGCCCTGCTTGAACGTTTGACTTTGGCGCATGAACAAATTCACGGCGAAGACGTTTCGACCCTGCGGCAGCAACACGGCTCGGGCGCGGCTTTCAACCGGGCGTTCAACGACCCGCAGGCCTGGGTTGCGGACGAGGTGCAGTCGCGCGAAACCGATATCGCCGTCGCCAACTGGATGACGCGCGTGCTGGACAGGATTTGCCCATGATCCGGTCACGCCGCATATCTAGGAAATCGCGCTGCAATGCAGCGCCGCTCCCGCAGGTGGCATCGCAGACTGCGCGCGCCGCCGAAACGGATTTCATGGCATCGCACGGCCGGGTCCTGGATGCCGGGGAGCGCGCCTTCTTCGAACCTCGCTTTGGCCGCGACCTGTCTCATGTCCGTCTGCACGACGACCCGGACACGGCTAGGACAGCGCGTGACATCGGTGCGCGGGCGTTCACCATTGGCGATCACATCGGGTTTGCCGGCGGTCAGCACGACATGCGCGCGTTGCAGGGGCGTCGCGTTTTTGCGCATGAGATCGCCCACACCATCCAGCCGCGCGGCGCGGTGCCGGTGATCCGCCGGATACCCGATGGTTTCGGTATGAATGACGATGAATTCCGCCGACCGCGTGATCCGTTTGCCCCGATGTCCAGAGACCGCGACGATCCGCGCGGTCCGGGGGGGCGCTCGACGCTCACCTACCGGCAAGCGCGCGAATTGAACCGATGCATCGAGGTCATGGGCGATGACGCCTGGGGACGGGCGTCTTGCGGGAACACCGTTCTGGGCACACCCATTCCCGACTGGCTGTCGGTCGAAGGCGTTTCGACACCCGTACCGTCGACCGCAAGCCCCCGGACCGGAGGCGGCGCGACGATGCAGATCGGACCGGTGACGCTGACCATTCTTCCCGATACCCGCACCTCGGACCCGGCAATGGCCGACAAGGCCAAAACGCAGATTATACCGGAGCAACTGCCAAGCGGCGCTAATCTGGTTGATGGGGCAACCATGAACAACCGGGTGACATCCTTTACCGTTCACCCTGCCGCCTTCCGTCTGTCGATCCGCACGACCTATGGCCCCGGGGTGACGGCCCGTTCCACGTCGGGCTATGGGCGGGGGCGCGCGCAAAGCGACCGGGATGTGGGCAACACGTCCCTGGGCTTTCACGAAGGCGAGCACGGGCGCGATTTCATCACCTTCCTGCGCAACAACCCCTATCCGGCATTTACAGGGCGCAACGGGCAGTCCGCCGCCGTCTTTTCAAACCGCATCGACCAGTTCGAGGCCGCTTTGCAAGCCTATGTCAGCCGTATGAACCGGGCCTCGGAACTTGCCACAGACTGTGCAGGCGAAGTGACCATCGACGATTTCAACGCAACCAACGGCACCGCCACGACCACCTGCGTCGTACAGCCGGGCGATCCGACACCGTGAGGGGACCATGACAGGATTTCCGGGATCACCGAAACTCATCCGCGCCGGACTGGTGCTGATCTCGTCCGAAACCGGCGCGGTTGAACGCATCGTCACCCTGCAATACGCACCCGAAACCCTGTCGCGTCAGATCGAAGCGCAGGGTATGGACGAGGCGGGCAACCGGGCGCAACCGCTCAGATTGCGGGCACCGGCAGTGGAAACGATCACGCTGGAAGCGGTGATCGACGCGACCGATCAGCTGGAGTATCCGGACCAGAACCAGACCGCCGTAGAGCATGGCATCTTCCCCGCCCTTTCCGCGCTGGAAACGATGTTGCATCCGACCACGGCCCAGCTCAACCGCCAAAACACTCAGGCCGGGGCAGGATCGTTCGAAATCGCGCCGGCGGAAACGCCACTGGCGCTGTTCGTCTGGAGCGCCAGCCGTATTGTCCCGGTACTGCTGAAATCGTTGCAGATCACCGAGGAATTCTTTGATCCCAACCTCAATCCGATCCGGGCCAAGGTGTCGCTGTCGCTGCGCAGCCTCTCGGTGGAGGATCTTGGTTTCAATCATCGTGGTTCGGGTCTGTTCATGGCTTACCTGCAAGCCAAGGAACAGCTTGCCACCCGTGCAACCGCCGGATCGCTTGACGCGCTGGGCGCAGGAGGTGCGCTATGAAAAACCCCGTTCAGGCCATGCTCGAGGCCGGGATTGTCGACGCCACCGATTTCCCACCGGAAAGCCGGTATCATGGTATTCCGACCCGCACCCACACCGCGGCCGATGGCCGTCTGATCCCCTTCCTCGCCCGCCGGTTTGCGCCCGCGCCTGAACGCTTCGCCACGATCGGGTACCGGACCGTGGCCGAAGGCGACCGGCTGGATCGGATCGCGGCGGAGACCATTGGCAATCCCGAAAGCTTCTGGCTTTTGTGCGACGCCAACCGCGCGATCTGGCCGGAAGAGCTGGAGCAGACCGGCTTTCCGCTCCGTCTCACGTTGCCCGAAGGTGTGCCCGGTCCCGAGGATGAGACATGATCCGGGGCATTGACATATCCCTTCTGTTCGGACCCGGCATTCCGATCCCGGCCCCGCGCGAGGTGATCGAGGCGCTGGAAACCGTTCGGGTCGAGGAAAACTCGGGCGAGACCCAGTCCGGGTTCGAACTGGTGTTCCTGGTTGAAAAAGACTCTCCGCTGAACACCATTTTCCTGCTGTCGGGGGGGTCGACGCTGCCAATCCTGCGTGTCGCTCTGGTCGCGACAATCGGCGGGCAGGCAACGGCTCTGATCAACGGGGTGGTGACCAGAACCGATATCCGGCCCGGTTCGGGCGGTGACCCGGCGCGACTGTCGGTCAAGGGCAAGGACCTGACCGCAGCGATGGAGGTGATCGATTTCTCGGGCCTGATCCCCTATCCCGCAATGCCGCCCGAGGCGCGCGTGGCCCTTATTCTTGCCAAATACGCCTGGCTGGGCATCATCCCTCAGGTGATCCCCAGCCTCGAAGGCCCGCCCCTGCCGACCGAGGTGATCCCGCGCCATCAGGACACTGACCTGGCCTATATTCGCGCGTTGGCGCGCGAGGCGGGATATACGTTCTTCATGAAGCCGGGTCCCGCGCCTGCGACCTCGTTTGCCTATTGGGGGCCGGATATCCGGATGGGCGAGGTACAGCCCGCCCTGACAATCGACAGCGGATCGGCCAGCAATTGCGAAAATCTCAGCTTCAGTTTCGACAAGGAACAATCCGAGATCCCCATCGTCTATATTCACAATGCGCTGACCAAGGCCCCCATTCCCATCCCCATTCCGGGTCAGATCCCGTTCATGCCGCCACTGGGAGCTGTGCCGCCGCTGCCCCCCAAGATCACCCGGTTGCGCGACACCGCGCGGCTCAATCCGGTGCAGGCGCTGGCGCGTGGCTTTGCCCGGGCGGCGGACAAGAACAACGCCGTCAGCGGTCAGGGTACGCTTGATGTGTTGCGTTACGGGCGGGTTCTGAAAGCACGCGGACTGGTTGGTGTCCGGGGGGCGGGCCACGCCTTTGACGGCGTGCACTACGTTGAACGGGTCACGCATGAAATGTCGCGCGGCCAGTACAAGCAGAGTTTCACATTGAAAAGGAGCGGGCTGCTGCCAGCGCGCGCGTCGATACCGGCATGACCGAACGCTATCTGGGAAAATATCGCGGAACCGTGGTCAACAATGTCGACCCGATGCTGACCGGGCGCATTCAGGCCATCGTGCCGGATGTCAGCCAGGTGGCGCTGACCAGTTGGTGCATGCCCTGTTTCCCGGTGGCCGGAACCCAGACCGGTGCCATCGGCGTGCCGCCCATCGGCGCGGGGGTCTGGATCGAATTCGAACGCGGTGACCCGGACTATCCGATCTGGACCGGGTGTTTCTTCGGCTCGGCGGCCGAGGTTCCGGCCCTGCATCAGCTAACCCCGCCGGGGGTCAGCGCGGTCACCATCCAGACGCTGTTGCAGAACGGCATTACCGTGACCGACCTGCCTGGCCCGACCGGCGGGATCGTGCTGAAGACCGCCGCCGGTGCATCGCTGATCGTCAACGACACCGGCATCTACATCCAGAACGGGCGCGGGGCATCCATCGTGATGACTGGCCCGACCGTGACCGTGAACAACGGCGCTTTGACAGTGATCTGAGGAGGAACGGATATGAGCGGACCCATCCTGCATCTCGGCGCAACCGTCACCTGCTCGCATGGCGGTCAGGCGCTGCCGGTATCCCCATCGGCCCGCGTATTGCTGAGCGGTCAGCCTGCGGTGGCGCAGACTTCGCCCTGGACCGTGGCGGGGTGCGGATTCGTGCCGCCGGGCGGCAACGGGCCGTGTGTGACCGCCAATTACGTGGTCGCGGCGACGCGTGTGCTGATCGACGGGGCGCCTGCGGTGCTGATGTCTTCGACGTCGATCTGCGCGCCCACCGGAACGCCGCTGATCCCGGTTCAGGCTCAGACGCGGGTGATCGGGATGTAGGCCATGCAACTTGATTTCCCATATCACTTCGACGGGCGCGACCGGACCGCGGAAACCTCTGAGGCGGATCATGTTCGTGACCTGATCGAACTGATCCTTTTCACCAATCCGGGCGAGCGGGTGAACCGCCCGGAATTCGGCTCGGGCATCTATCAGTTGCTTTTTGCGCCGGTCAGCGACGAGCAGGTGGCAACCACCGAATTCATGATACGCGGCGCGCTGCAACAGCATCTGGGCCGCCGGATCGAGGTTCTGACCATCACCGCCGAGGCGCATGACGCCATGATCACCATCACCATCGCCTATCGAATCCTGAGCACCGGCGCGCAGGATCAGGCGAGCTTTACCGTCGGAGGTGGAGCATGATCTATCATTGCTGCGATCCCCGCCGCCGCGAACGGGTTCTGAGCGCCATCGATGACGGCGTCGTCATCAACGGTATCGATTTTCTGGAGGTTCTGGACCGCGAAGCGCCCGCCGATACCCCTGCCCAGCGTACATTGCTGCTGCGTTTTCTCGATACGGCACCCGCTCTGACGCTCGACAATTTCGAGCTGACCGGTGGCGAACGGGTCACCAATGTCGGGATGGAATGGCTGACACGTGCCGACGCACCGGACGCGACACTTGCTGAACCGGGGCTGATCGCCTGGCTTGCGAACGTTCCTGACCCTGATCAGGTTCTGGTTCTACGGACATCTTCGGCCGGCGATCACTCCACCTATCATCTGCGGCTGGTGGCCAGCCCGGGTGACCTGTCGCCGCCGCCGGGGATCGACCGGGTGCTGTCCGAGGTCGCCTTTTCATTCAAGGTCGAATGTCCGTCGGATTTCGACTGCGCTCCGGTTCACGCATGCCCCGAAGAGCCGCCGGAACAACCCGCGCTGAGCTATCTGGCCAAGGACTACCGCAGTTTCCGCCGCTTGATGCTGGGCCGTATGGCGCAGATCATGCCCGACTGGCGTGAACGCAACCCGGCTGATCTGGGCCTCACACTGGTCGAGGCGCTGGCCTATACCGCGGACCGTCTTTCCTATGCACAGGATGCGGTCGCGACCGAGGCCTATCTTGCCACAGCGCGCCGCCGGTCATCGGTGCGCCGCCATGTGCGGCTTGTCGACTATCATATGCATGACGGGGCCAACGCCCGCGCCTGGGTTCACTTCGATGTGAGCGATGACGTGACCCTGCCAATGCGCACCCGCATCCTCACCCGGCTACTCGGATTTGATCCGGCGATTGCCGAGAGCAGCGATGACGAACGTGACGCGCTGAACCTGACGCCGCTGGTCTTTGAATCGCTGCACGAAAAGGACCTGTTCCAGGATCACAACCAGCTGTTCTTTCATGAATGGTCCGATGCCGAATGCTGCCTGCCCGGGGGTGCGACCCGCGCGACCCTGGCCGGGGATCATCCCGAGCTTGCCGTGGGCGACATTCTGATCTTTGAAGAACGGCTCGGCCCGCGTACGGGACGTGCCGCCGATGCCAACCCGGAAAACCGCCACGCCGTGCGTCTGACCGCCGTGCAATCCGGGCTGACCGATGATCTGGAAGGGGTCGCGATAACGGAAATCCGTTGGGCGGAGGAAGACGCGCTGCCCTTCCCGATCTGTATTTCGTCCGAACTGGACGAGGCGGCCGGAGGCGGCCTGCAGCGAGACATTTCGCATGTTCTGGGCAATGTCGTTCTGACCGATCATGGCATGACTATCGCGGACGAGGATCTGGGTCGCGTACCTCAGCCGCATCTGCAACTGGTGCCCGACCCTTCGGACAATCCCTGCGATCGCCCCGAGCCGCGCGCCGTGCCGCCGCGCTACCGGCCAAGGCTTGAGAACGGGCCCGTGTCGCAAATTGCCGCCTTTGATGCCGACGCGCCATCGGCCTTTGCCGCCATCGAGCTGCCGCCCGCAACCCGGAAGCCCTATGTGACCCTTCAATCAGGCACCCCTCCGGCCACCGAGGATTGGGAGGCCCGGCGTGATTTGCTGCAGTCTCTTCCCGAACAGACCCACTTCGTTACGGAAACAGAGGCCGATGGTGCCGCCTACCTGCGGTTTGGCGATAATCAGAATGGCCGCCGGCCAACCGCCGGAACGCCGTTTACCGCCACCTACCGGGTCGGCAACGGGCGCGTCGGTAATGTGGGCGCCGACGCGCTCAACCACGCGATCACCGGGGTCAGCCAGATCACCGCCGTCCGCAATCCGATCCCCGCAACCGGTGGTGTCGATCCGGAAACGATGGAGGAGGCCCGGCAAGCCGCCCCCTATGCCTATCGCCGTCAGGAACGTGCGGTGACGCCCGGGGATTATGAACAAATGGCCCTGCGTCACCATGACGTGCAACGCGCCGCTGCGACCTTCCGGTGGAACGGGCACGGGCACACGGTCTTTGTCACCGTCGATCGGTTCGGCAATCGCCCCATCACCGAAGAATTCGAAGCCGAACTGCGCGAGGAACTGAATGCCGTTCGCATGGCAGGCTATGACCTTGAGATTGATGGCCCACGTTTCATTCCACTGGAAATCGGTCTGTTCATCTGTGCGCAACCAGACCATTTTCGTGCACAGGTACGCCAAGAGGTGCTGCACGCCCTGTCCGCAATCCGCAATCCGGACGGCACGACCGGCTTTTTCCATCCAGACCATTTCACTTTCGGCGATCCGGTCTATCTGTCCGCGATCTATGCCCGCGTGATGCAGATCGAGGGTGTCGCATCGGTCCGGGCCACCCATTTCCGGCGTCGGGGCTCGACCCGCACTGAACCGCTGGATGACGGTGTTCTGACCTTCGGGCGGCTTGAAATCGCGCAATTGGAAAATGACCGGAATTTCCCCGAACATGGCGCTTTGGAAATCGAAATGGGAGGCGGGAAATGAACAACGGCCCCATTCGTATCGGCCATCCCGACGAAGGCTCGCAACATGATGTTTGCGGCTGTTGCCAGGGTACGGCCCTGTCGACCTTGCGGAACACCGCCAACCGGCCCAGCCTGTCGGCCATTGCTTTCCGCGTCGGCGATCATCCCCGTTTCAAGGCATCCATGTTGACCGGGCTGGCCTCGGCCGCCTATCCGGCGCTGGCGCGTTTGCGGACACGTTCCGACGACGATTTCTCGATTGCCCTTATCGACGCCTGGGCGGCGGCCTGCGATGTTCTGACCTTTTATCAGGATCGCCTGGCCAACGAAGCCTATATGGGTACCGCGACAGAGAGGTTGTCGATCTCGGAGCTTGCCCGCCTGACCGGTTATCGCCTGCATCCCGGATCGGCTGCGGAAACCGATCTGGTCATTCTGATGGAGAACCCGCCTGGAGCGGAACCGGATGTCGCCGAACTGGAAGTGCCAATCGGAACCCGGGTCCAGTCGCAGCCCGGCCCCGAAGAACAGGCGCAGGTGTTCGAAACCATCGAGCCGCTCGAAGCACGTGTTGCCTGGAACTCCCTGCACCCGCAGCTAAGCCGCAATATTCTGCCCAACAACGGCGCCACCGAGGCCTGGCTTGCGGGCACGCCGAACCTTGTCGTCGGTGATGCCATCGTTTTTATCGACCGCGAACGCTGGGATGAGGATTTCAGCGGTTTCGACGATGAGTCGGGCCGTTGGAACCTGCGGCATGTCCTGTCTGTCGAGCAGGCGCGGGACGGATCGCGCACCCGGATCACCTGGTCCGGCGGGCTTAGCAATCTTGCTCCCGCAAGCTCGGCCACCGATCCGGCGTTGCGGCTTTACCACCTGCGCGAACGGGCCTCGTTCTTTGGCTTCAACGCGCCGCATCCGCTGGTGCTGACCAACAGACAGCGCAACGGATTTGGTTTTGCCGACGCGCCATTGGCCAATTCTCCGTCGACCATTGGTGGGACCTCGGCTGCGCCCGAGGATTGGGTGTTCGAGTTCGATACCTCGAGCCGCATCCATCTGGACAATGTCTATAAAAGCTTTGTCGAGGACAGCTGGATCGTCATTCGCCGCGCGGCGGGGGCCCATCAGATCTACCGCATAACAACCGCGCTTGAGAATACGCTGGCGCGCTATGCGATCAGCGGCAAGACCTCGCGCCTGTCGCTGGACACCTCGCACCGGTCGGACCTGTTCGAGGGAGATAATTATCGCGGCAGCGCGATCTATGGCGCCAGCCAGGAGCTGGCCTTTGCCGATGTGCCGCTTGAGCAATGGGTGGCAGGCCATCAGATTGATCTGGATACCAGCGCCCGGGACTTGCCCGAGGGGCGCAGGCTGATCTTCCGCGGCAAGCGCGCGCATCTGGAGTTCCGGGGGCTGATCGGAACGTTGCAACATGATGATGGCGCGGTGCGCAGCGTGACCCGGGGGCAAGTTCTGGTGCTGTTGGACAAGCCCGAATCCCTGGGGTCGGACACCGTGTTCCGTGTACAGGACGCGACCGGGTTTACCGGCACCGTGACCGAACCGGCCAGCCAGTTCCGGACGGTTCCGGCACCCGAAGACGCCGAAGTCGTGGCGGTGCCTGCGGTGTTGGATCGTGTCATCGCGCTCAGCGCGCGGCGATCTCGGCTGGAACTGGCCGAGCCACTGGGGGCCGCTTTCGATCGGCACAACCTGAGCATCCACGCCAACGTGGCCCGTGCCGCCCATGGTGAAGGTGTCACGGAAATCCTGGGTCACGGCGATCCTTCGGTTCCGTTCCAGAAATTCCTGCTCAAACAGGCCCCGGTCACCCATCGGCTGGCTCCGACCGAAAACGGTGTCGAAAGCACGTTCAGCCTGCGCATTGACGGGGTGGAATGGCAGGAAGTTCCGGACCTCTATGATCGCGGCACAACCGCGCGGATCTTCAAAACCTCGCTCACGGAAGACGGTGAAACCGTGGTCGAATTCGGTGACGGCGTCTCCGGTGCAAGGCCGTCGGCGGGACGCGACAACATCGTGACCGAGTATTCGCGCGGGCTGGGAGCGGCGGGAAACCTGAGGGCCGGACAGCTGAAACTTCCGCTCGACCGTCCGCTGGGCCTGAAAGAGGTCGAAAATCCCCTTGCTGCGACTGGCGGCGCCGATGCCGAAGCCTCGCAGGACGCTCGTCGCAACGCCCCGATCTATACTCTGACACTGGGTCGCGTGGTTTCGCTGACCGACTATCGTGATTTCGCCCTTGGTTATCCCGGCATCGCAAAGGCCGAAGCGCGCTGGATCTGGCAAGGGCAGACACGCCGCATCGTCGTGACCGTTGCCGGTGACGACGGAGGGGAATTGCCACCGGGATCGACGACCCATGACAATCTTTTGCTGGCTTTCCGGGAACTGGGCGATCCGCTGGTCGGTGTCGATCTTTTGTCCTACCAGTCGGCCACCTTCCGTTTGGGTTTGCGGGTTGCGGTAGATGCCGCTTACGATGAAGAGTCGGTTCTTGCCGCGACCGAGGCGCATATGCGGCGGGTCTTTTCATTCGAGCGCAGAGATTTTTCCGCGCTGCTGAGCCTGTCGGAAGTCGCAGCGGCAGCCCATGAGGTGGACGGGGTTGAAGCGGTGGATATCGACCGGTTCTATCGAACGACCCCACCGCAAAATGCCGCCACCGCACATCCGCGACTGGTTTCCCGAACAGGGCGGGCCGCGCCTGACGGCACGCTGTTGCCTGCGGAAATCCTGACACTCGATTCTGGCCCGCTGGACAAGCTGGAGGTGATGGCATGAACCGGATCACACCAGAGGCGCTCTATCAACTGCTGCCGGCAATCCACCGCCTTCGCGATGCGGACGAGGGCGGGCCGCTGAGGGCGCTGATGGCCGTTCTGGCGCGCGAAGGCGCGGTGGTCGAGGAGAATATCGAACAGCTTCTCGACAACCTTTTCATCGAAACCTGCGAGGACTGGGCCGCGCCCTATATCGGCGGAACCATCGGATATCGCGCCCTTTACCCCATCGAGGGAACCGATGTCGGCAATCGGGCCGAGGTCGCCAACACCATCGGATACCGCCGCCGCAAGGGCACCGCAGCGGTGCTCGAGGCGCTGGCCCGCGATGTGACCGGCTGGCCCGCTCATGTGGTCGAATATTTTCAGGTCACCGCAACCTGCCAGCACATGAATCATATCCGTCCGGACCATCATCTGGCGCCCGACCTGCACGATCCGCTGGATCTCGAGCCGATGACCCATGCCTTTGACCGGGTCAGCCATGTGGCCGATCTGCGCGCGATCCAGCAGGGGCCAAACGTCAAATCCATCGGCGGCAAGCACAATTTCCCGCATATCGGCCTGTTCCTGTGGCGATTGCTGCCCAAGGACCACATTCGCGCGCAGACCACGCAGGTGGATGGCCGCCGCTATCTGTTCGATCCCCTGGGCGCGCCACGCCAACTCGTCAACATGCCCCAGCCCGAGGACACGATCAGTTCGATCTCGCGCCCCGAACATGTACCCGGCGACATGTCGCACCGCGCCTTGGCCCGCAGTCCGGCGCTTTGGTACGGACCGGGTCGCGCGTTCGAGATCTTTGTCGATGACGTTCCGGTGCCGGTCACCAGAATCGAATCTTGCGATCTGTCCGATGATGCGCCGGGTTGGAACCACTCGCCTCATGACCCGATTTCCGCAACCGATCTGGCCGAGATCGAAGGTACCGATCCGCTGAACCCGCCCGCAAATGCACTTGTTAGGGTCGATCCGGTGCTGGGCCGCATCGCTTTTCCCAACCCCGAAGACGGTGAGGTGCGCGCGACTTTCCGAACCGGCTTTCCGGCCCGGATCGGCGGAGGTCACTATAACCGCGCCGCCACGCTCACCCGCGATCCGGGACAGGCTCTGATCCAGGTTCCGACGGTCACTCATCCCACCATCCAAAGCGCGATCAATGACATCACAACGTTGGGCGGCATTGTCGAGATCACCACATCGGACATTTTTGCAGAAGCGGTCGCGATCGGCGCCGAATCCGATACCGAGGTGATCCTGCGCGCCGCAAACGGCCATCGCCCGATCTTGCGGCCACCCGGGCCTTTGGCGCTGACCGGCGGGGAAAACGCGCGCATCGCGCTCGACGGTTTCGTGCTGGAGGGCCAGCCGGTGACACTTGCGCCGAACGGCGACGGCGCATCGCCGAAATCCGTTACCCTGCGCCACCTGACCTTGATCCCCGGTCTGTCCTATACGGATTCCGGTGCGCCTGCGACACCCGGCGCGGAGAGCCTGACCGTGACGACGACGGGTGTCGAACTGTTGATTGATCGATCCATCACCGGGCCGATCCGCATGGATCAGACCACCAACGCCACCTTCCGCGACAGCATCGTGGACGCTGCCGCACTGCCCGCCCGGGACAGCGCCGAAGGCCTGGCCATCGCGGGGCCGGGCGGCGAGGACGATCCGGCGGGGGCTCTGACCATTCTCGCCTGCACCGTTCTGGGGCGCATCGTGGCGCGCAGTTTCCCTCTGGTGTCGGACAGCATCCTGCACGCGCGCGGCACTGCCCCGGTTCAGGCGCGGCGGCGGCAGCAGGGCTGCATGCGCTTTAGCTATGTCCCGGACGGCTCAATCACGCCGCGTCGCTATCGATGCCAACCGCAACTTGCCATCGATCAGGCGATTGCGGCAGCCGTCGAAGCGGCGGGCGGACCGATCCCGCAGGCGCAGCGCGATCTGATCCGCAACAGGATCGTGCGCTGGCTGGTGCCGGGATTCGTGGCGCAATCCTCTTCGCATCCGGCCTATGTCCAGCTTCGGCTCGCCAGCCCCGCCGAAATCCGCATGGGCGCCTCGGACGAGGGTGAGATGGGGGCCTATCACCTTCTTGCCGCCCCGCAACGCGAGGCCAACCTTCGGATCAGGCTGGAGGAATACCTTCGCTTTGGTCTGGAGGCAGGGATTTTCTATGAAACGTGAATTTGAAGGAGCGACCCAATGAGCGGTGACTATAGCAGAGACAGCTTCGACGCCCTGAGAAGCTTCGCAGGGGTGTTTCTTCAACAGGGACGGGCGGTTCTGGACAGCGACTGGAACGAGCTGGTCGAATTGTTCGAACGCCGCATCCGCGCGGGAACGGTTGACACGATTGGCCGCGCTGTCGTGCCACGAGAAACCGAATTGGCGTTCGAAATTCAACTGATACCGACCGGCTTCCAGTTTGGGCGCGGCAGGCTCTATCTGGACGGAATGACCTGTGAATCCTTTGGGTTTGCCGATTTCGACGGAACTGATTCCACCCGTCCGGCACCGGTCTTCGACAGGGCAAGGCCCGGTTCGGATGGACCTGAAGGGGTTCTGGACGAAATGATCTCACCTCCCGAGGGCGATTTCACAGACTATTTCATTCAGCCCCACTGGCCCACACCCGAAGATCTGCCTGAAGATGGCCGCCATATGGTTTATCTGGTGGCATGGCAGCGAGAGGTGACGCCGACCGAGATGCCCGCGCTGCTTGATCCCGCGCTTGGCGGGCTGGACACGGCGACCCGCTGGCAGACCGTGTGGCAGGTGCGCGTTTTCGAGGATGTGGGCGACGGCGTGACCTGCGCGACGCCGGATACGGATATCGAGGGTTGGGCCGATGAAATCGCCCCCTCCACCGCCCGGTTGACCAATGGAACCGTCGATGTGGAGGATCCCGAAGATCCCTGTCTGGTGCCTCCGACCGAAGGGTATTCGGGCGTCGAAAACCAATTCTACCGTGTCGAAATCCACGGGCTGCGACCCGATTTCGACCCTGACGATACCCCCACTCAAGGTGATTGGCGGTTCAAGTTCAGCCGCGAGAACGCGTCCGTTCGGGCAACGGTAACCTCAATCGCGTCGGACGCGGAATCCGTGACCGTCGCCCGCATCGGCCGCGATGATGTCTTGCGTTTCTCCCCCGGGGACTGGGTCGAGATCACTGACAATCACCGTGAACTGAACCACCGGTCGGGTCAGATTTTGCGGGTAGCGGATGTGGATGCCGAAACCCGAACGGTGGAGTTCGAGAGCGCAATCGAGGCGGATCTGATGCCCTCGGGTGTCGATGACGACACGATCGAGAACCGCCACACCCGCCTGATCCGTTGGGACCAGCGCGGGGTTATCCGCCTTTCGGATGGAACCGAATGGGAGGATCTGGATCTGCCCGGCTCCGACGGGTTGATCCCGGTGCCCCCGGATGGCAGCGAAATTCTGCTCGAAAGCGGGATCACCGTCAGCTTTGCGACGGCCGGTGGTCCGGGAACATGGCGCGAGATGGACCATTGGCGGTTTGCCGCACGGACCGCGAATACCCAGATCGAGCCGGTGAACAACGCGCCGCCCGATGGCGTGCAGCGGCACTATACGCGATTGGCCATCATGGAACCGGCCGGGCCGAACGCGGCTGGACTGGTGCTGGATTGCCGTGAGTTTTGGCCGCCGCAATTCGAGGCGGGTGAGGGATGCGCCTGTACGGTCTGTGTGACCGCCGAAGGGCACAACTCTGGCTCGCTGACGATTCAGGACGCCGTCGATCAGGTCGAAGCCCTGGGTGGCACGGTCTGTCTGGAGGCCGGAATATACGCCCTTCGGGAACCGGTGCGCATCGTCGGCCGGGCCGGTCTCCGCCTGGTGGGGCAGGGTATCGGCACGATCCTTGTCTATCAGGGTGCGGGGGGCGCGGTGCAGGTGGAAACCTCGGTGGATACCAGGCTGGAAAGGTTCTCGATCCTCGCAGCGCCCATCGAGGACGCCAATGGAGGTATGCCACCCGTTCACGGAGTGGCAGCCGTCAACACGTCGCTTCTGGCTTTGCGTCGTCTGGCATGCGTGGTCATCGCGCCCAATCCCGAAGACCGGGCCGATTTCGGCATCGCCGTTGATGGCACTCAGGTCGGCACCAAGATCGAGGAATGTATCGCGGTGGCCGCCAATGCCCTGGGATCGCGGTCATCCTATGGGCTGGATGAGGATGGCGACCTGCAATTCGTGGCATTCGCCGAGTTGCGGGTACTGGATTGCATCCTGTTCGGCGGTCGCAATGCGGTGCGGTTCGACCGGTCGGCCATCAACATCGCGGCGGCACTCATGTCGCGCAACCTGGTCCTTTCGCTGGAAACGGGATTGCAAATCAACTGGGCCGAAATTCCGGCCGCCTCGCTTTCCATCGACAGTTCGACAGCACTGGCGAACCGATCCGCGATGAGGCTTTCGGCGGGTACAGTTCGTGTGCAGGATTGCGAAATTTCCGGCGGAGAAGGCACCGTCGACGGCATCACGTTGCTGCCGAACCTCATGCCCGAGGCGCAAACCGATGCCCAGCTGATCGGAAACACGATTTTCGACCTCGGTGGCGCGGGAATTCGGGTTGCGGGGCAGCACGACACGGTTTTCATCAAACGCAACATCATCCGCGATTGCGGCGAGGCCGGAGTGACCGTTCAACCGGATGCCTCGATCCGGCACCTTGCCGTCGACAACAACTCCATAGAGCGCATCGGGCTGACCGCAGGCCAGGATTTCGCGGTCGGGGTACTTGTGACAAACACGGAAACCGGACAGGTCGTCGGAAATTCCCTGCGCATGATCGGCGAAGCCGGGCTGGAGGGCCAGATCTATGCCGGAATTGCGCTGCAGGGCAGCGGCAGCATCGACATATCCGCCAACGTGATCTCCGAGATCGGCGGTGGACAGCCGGAAAGCGCTGCGTCCGGTATTCTGGCGATGCCGCCCATTGTCGGTCTGACAATCAGCGCGAACCGGATCTTTGGCCAGTTTTCACAATCCGATGACAGCAGCGACTGGCGTGCCATTCGCATTGGCCCCGTTCAG
The DNA here is from genome assembly GCF_056541825.1 of Ruegeria sp. AF8. Classification (NCBI taxonomy): domain Bacteria; kingdom Pseudomonadati; phylum Pseudomonadota; class Alphaproteobacteria; order Rhodobacterales; family Roseobacteraceae; genus Ruegeria; species Ruegeria sp. AF8. Next base: position 194,708 of record NZ_JBQFYW010000006.1, on the reverse strand, counting down.
GAACCCGGTGGCGGGCTCGGGCAGCTGACGACCGGTTTCCTTTCGGCCATGCCGGGGCGCGCGCCGGAAGAGCACGTATTCTTCCGTGTGGAAGATGCGGTCTGGGTCGCGTCGGCCCGCCGGTTCCGCGCCGCGCTGCCCTCGGTCGCTTCGCTGATCAACGTGCGGGGCAATCAGGCCCGGACGGCGCAGCGATTGACGGATGCGATGGTGTGGATCGTCAGCAACGGTGCGCGCAGCATTGGCGTTTCGGACAACCAGTTCGACCTGCAAAGTCAGGGCGGGTTGGCCCAGGTCGTTTTGATCGCCGGGCAGCGCCTGACCGTTTCGTCGAATACGGTGACGCACAGCACCGACGCCAACTCCCTGCGTCTGTTCACCGGCGCGAACGGGGCTGCCGCCGTGCTCGGCAACATTACCACAGCAGGCATCACGCTGAATAATTCCGGGCTGCCCGCGCCATTCAACGCGCTGAACCTGACGAACTGAGGAAAGGAGAAAACGATGTCAACCACACGCATCGCGACCCTGGGCCGGGAGCGCACCTTGACGACACTGGCCCGCCGGATTTTCGGGATCGGGTCGGGCCGCGTATCGCGCCAGCAACTGCGTCGCGCCGAGGCTGCATTGCTTGCCGCCAACCCGCGTTTGGCCAGCCCCGACGGATTTCGGTTCGGTGCCAGCATTGTCGTTCCGGCAGTCGAAGGATTGCAGCTTGCCGAGGATGTCGCGGCAACGGAGCTCGCCGGCGACGGCCTTGTGGTCGAAGCGGGTTTGCGGCTTAAAGCCATGTCCAGCCGGGCAGAGGATGCCTTCCGCACTGCGTCGGAACGGCGCAAGGAAATCCTGGAACGATTGGGTGATCGAGGATTCACGGTCGCCGCCCGGCGGGCATTGCCGCAAGCCGCGGCACATATCGAAAAAACCGCTGAACGCCTGGCCCGGGAAGAAGGGCAGACAGACGAGGCACGAGACCGGTTCATGAAAAACCTGGACGAAGCCACAGCAGCGTTGGAGGCACTGAATCGTTTGTCACCTAAACCGGAATGACAGGAGCGGTATCGTTAAGCTGTCGGCCGCAACCGCAATGACCTTTGGCGCATGACGATGATCAGTCAGATTCCCCGGCCACGCCTGAAAGGCCACCGCTTCCCTCTTTCCAACATTGCCTGCGCGATCCGGGCACTTCGCTCAGCCTGTTCAATGTCGAGGATCTGCGCGCCGGGACAGGTGCATCGAAGCGAAGGCGCTTCCCGACATTTCTAAGAAATTGCGGCACAGCCAAAAATGCTGATATTCTCGGCGTTAATGAACAAACGCCGCAACGATGAAAATGAGTTCGAATTTCATCCCAGGTCGATCTATGACACGGATCCGACGCCGGAGGAAGATTTGTGGTTTCTGCCGCAAGCGCCGGCTGAGGGAGAGGCGCCCACTGATCTGCCCTGGCCGGTAGCGGCGCGGGAAGGGTCGCTGCAGCCCGAAATCTGGCTCCGGGCCGAACAGGCCTGCTATCGCGATCTGCTGGCGGCGGTCACGGCGGTCACCCGGTTCGGGGAGCGGTTGCGGCACATGCCAGCCGGGGTGGACGAGCGAATTGCCTTGCTGTCAGTTTCCGCGACTCTGCGAGCTGAGGGGATTTGGCTGGGCCCCGAAAAGATCGCGCTCTACCGAAATCTGCGCCTGGCGGGAGAAGACGAGGCGCGGTCGCTGGCGCGGGCCAGTTGGGCGGTGCGGCGATTGGTGGGACAAGGACCGGCTGCAACTGATGAGCTGCGTGCCTTTCTGGGGCGGGCGGTGGTTGCGGACGCCCAGGATCCCGATCCGGAGGCAGACCGGCCGGTCGGGGGGGAACTGGACGCGCTTGATGAGGCTTTTCGAACGCATCACGACCGGCTAAGCGCGGGTCACGATATGACGCGTGCGGCCAGCGATCTGGCATTCTGGCGCCGTGAAGGGATCACGCCGTGGGACGAAGTACTGGAGCCGGTGGCGGCGGCGATGATGTCCGGGGCAGGGGGGCTGGCTCCGTTTTTGCCAGTGTCGAGCGGCCACCGGTTCGACCGGTATGCGTTGAAGGACGGGGAAGCCGATGCCGAAGCGCGGTTGCGGGCGTTCTATGCGGCGGCCGAAGCGGGAGCCCTGGCGGCGCTGATGGAACTGGACCGGCTGAAGGCCTGGTTGGCCCGGGCGCAAGAGCAGACCCGGGATTTGTCCGGACGTACGCCACCAATGCTGATCAACATCCTGACCCGGTATCCGATTGTGTCGGCGGAGCTTGTGACCCGCGAAGCGCGTTGCTCTTCCATATCCGCCCGCCGCAATCTCAACCTGTTCAGTGAACGTGGCCTGGCGCGCGAAATCACCGGACAGGGCCGTTATCGGTTCTGGGCTGCGGCAGTGTGAGGGACTTTAACGTTGCTCACCCGATTTTGACTGAATGACTGCCGAAATTTCTTGGCCGAAAGTCTGCACATGTTCTCTTGTGCGACACGATACGCGGTCAAAAGAACGGCACAATCCCGCGACGGGTCCAAACCCAGGCCCCAATGGCGGCTGCCTTTTCGATTGCCGGGCCAGGCCCAACGCGCTTCGTCTGATCTTTGGGTACTTTTGCTACACTGCTTCCGATTTCTTCAGAACCAGAAAAGTCATCATCCCCAGCGGCGGCAGAGAGCATTTTTCTTCGATGGTAAGGGCTTTCTCGTGCAGCACCGTCTCGATCTCGAAATCGGAGTGCCAGCCAATAGTGTTCGCGAGCGGGGCAAACACCTTTTCAAGAGAGGCGAGCAGCCCCCGCTCTCGCTGGAAGTGATTGGTGATGACCACTTTCCCGCCCGGTTTGCAGACCCTTGCAATCTCCGCCATCACTCTTTCCGGTTCCGGAACCACCGACAGCACATGCATTGCCGCGACCGTATCGAAATGGTTGTCGGGAAAATCCAGCTTGCGGGCATCCATCTGCCGCAGTTCCATGACGTGTCTCAGAGACATTGCATTTACTTTGTCCCGGGCCTTTTGCAGCATCTCCTCGCTGAAATCGATCCCGGTTACCTGGATCCCGGACCCGTAATGTTCCAGTGACAGCCCGGTACCGACGCCGACCTCCAATACTTTTCCCGAGCGACTGTTGATATATTCGACGGCACGCCGTCGGCCGGCATTGGTGACCGCCCCGAAGGTTTTGTCGTAGACGGGTGCCCAGCGAGCGTAAGAAGTTTGAACGGCCTTGATGTCCATTTCGGATTCCTAACCCTTGGAAGATTTTTTCCTGTCAAGCCACGCCCAGGCAACCATTCCCACATATCCGACACACAGCGCGATCAGTGTGGCCCAGGCGAAAGTCAGAAGTGCCGCGCCGGCAACGGCGACACCAATTAGGAAGAATTTCACGTTCTCCCGGGAAACTCTGGTGGTCTTGAAAGACCAGGTCGGTATGCGACTGATGAGCAGAAGACCGATGAAGGCCATGTAGATGCAGATCAAAATTCCGGGCAGAAACGGTGTGTCCGCAAATGCAAATGACACATACATTGGCAACATGACCAGCAGCGCCCCTGCAGGGGCCGGGACCCCCTCGAAATACGCACTGCCCTGATCGCAGGTCTCGGACTTGCTGCTTACGTTGAACCGGGCCAGGCGCATGACACAGCACACTGCAAAAAACAGAACGGCAATCCACGCGGCACTGCGAATATCCTGCAGCCCCCAAAAATACAGCACAAGCGGGGGTGCCACCCCGAAATTCAGAAAATCCGCAAGGGAATCAAGCTCGGCCCCCAGTTTGCTGTCGCTGCTGAGTAGGCGCGCGATGCGCCCGTCCAGCCCATCCAACACGCAGGCGGCAATGATGAGCTGGACCGCGAGCACGTAGTTGCCCTGAACGCCAAATCTGATGGCTGACAGGCCGGCGCAGATAGCCGTAATGGTCAGCACATTGGGCAGCAAATGGATCAGCGTAAATCCGGTCTCTTCCTGTTCGGAGGGTTGTGCCACTGATCCAGCTACCTACTTTTCCTCGGATGTATTCAGGCGGGCAAGAATGGTTTCGCCGGCAATCATCGTCTGCCCCACGCGCACCTGTGGGTCCACGCCGTCAGGGAGATAGACATCCAGTCGGGACCCGAACCGGATCAATCCGAACCGCTCTCCGGTCTGCATATTATCGCCGGGTTTCACGAAACAAACGATCCGTCTGGCCACCAGGCCTGCAATCTGGACGACGGCCAGATCCTGACCGTTCCCCATACGGATTCGCAGGCTATTGCGCTCATTATCAGCACTTGCCTTGTCCAGGGAAGCGTTGAAAAACTTGCCGGGGCGATAGGCAACGGACGTAATTTCACCTTCTATGGGTGTTCGGTTCACATGGCAGTTGAAGACACTCATGAACACGCTGACACGGGTCAGAGGTTCCTCGGGCATCCCCAGTTCCTTCGGCGGAACCGCCTTTTCGATCAGCGAGATCACCCCATCCGCAGGGCTGACAATCTGCCCGCCTTGTGAGGGTGGCACGCGCTCCGGGTCGCGAAAGAAGTAATAGCACCAGATCGTTAGGCCGACGCCGATCCACCCCAGCACGTCGGCCAGCAGAAACAAACCGACCGTAGCAACGGCGAAAATTGCTACAAACCGAATGCCTTCCGGATGCATCGGTTTGATGAAAGTATCGCGCATGCGCATCGCAATCTTGCCCCGAGGTCAATTGATGAAACGTTCATAAGTGCAATGGTGTAGAACGCAAGAGTAGTCGATGCCGTCGGGTCTATTTTATTGTCAGGTGTTACGATCTGATGATTGCGAACTTTGGTTCTCTGGCAGGTTGATCCCGGCAGCCACGACATGGTGTCGGCACTACATTTCGAAGTATTGCCGCATGTTGTCTACGATGAGGGGGGCGCCGGGAACCGGCCATCGCTCCGTTTCCCTGTGTTCCGGTTCGTCAAATGGCCAGAGCTGGATTTGTTGTGCCCTGGGTGATCAAGGCTGCCGGGGTCGTTCGTTTCAGCCCTGCGTTTCAGGAGTGTGGACTGACAGGCCTTCAAGCGCACGGGTCACTTTGACCTGGCAGGACAGGCGCGAGCGATGGTCGGTTGGTGCCGCGGCAAAATCCAGCATGTCGGCTTCGTTGCCGTCTCGTTCGCCGGTTTTGTCCAGCCAAGCATCGTCGATATAAACGTGGCAGGTGGCGCAGGCGCAGGCACCGCCGCAATCGGCGGCAATGGCGTCGATTCCGGCGTCACGGGCACCTTCCATGAGCGACAGGCCCTCGGCTACTTCGATTTCGCGGGAATTTCCGATGTGGTCGGTGAAGGTAATTTTGGGCATCATGGTCCTTTGTCAGACGGGAGGGTTGAGAATACCGTGCGCCCACCCGGCGATGTCGAGCAGCCGGGCGTCGCCGCCGCGCCGTCCGATCAGTTGCACGCCGAGCGGCAGGCCATTCGGGTCGAACCCGAAAGGGATGGCAATGGAGGGCACCTGCAGCAGGTTCCACATGCGTGAGAACAGCGGGTCGCCAGTAGCGTGTAGCCCCTCGGGAGCAGGACCGGGGGCCGACGGCACGAGCAGCGCGTCAACATCCCCGAAAAGCGCATCGAGCATCGTATTGGCGCAGTCGCGGGCCTCCAGCGCGGCCCTGTATTCGGCCTCGTCCACCTGTTGTCCTGCTTCGATCAGGGCGTGGAATTGCGGGCTGATGGCAGGCATTCCGGCGTCAAACTCGTGACGGCGCAGGCGGGCGGCTTCGAAGCCCATGACGGTGATCTGGGCATCGGTCAGCCGGGTGAAGAACGGCGGATGGGCGATTTCCAACGTATCCGCCCCGGTTGCGGCGATGGCCGCCAGGGCGCGGGTGCAGGTGTCGCGCATTTCGATTGTACCGTCCATCCAGTGCGGCCCGCGCATCAGGCCGATGCGGGGCAGCGCATCGTCAAAGTCGGGCGGGGGCGGTGGTTCGGCGCCCCGCAACACCGCATCCGCCAGCACCAGATCGCGGGGATCGCGCGCCAGAAGACCCAGCGTGTCGAGGCTTGGTGACAGGCCCATGACGCCGGCCAGGTCATAGCTGCCGGTGGTCGGCTTGAAGCCGATCACACCGCAATAGGCCGCCGGGCGGATCAGCGAGGCGGCGGTCTGCGAGCCAAAGGCCAGCGGAGCCATGTCATCGGCCACAGCCGCGGCAGAACCCGAGGAGGAGCCGCCCGGAGTATGCGCCGGGTTATGAGGGTTGGCGGTCTTGCCGGGGCGGAAATAGGCAAACTCCGTGGTCACGGTCTTGCCGATCGGAATGGCACCTGCCGCCAGAAAAGCCTGCACGCAGGCCGCGTTCCAGTCTGGCTGCCGGTCCGTATACAACTCGCTGCCCCAGCCGGTCGGCATGTCGCCTGTGTCGATGATGTCCTTGATCACGTAAGGCACGCCATGGAGCGGGCCGCCGACGGGGAGAGAATCGGCTGCAATTGCCCGCTCCATGGCGCGGTCCGCGTCGAGGTGCTGAAACGCCCCGATCACGGGTTCCCTCAGCGCGATGCGGTCCAGATGAGCGGCCATCACCTCTGAGGGCCTGACCTCGCCTGCCCGGATCAGGCGGGCGAGGTCATGCGCCGGAAGGGTGTTGAGCGGGCTCATGCCCCAAGCGCTTTCAGGGCGGCGGCGAAGGGGGTGGCGGGCATGTCGTAGATACCGCCGCCAAGCCGTCCGGCCTCGCCCTGATTGTCGAGAATGCCCAGCCCGATTACCGGGCCCGCGCCCTGCGCCACCGCGCCGCGTGCGGTTGAACCCAACCGGATGTCCAGCTCACGGAAATAGGGATGCGCGCCGACCGACAGGCCCGAGGCGCGGGCGGAGGCATCGCCGGGCAGGAACGCGCCCAACCCCTTTTTCTGCTCCGGGCTCAGTTCGATCGCCATGGCGCCCAGCCCGAACGCCTCGACCACCGCGCTGTCACCGATGGCGCCAAGGGCGCGGTCTTCGGGCAGATCGGTGTCGAACCTGCCCCTGGGCGGTGTCGCCGGCACCGTAAACCATTGCCCCGGCAGGCCCGAGATCTGAATGCCGGTCTCGCGCCCATTGCCACCCGCTGCGGTGACAAAGCTGGAGCCTTCGACCCCCTCGGCCAGTTTCATCATGATCTTGGTGGCCGCCATCCACAGATTGAGAAACAGCGAGGGCGATGTGGCCATGAACTCCAGCGCGTCCGTGTCGGTGATGCCGCCCGGGCTGCGGTCTTTCAGTTCTTCGATCAGCGCGCCGGTGGCAACCGGGGTGCGCCCGTGACAATCGTCGCCACCGATCAGACCGGTCGCCGCCAGCGGCACCAATGCAATGCCTTCGGCCAGACCGTTCTGCAGCACATCCAGAAAGCGGGTGTTCAGCCAGCGGATATGCTCCAGCACTGCTTGCGATCTCAGACCCAGCCGCAGGGACGGTCGCGAGCCGCCGTTGATCGGGGCGAAGATCCGGTTCTGGCCGCGCCAGGCGTCATAGACCGTGTGCAGCGGCATGTTGGCCGAGACCACGGCGGCCAGCGGCGTGACCACGTCGTGATCCTGCGCCGGGTGCAACACGACCTCTCCGGCCATGATCATCGCCTCGGCCTGGTCGAAGTCACGGGCCAACCCCTCCCAGACGGCGGCTACGCATGCCGAGTTCAGGATCGGCGCGGTGATCTGCCCCGGTTCGGCAAAAGCTGGACCGGCATGCAGCAGCACATTGTCGGGCAAATCCACCGCATCGGCGGCGGTGTTGAACCGGTTCCAGACCGGTTGCGTCACCATGGCCCGGTCGAACGCCAATTGGTCGGCTTGATGCAATGTCATGATACCTCCGGCGGGATGATCCAGGTTTCCGAGAAGTAGAGAAAGGCGGTGGTGGTCTCGTACCCGGCCTGCACCCGCGTGCCCAGCTTGCCCGGCAGCGCACGGCCATTGACGATGATCTGCGCCGCATGCGCCGGTACCAGCAGCGAGAACATATTCTGCTCGCCCGAAGCCACCTCATGCGGGGACAGTTCCAGCGCGCGGGGCGGCTCGAACCCTTCCCAGACCAGTTCCACCGTCAGGTTTTCCCCCGCGATGGTCTCGGTATAGCGGTGGCTCATCGGGTCGCCCGACGAGCGCACCGCCCGTGCACCGATCTCTGGCAGACTGGCGAAGGCCGGGGCGCCCGCAAAGGCGGCCAGCTTGCTGATGAAGTTTTCCTTCAGAAACGCCGTCAGTTCCGGATTGTCGCTGAGAATGACATTCGGCGCCTCCGGCGGGCCCTCGACCTGATCTGGAGTGCCATAAAGCAGCAGCATCTGCCCTTGGCCAACCGGCGACCAGGCCACCCGGAAGAACAGCGCCATGGCCGAGAAATTGCCACTATCATCCTTGAGCAGGATGCCCGGGTTTTCGCCGGTCCAGTCCACCGCGCCCGGTGTGATCGGTTCGTTCAGGGGCATCAGATATCCTCCCTTGGCGTGACCCAGGTTTCGGAAAATGCCAGAAAGGCGGTGCTCATGGTGCGACCAAAGAACTGCCGGTCCGCCACCTGACCGGGCAGGGCGGTGCCGTTGATCTTCACCTGCGCCTGTTTGGCTTCGAGAAACACCGAATACATCTCGTGTTCCTTGGTGGCTGAGTTTTCCTTGGTTACCTCGACCGGCAGCGGTGGCCCCATCTCCTGCCAGATCATCTCCAGCGTCACGCCCGATCCGCGCAGGGTTTCGGAATAGCGCGTCTTCAGATCGCCGGGGCGTTTTTCGACGCTGGCGCAATCCAGCCAGCTCATCGCGTCCAGACCCTGTTTGCCGACAAAGGTCGGCATCTTCGTCACCCAGCCATCGACGATCCAGCGCATCATGCGCTGATTGTCGGTCATGATCAGGTTGGGCACATGCGGCCAGCCGCGCGCCTCGTCCGGGGCACCCAGCACGATGGCGGCGTGGCCGCGGCCATAGGGCGACAGAACCACCCGGAAGAACAGCGCCAGCGTATCGTAGTGATCCTGCGCCGGGTTCTGTTTCAGATAGATACCGGGGTTTTCCCCCGACCAGTCGACCCGACCGGGGTTGTGGGGGATGCGTGTGCTCATGCCCAGCTCGCCTCATAGGCTTTCAGCGCATCCTCGATGAAGATCCGCCGCTCTTGCCCGCTCAGATGGTCGCCGGATTTCAGGATCTCGGCCACTTTGAAGCTGACCTCCTTCTGCAGGGCACCGTCGTCACGGCCCTCCTGCATTGGGATCTTCAGCACCGTGTCGCCGGCATAGGTCGGGATCACCCCGTCGAAATTGTCGGTCGGCTGGGGTGGGCGTTCGCCCTTCTGCAGCGCGCGGATCGAGTTCCTGACCATCCGCCGTGCCTTGGCCACGCCCCGGTCGGTGAAGCTGAGGTTTTCGCGCGCATGCACGTTGATCGGCCCCTGGCTGACCCAGGCGTCATAGTCGCCCGGGTCGCGCTGGCGCATCTCGTAGGGGCGGTCGGGGTCCTGACCGTAGAAATCGGTCTTGCCAAAACCCACCTCGTCGCGATTGGTCAGGCCGCGCGGATCGTCGTTGAAGCTGGGATCGCGGAAATGCCGCCATGCGATCACCATTGTGTGGGTGTCGTCGATTGGCGTGATCCAGCGGGTCAGCCCGCCACGCCCGAAATAGCGCGACCGGTCCGGCACCGGGAAATGACCGCCATTCTGGGTGAACGAGGGCAGCATGTGGTCATGCACCCGCACCCAGATAAAATCGCCGTCACGGCGCACATTGGTATAGAAATCGCCCGTCGCGCTGTCGTGGAACTCGATCATCGGCATATGCGCAAAGCTTTCGTGGAACTGCACCCGCGCGGCCAGCGTGTGCAGATAGACGACATGGAACGGGTCCCAGGCGTTTTCCATCACCTGCAGCCAGTTGCAGGGAGACTTGATCAGATAGGGCACCAGTTCGTCGCCCTGGTCGTCGAACGTGTCCATCACCGGAAACGGCGGCATTTCGTCCTTTGGCCCCATATAGGCAAAGGCCAGCCCCTTGTATTCGATGATCGGATAGGCGCCCAGACAGGCCTTCTTCTTGACCTGGGACGCGGGTGGCTCGCACGGCGTTTCCAGCACCGTGCCGTCCATGCCGTATTTCCATCCGTGGTAAGAACAACGGATCCCGCCTTCTTCGATGATGCCAAATTCAAGGCTCATGTTGCGGTGGCAGCAATGCAGATGGGTGCACCCCAGCTTGCCCTCCTTCTTTTCCCGGAACAGGATCAGATCCTCGCCCAGAATGCGGATACGGTAAGGCAGATCGCCAATCTGGTCGGTCATCGCCACCGGCATCCAGAACCGCCGCAGATATTCGCCGCAGGGTGTGCCGGGGCCGACCTCGGTCAGTTCGGGATCGTGTTTTTCCGACCAGACGCCCTGTTGGTCATGGCCGCGAAAATTCCCTTCGGGGACTGCAAATGGGTCGGTTTCCAACGGTTTGTTCATTTTGATCCTCCATTCAAAAATACCATATGCACGTGTCTGGCAGACCACCGCCGCGTTATTGCCCTGCCCCGATCAGGGGAACGGGTCCGGCACCGGTGCGGTTCCGGTCCAGACCGATTTGACCTGTAGGAAGTCCTTGATGGCATCCGGTCCCAACTCGCGCCCATAACCGGACAGTTTGATGCCGCCGATGGGGCTGCCGGGATCGACGCTGCGGTAGTGGTTGATATAGACCGTGCCCGCAGCGATGGCGTCCGCCACCCGCGCGCCCTTGTCCGGGTCGGAGGTCCAGACGCCCGCCGCCAGGCCGTAATCGCTGTCATTGGCCAGCGCGATCGCCTCGGCCTCGGTGTCAAATGCGGTGACCGCCAGCACCGGCCCGAACACTTCTTCGCGCCAGAGTTGCATATCGCGCGTCACGTCGCCGAAGACCGTCGGTCCGACATAGAATCCCTGCCGGCCTTTCGCCGTCTCAACCCCGTCCAGCAGGCATGTCGCGCCATCCTCCTTGGCGCGCGCGATCATCGCTGTGACCTTGCGCAGATGCGGCTCATTGGCCAATGGCGCCACTTGTGTGGCTGGGTCCATCGGGTCGCCCAGGCGCAATTCGCGAGCTCGCTCCACCAGCCGCGAAACCAGAGCATCCCTGACCGACGATTCAGCAATCAAACGCGAGCCCGCAACGCAGGTCTGGCCGTTTGACAGGAAGATGCCCGACAACACCCCGTTTACCGTGCTTTCCAGATCGCAATCCGCAAACACCACCTGCGGTGACTTGCCGCCCAGCTCCAGCGTCGTCGGCACCACCCCGGCCGAGGCCGCCTCGGCCACCTTTCGCCCGCCGAAATCCGAGCCGGTAAAGGTCACTTTGCGGGTCAGCGGATGCCGCACCAGCGCCTCGCCGGCCTCATGGCCATAGCCCGTCACGACATTCAGAACACCCGCCGGCAGGCCCGCCTCATGCGCCAGCCGTGCGAATTCCAACGTCGAGGCCGAGGTCATCTCGGATGGCTTCACGACCACCGTATTGCCCGCCGCCAGCGCTGGCGCGAGTTTCCACGCCAGAATCATCAGCGGCGAGTTCCACGGCGTGATTGCCACCACCACGCCGTAGGGCAACCAGTGACTGACGCTGGTCGCGCCCGGAGTGCCGTTGACCTGCGCTTCGGGGCCCAACCTGCGCGCCTCGGCGGCGAAGTACCTGTACCAGCTATGCAACCCCGCGAACTGCCCACGCACCTCGGTGATCCGCTTGCCATTGTCGCGGATCTCTGGCTCGACCAGCTCTTCCCACCGCGCTTCAAGAGCGTCGGCCAACGCATCCAGAATGGCCGCCCGACCCGCAGGTCCGGCATCTGCCCATTCACCCTCGCGAAACGCCAGATCCGCATCCCGAACCGCTAAATCCGCCTCGGACGAACCGCACCGCGCAACAAGACACCACGCCTCGCCCGTCGCCGGATCGACGCTCGGCAGAGTATCACTCCGCCAGTCAAGAAAAGAACCAGAGATGAAGGGTGCGTAGGTATGCATTCAATGTCCTCCGGATGCGCATTCAGCGGGGGGCGCTGTTTGAACGAAGTTGCGGAGGGCCCGATTCGCAAAATCGGGTGGCCCACTTCAGGCAGCGCTCCGGAAGAGTGAAGTTTCCGCGGCCTCTCATAGTTGCGATCGCCACCTGCCCAACCGGCAAATTCAGTTCGCTCATCTGGTTAACGTCATTGAATTGAAGTGGCTGCAAGTCGGTCATGATTGCCCCAATATCGGATATTCAGATCTCTTACCATAATTTTTCAGAAAGTGAATTGCAAAAAATGACCAAAAATGTGATGAGCGCATTTGGTGGTGGTTTGAACTAAAAGAACGCATGGCAGTTGCCCGCCACAGTGCCGAAACTGGTAGCCAACAGTCTCGGATAAGGAGTGCAGCGGCTTTGTTGGCTTCACCTGGCCAATCCCGTCTCGACGGCCAATGGCCGGAGTTTATGGCGACACGCGATGGAATTTCCGAGTTTGACGGGAGAAAGGCATGGTGGTGGGTTTGAAGGGCAAGGAACCGCATCTGCGCCCCGATCACTTGACATCTTATTGCGTACGGTTGGGTCAACCGGATCTCGACGCGATGGTGATGTCGCATTCGCTGATCGAAGCGTCCGAGGATGTCGAACATGTTCCACAGGCAATCGGCGCAGCACACGCCAAGTCTAAACCCCAAACATTTTTGATAGGACATTCGCCGGAGGTAAAATGACCCTATATCGCGACGAGGCGCTAAAAGCCTTTATTCCACATGTTGACGACGACGACATCGTCGTTGCCGTCTACCAAACCTGCTTTGACTGGTTGGCGTTGAACCCGCGCGATCTGAACTATGTTGCGGTTGGGGCGATGGGGCAGGCAAGCTCGCATGGTTTGGGGCTGGCGCTGGCAAACCCGGACCGGCGCGTTATCGTTCTGGACGGCGATGGCAGCCTGTTGATGAACCTTGCCGCACTGGTCACGATTGCCAATGCAGGTGCGACCAACATCTACCATTTCCTTTCGGTTAACCGAACTTATGAGGTCAACGGCGCGCACCCTTTGCCCGGGGCGGACCAGGTCGATTTCGTGGGGTTCGCACAGGCGGCAGGATATAGTAAATCGCTGAATATCAATGCGTTGGATCAACTTGAACGCACCTTGCCGGATATTCTGTCCGCCCCGGGGCCACAATTCATCGCCTTGGACATCGCGCCGGGTGCGCCTTATCCCCGGGATTATGCCTATATTCATAGCTCCGGCGCACGGCAAACCTTCCGGGACGCTCTCAATCATCCCAAGCCGGTCTGACAGGCGCGCCCCGCCACATGATGCGAATCGTGTCTCTCAACGCCGGTACCCGATCATGATGTATCCGGTCTCAAATTGCGCAGAACCGATTGCGTGACAGCGGCCGTAACAGCCGCCCCACCCAAGTCTGGCGTCAGCAGCCCCGCATTCAGAACGTCATCCACGGCCCGTTCTATGGCGCGCGCGGCCAAGGGCTGCCCAAAGCCATGCTCGAACATCATCGCAACCGACAGGATCGTGCCAATCGGATTGGCAATCCCCCGCCCGGAAATGTCAGGTGCACTGCCATGCGTCGGCTCATAGAGTCCGCCCTTCACGGGATGCCCTGCCTTTGCGGCAGCAGGCAGGGTCGCCGAAGGCAGCATCCCCAGCGACCCTGAGACCACCGCGATCAGATCCGAGACGAGATCCCCGAACAGGTTGTCCGCCAGCAGCACATCAAAGTCCCGTGGCGCGCGGGCCACGGCAAACAGTGCATAGTCCATCAGCAGATGGCGAAGTTCAACATCCGGGTATTCATCGCGCCCGATCCGGTCCACCGTTTCGCGCCAGAGCTTGCCGCTCTCCATCACGTTGGACTTGTCCAGAGAGGTAACGTGCCCTCGCCGTCCGCGTGCGGCCTCGAAGGCGCAGCGGGCAATGCGTTCTATTTCGCCTGTTCGGTATTCGCTGATTTCAAAGGCACGGATCTGGCCGTCGCCCAGCACTTCGCGCCCGCGGGGCTCGCCATAGTAGATCCCGCCCGAGTTTTCCCGCACGACCAGCAGATCAGCGCCCTCCACGACCTCCTGCCGGTAAGGTGTCCGCGGCAGCAGCGCCGACCAGGCACGCGCGGGGCGCAAGGCGTTGTAGACATCCAGCTCGATCCGCAGGCGGGTCAGGCCGTCCGTTTCCGTGATCGGCCCGTCGATCCGGATGCCGTCCCATTCCGGCCCGCCAACCGCACCGACAAGGATGGCGTCTGCAGCCCGGGCCTTGGCGACCACCGCATCGGTGCAGAAGGTGCCATGCACGTCCCAAGAGGCGCCGCCAAGAAGATCTTCCTCGATCTCGACCGCAACGTCGAATTGAGCGGCAGTCTGACGCAACACCGCCAGCCCGCTTGCCACGACCTCGGGACCGATATGGTCGCCGCCCAAGGCCAGCACCTTGAACGGGCCGCTCATCCCGCCATCCCCTGCTGCAGCACCAGATGCATGGCGTCGGGGTCCAGGTCCCGTTGAAGCAGGCGCATGGTGGAGTGGAAGTCGTCCAGATCGACCGAAGATGTCAGGACCGCACGGGGCGGTGTTTCGGGCGTGAACCCGGTCCGGCCGTGCAACAGCCGCTGGTTGTCGAAAAGCAGCCCTTCTCCGGCCTTAAGATCCAGGGTCAGGCGCAGATCATCGCTGTATAGCAGGCCAAAGAGCCTTTTCAGCGCGCGGTAGACCGGCACCACCTGATCCGCCGGCACATCAAGGGGCGAGATCTGCCGTTCATTCATCCGGACGCCGCAAACCTCGCCCCGGTCATCAAGCCGGATGACGGGCAGACGGGATTTGTACCAGCGCATGTTGCCATAGCTGTTGTCGCCGGGGTCGAAGCGCTGGCAGGTCACAGGCGTGTTGCACAGCAGCTCGAAATCCTCGGGCCATTGCTCTTTCAGGCGTCGGGCGGCCTTGAACCCGTCCACCAGGGTCGAGGCGCCGCCGTTCGAGCTGGGCCGCAGAACCTGAAACACCGTGATCCCGATCGCGGTATAACGATACGGCTCGTCCACATGCGGATCCAACGGGCCGGTCGTGTCGCCCACATTGGTTACGGTCTTCTTCTTTTTCAGCGTATAGGTGCCGTAATGTGTCTGCCGCTGCGCCCCGACCAACTGGATCATCCGCTGGCTTTCTGCCCTGTCGTTGGGCGCGTCCACGATCTTGCAGAACCCGTAATCCCGCACCGTTTCGAGGATTTTCAGCCGGGACGCCGGGTCCGCCTCAGCTTCAAGCAGCGATCCAACCGGAAGTTTCTCGCTGATCGATCCATCCCAAAGGACAGGCTGCACACGCCTTCGAGAGCGCTCTGTACCCGAGTAACAGTGATTGCGCAGCCACCGCGCCGCATATTCCGAACGGTGTCCGTCAGGCCAGATTACCTGAACGCTGTTATCTTTCACCTCGGCATTCTCGATAAAGATCCCATCGTCGATATGATGCAGGCGGATGCCGCGAACGCCGGTCTCTGGGGTGCCGCAGTCCGGGCACCAGCATTGATGCCTCAGCCAAATGGGATGAAACCGGCTTTCGTGGCCGTCCTCCCATTGTGTGATCAGGAGGCCATTTTCGGTGGCAACGGACCGGATGCTGTGACGTGCGGATGGCATTGGACTGTTCCTCGCGGTTTTCCTGTTCGCAATAAGGTCCTCAGCAAAAATATTTGACAAATTCCAATTCAACATATGATGGTTGAGCCAAGCTCATTCATGGAAAGTACATGCTGCCCGACCCCAAAGACCCTTCCTATCTGGGCGCTCTGGTCTATTTTCATCATGCCGCCGAAAGCCTGAGCTTTTCCCGCGCGGCCCGGGCACTGAACGTGACGCCTTCGGCAGTCAGTCACCGCATTACGGCGCTTGAAAACGCCATTGGAAAACGGTTGTTCGAACGTCGCGTGCGAGAAGTCAGGCTCACGCAGGACGGTGCCGAACTGGCACGCGCCACTGCAGTGATCTGGAATGAACTCAAAGAGATCACCGTGAAATTGACGGCCCGGAAGGTGCTGAGGGTCTCGGTCGGGCCTTACCTGTCATCGCAATGGCTGCTGCCCCGGATCGGCGCGTTCGAAGCGCAGCATCCCGGTCTGCGGGTGGATCTGATCCACACGATCGGACAGCCGGATACCCACCTGGCGGAGGTCGCTATCATCTGGGCGGAACTGGATAGCCCTGCGGCCGATTTGGTACTGCTGTTTGATACCAAAGCCGTGCCTGTTGCCGCTCCCGGGGTGCAGATCGGCAGCAAATTCTGGGAAGAATCGCTGCCGCCAATCCACTACCGCGATCGCTCAACGTGGCGTCATTGGCTTTCGACTATCGGTGCTCCAACAGATTTTGCGGAACGCGGCGAAGTCCTGGAAGAACCGCATATGGTTCTGGAAGCCGCAGCATACAGGCGGGGAATTGCGATCGGCTTCTTGCCCTTTATCGGCAAGTTCTTTGACCAGGGGCGGCTTGTGCAGGTGGGAACGCATTCGATCCGCTCTGATCGGGGTTACTTTCTGCGGGTGAATTCAGGCGCCAAGCAAGAGGCCGGACTGTTTGCCAACTGGGTCAAAGAGCAGGCAAAAGAGCTAATGAACTGTACCGCGGCAGAAACATGATCCTGTTGCGGCAAACATAGATGCTCTCGTACCTGCGAGACTTGCGAGGGAGTGAGAGACGCAGAGTTACCAAAACGCGATGTTCCGTTTGACGATGGTGTCAGGGTCGCCGGGGGTATTCTCACCGGCTGGGTGGGAAAACGGCTGTTTTCTTCACCGTTCCATAAACAAAGCTGGTGTCGATGGAGGCAATTCCACCAATCGGGTGAATGCGGTTCCGGATGAAGTCTTCATAAGCCTCGAGGTCCGACACGAGAACCCGCAATTGATAGTCCATTGCCCCGGTCAGCACATGGCATTCGAGAACCTCGTCGATCATTCGAACCCGCTTTTCGAAATTCTGAACGTCGTCTTCGTTATGCCGTTCCAGGCGGATGCGCACGAAGACGGTAATAGCCATCCCATAGGCAGCAGCGTCCACATCAGCGCTGTATCCCTTGATGACGCCTCTGGCTTCAAGGTTTTTGACACGGCGCAGGCAGGGTGACGGCGAGAGGCTGACCGCATCCGCAAGATCCTGATTGGTCATGCGCCCATCCTGTTGGAGAGCACGGATGATCTGTCTGTCCTTAGCATCCATTTTCTTCCCCAATATTGGCAGATTCTGCCAACATTAACCTGTTTGTTAGTATGATTAGCAACCCATCACTCAAAGTAAAGGCGCAAACTGGCTCCAACTGGAATCAGGAGTTTGTCATGACCCGCCCAACCGGCTTTGCTACCCGCGCCATCCACCATGCTTACAACCCGCTGGAGAATGACGGCGCGCTTACCCCGCCGTTGCATTTGACCTCGACCTTTTCTTTCGAGACAGCCGAGGCCGGCGGCGAGATGTTTGCCGGCGAACGCGAGGGCCATATCTACAGCCGTATTTCGAACCCTACTTGCGATCTTCTGGAGCGCCGCATTGCGGTGCTCGAAGGGGCTGAGGCCGGGCTGGCCCTCTCCAGCGGCATGGGCGCCATTACCGCAGTGCTTTGGACCCTGCTGTCGCCGGGTGACGAGGTCATCGTCGACAAAACGCTCTATGGCTGCACCTTTGCCTTCATGCGCCACGGATTGGCTAAATGGGGTGTCACGATCACCCATGTCGACATGACGGATCCCGAGAACTTGCGTACGGCAGTGTCTGAGAAAACTCGTGTGGTCTATTTCGAAACTCCGGCAAACCCGAATATGCGACTTGTGGATATTGCCGCGCATGCAGAGATCGCGCACACGGTCGGCGCGAAGGTGGTGGTCGACAACACTTATGCCAGCCCATATCTCACGCGACCGATCGAGTACGGAGCAGATATCGTTCTGCATTCCGCCACCAAATATCTCGGCGGGCATGGGGATGTGGTCGCCGGCCTGGTTGTGGGCACTGCGGAACAGATTGCCGAGATACGTCTGGTCGGGATGAAGGATATGACCGGAGCGGTTATGGCGCCCTTCAACGCGATGCTGATCCTGCGTGGGCTGAAGACCCTGAACTTGCGCATGGACCGCCACTGTGGCTCGGCCAAAGTGGTTGCTGACTTCCTCGAAGCCCATCCTGCTGTCGGAGCCGTTTATTTCCCCGGGCTCGAGAGCTTTGCCCAGCATGATGTCGCGCAGCGACAAATGTCCCAACCGGGTGCGATGATCGCCTTTGAAGTCAAGAGCGGTCTGTCCGGCGGCATTGCCCTCATGAACAGCCTGGACATGATTCAGCGCGCCGTATCGCTGGGCGATGCGGAAACGCTGATCCAGCACCCAGCATCGATGACGCATTCGACCTACACCCCGGAAGAGCGGGCCGAGCATGGGATCAGCGATGGCCTGATCCGTCTGTCGGTCGGGCTTGAGGATGTCGAGGATATCCTTGCAGACCTGGAACAAGCCTTGCCATATCCTGCCCGTAGCGCCGCCTGAACCCGGAGACCGCCATGCATCCCGATCCCGCCCAACTGAAGATCGTCGAGCAACGTCTGCTGTGGTTGTCGCATTGGATGATTCATCATGCCAACCATGTCCGGCCCAAGGTCGATGGGATCAAGATCGGCGGGCATCAGGCATCTTCGGCTTCGATGGTGTCGATCATGACGGCGCTCTTTTTCTCGGCCCTGCGGCCGGAGGACAGGGTCGCCGTCAAACCCCACGCGTCGCCTGTCTTTCATGCGATGCAGTATCTCATGGGGAACCAGACCCGCGAGAAAATGGAAAACTTCCGTGGGTTCGGCGGCGTGCAGAGTTATCCGAGCCGGACCAAGGATATCGACGATGTGGACTTCTCGACCGGGTCGGTGGGCTTGGGTGTTGCGATCACCTCGTTTGCGTCGGTGATTCAGGATTACATCAAGGCCAAAAGCTGGGGCGCGGATGCCCCGATGGGACGCATGGTAGCATTGGTCGGCGATGCTGAACTGGACGAGGGCAACATCTACGAGGCGTTACAGGAAGGCTGGAAGAACGATCTGCGCAACACTTGGTGGATCATTGACTACAACCGACAGTCGCTGGACGGAATCGTCCGTGAAGGGCTGTTCGAGCGGATCGAGAAAATCTTTGATGCCTTCGGTTGGGACGTCGTGCGGGTGAAATACGGTGTCCTGCAACGCGCAGCATTCGAGGAACCCGGAGGCGACCGCCTGCGCGACTGGATCGATGCTTGCCCGAACCAGGACTATTCGGCCCTGACATTCATGGGCGGCGCGGTCTGGCGACAGCGCCTCATGGACGACCTGGGTGACCAAGGCGAGGTCACGGCACTTTTTGAACGGCGGTCAGACGCCGAACTGGCGGCCTTGATGGAAAATCTCGGCGGTAACTGCGTCGAGACGATGGCCCAGACATTCGCAGCCATCGATCACGACCGTCCCACGTGCTTTTTGGCCTATACAGTCAAGGGTTGGGGCACACCGATAGCCGGTCACAAGGACAACCACGGCGGTCTGATGAACAACAGTCAGTTTGCCGCGTGGCAGGCTCATATAGGGGTGTCTGAGGGCGAGGAATGGGAGCCGCTTGCGACAGTGGAAGATCCTGAGGCGCTGAAAGATTTTCTGTCAAAAGTGCCTTTCTTCGCCAAAGGCCCGAGACGCTTTCTTGATGACAAGCTGGACGTGCCGTCAATAGGGATCGACACCAGCCGCGAGATTTCAACCCAGATGGCATTTGGCAAGATTCTGGATGATCTGTCCAAGGGCGACAGTCAAATTGCCGAACGCATCGTGACCACGTCACCCGATGTAACCGGCACCACCAGCCTCGGCCCCTGGGTGAACCGTCGCAAGCTGTTCGCCCGAACCCAACAAGCCGATGCCTTTATCGAGCACCGCATCCCGTCGACTGCCAAGTGGGAATTCACACCCGAGGGGCAACATATCGAGTTGGGCATCGCCGAAATGAACCTGATGCTGCTTCTGGGCGCTGCCGGACTGTCTCATTCCCTGTTCGGGAAGCGGCTGATCCCGATTGGAACGGTCTATGACCCCTTTGTTTGCCGCGGTCTCGATGCGCTGAACTATGCCTGTTATCAGGACGCGCGCTTCATTCTGGTTGGCACACCTTCGGGTGTTACGCTGGCTCCGGAAGGCGGGGCGCACCAATCTGTCGGCACCCCCCTGATCGGGATGAGCCAGGATGGGTTGGCTGCTTTTGAACCCGCCTTTGCCGACGAATTGGCGGTAATCATGGAGTGGGCTTTCGATTATCTCCAGCGCGACGGCGAAGGGCAGCCGGACGAGCGCACCTGGTTGCGGGATGAAACCGGCGGTTCGGTCTACCTGCGCCTAACCACCAATCCGATCGAACAACCGGGCAAGCGCGTCGACGACGAATTCCGCCAGGGCGCAATTGACGGGGCCTATTGGTTGCGTAAGCCAGGTCCAAACTGCGAGGTCGTGATCGCCTATCAAGGCGCTGTTGCGCCAGAGGCGATCAAAGCGGCCGGAATGATTGGCGAAGGCCGCCGGGATATCGGTGTCCTGGCCGTCACCTCGGCTGACCGGTTGAACGCCGGATGGACTGCTGCCCAACGAGCACGGTCGCGCGGAAACAGAGCGGCGCAGTCCCACATCGAAACTCTGATGTCGAGCCTTCCGTCTCACTGCAAGCTGGTCACCGTGATCGACGGGCACCCTGCGACGCTGTCCTGGCTGGGGTCCGTGATCGGGCATCAGACCATTCCGATGGGGGTCGAGCATTTTGGTCAGACCGGCACGATCGGCGACCTCTATCGCCATCATGGTGTTGATTCCGATGCCATCGTCGAAAAGGTGAATGGATTGACAGATGGGAAACACATGCTCGGGCGAAACCCGAGCCTCGTTGGGCACTGATAACAACTTAATGCCGTGTTTTGTGGGGTGAGGCATCTTGTTTGGAGACGCCACACCTCGACAACCGCGAAGGCAGGTGCAATTGCGATCAACGCATTGCCGGTTCGATATCAAGCAGTTCGGTTTCCTTCAGACAATCCAGACCGGACACCAGGGTCGCATTCGTCTTGACCTCAGCAACTGTTGCCACTCCGGCAGAAACCTATCTTTCCGACGCTTTCCCCGAAGACCTTATCACCAACCTGTCTCGTATCCCGGACGCGGTCGTCATCTCGCGCGCACGTCCATTACTTGTCGCGGCAGGAACGTAGGCGTGTTTCAGGTGGCCGCGGAACTAGGGGTTCCGGTTATTCGTCGCGTGGCGCATCAACTGCTGCAAACGCAACTTAGCGGGCCTTCGTTCAATTGCAGAATCAATGAGCCAATACCGTGCGCATCAGATTTGATTAATCGCATTGCAAGGCGTGGTCAGAAGCTTACGCTGTGCCTATGGAAACTAATTTTCCGCCACTGTTCAGTCGCCGTTCTGTCAAGAATATTCCAACACATGTCTGCATGGGCGGCAAACCCTCAAAAGGAAAGCCAGCAATGATCCCGAAGGTACTAATTGCGTCCACCATGTCTTTTGCCATAGCTGCCAGTTCGGCACTTGCATGCTCCCGAATTGTCTATGAGACAGACGGAGGATCCTATCTTACGGGGCGAACGCTAGATTGGTTCGAGGATACAGCAACTGACCTTTGGGCCTTTCCGCGCGGCATGGATCGCGATGGCGGGGCAGGAGGCAACTCTATTGAATGGACGTCTAAGTACGGATCTGTTGTCGCGACAATCTATGACGGCGCAACCGTTGACGGAATGAATGAGGCGGGACTTGTCGGTAACGCTCTCTATCTTGCTGAAGCCGATTATGGAACTGAGGCTGCCGGAGACAAGCCTCTTCTATCGGTCGGCGGTTGGCTGCAATACTTCCTCGACAACTTCGCTACCGTGGAAGAAGCCGTCAGAGCGATGGAACAAGACCCGTTCGTAATCGTGGCGCCGATGTTGCCGAGCGGGCACGAAGCCGGAGGGCACGTGGCACTGTCCGACAAATCCGGCGATAGCGCGATATTCGAGTATCTCGATGGGGAATTGGTGATTCACCACGGGCGCGAATTCACGGTGATGACAAATTCCCCGACATTTGATGAACAGCTTGCCATTACGACCTACTGGGGTGAAGTCAACGGGCTGTCCTTTTTGCCGGGAACTCACCGATCATCGGACAGGTTCGCGCGTTTGACCTGGAACCTGAACGCCACGCCCTCGTTTTCAGACCCGAATGATGCAACCGCCGCGGTATTTTCTCTGGTTCGGTCGATTTCAGTGCCATTTGGCGTGACCGATCCGGAGCGCCCCAACATCGCATCGACAACATGGCGCACTGTCGCTGACCATGAACTTGGCCGCTATTACTATGAGAGTGTATTCAGCCCTACGCTGTTCTGGGTCGATATCGAAAATCTCAATCTATCTGAGGGCGCTTCGACGCTTAAACTGGAGCTGGGCGAAAAACCGATCCTCGCAGGAGAAGTATCTGCAAGTTTTGAACCGTCAGAGCCGTTCCTCTTCCTTGGCGACAACTAGCGTTGGGCAACTGACCCTGAGTACGTCCAAGTCTGCTTTGAGAATGTCCAGCATTTTCGGTGAGCATTGAAGCGATATTCATCGTCAAGATTGACCGGCTCAGTGGTCTTGCACACTCCGCAACTTGTCAAGAATTCGTCGGACCTCGGGGTTTGATCTGAGCCTTTTAGGGTAGGCCACCATGTAGTTTTGCACGAGCTCCAATGGTTCAAATTCCATTTTTGTGATCCTGCCTGCGGCAATTTCATCGGCAGCCATCATGTTTGGCACCAAAGCAACGCCCAAACCGTGTTTGGCGAAATTAAGAGCCGTACTGCTGGACTGAACCAGCAGACCTGAAGATCGGTCGATGCTTCTCTGACCCAGCAATGCAGTTTCCCAGTCAGGAGACGATGCAAACCCGCGACCCCAATCGGTATGTATGAAGGAACTTTCTTTTACGGCCCCCAACTTGTCGCCGTGACGCCTTGCGAAATCCGGACTGGCGACGGCGATCAACCTATCCGCAAACAGCGCTTCAACCTGGTATTCACCATAAAGATCGTGACCATAGAATATCCGCAAATCCACTTTGTCCAACACAAGGTCGACAGGGTCTTCGTCCACACGGATACTGAGCGGTACATAAGCATCGGCATTTGCGAGCGCTGCAATTTTCGGTGCGAGCCAGGTTTCAGCCACCGATTGAGGCGCACTTAGTGTCAGCCGTTTCGTCCGTTGCCGCTTGCGCTGCATCTTAGCTGACAACGCGCCCAGTTCGCTCATGGCAAGAGCAAGCTGCGGATAGGCGGTCTGCCCGGCTTCGGTTAATGAAATTCGATTGCCTTGCCGTATGAACAACGTTTCCTGCCAGAAGTCCTCGAGCAGTTTCACCTGTTGACTGACCGCAGCCGAACTGACCCCCAGCTCACGTGCTGCGTTGGTGAACGATCCGGTGCGGGCTGCGGCCTCGAATGCGCGAAGGGCGTTAAGTGGAGCGCTTTTGTCCATTGGTCACCCGAAAGTTTAACTTATGGATCATAATTAGAATGGCTATTGATTGAAAGGGCAACACATACTTAACCTCTACGCATCGCGGTGGAGGAGCTGGTATGAAAGACCTAATCGACCTGGAGCGTTATCCCCTGGACAAGCCTGACAGCTCTGGCTGGAAGGATTTGGTCAGGGTCTGCAGGGCAAGCCTGGCCAAAGATGGGTTATTTAATTTGCCGGGCTTTATCCGGCCAGAGGCGTTGCCGGGTACCGTTGAAGAATTGAAGCCGGTTCTTGATCGCGAGGCGTTCACGCACGCACGGCGTCACAACATCTACTTCAAGAAAAATATTGACGGTCTGGAGACCGATCATCCGGCGTTGATGGAATTCGAAACCTCGAACCGCACAATCTGCGCTGATCAGATGGGCCGTGCCGCAGTGATCTGTCTGTATGAATGGCGACCCTTCGCCCAATTCCTTGCCGCTGTCATGGACAAGAGCGAATTGTTCACGATGCAAGACCCTCTCGCACGGGTGAATGTTATGGGCTACTCGGATGGTCAGGCACTCAACTGGCATTTCGACCGCTCCGAATTTACGACGACACTGCTGTTGCAAGCCCCCTGCGAGGGCGGTGAATTTGAATACGATCAGAATCTGCGCAGCGACATAGATCCAAATTTCGATGGTGTGGCAGATCTGTTGGAGGGGCGACGCACACCAAAGCTCATCACGCTGGAACCCGGTACTCTCAACATTTTCAAAGGCAAGAACACGGCTCATCGCGTTACGCCTGTCAGGGGAAATCTGGACCGGATCATCGCAGTATTTTCCTACTATGAACGCCCGGGCGTGCAATTTTCGGAGCAGGAGCGCATCGGGTTCTATGGGCGTGCATCATGAACATCGGAACGGCATTCAAAGATGATCGCAAACTGACATATCTGAATGCAGAGGGAGCAGACAAACCACTGAAAAGCCCCGTACCCGATCATGTTTTGAACCGCGCGCGGGCCTACCGGTTGCAACGTTTGCGCGACCATCTGGATCGGGCAGATTGCGCGGCGCTTTTGCTTTATGATCCATGCAATATTCGCTACGCGTTTGATTGTTCGAACATGCAGGTTTGGACGCTGCACAACCCCATGCGCTACGCTCTGATCCTTGCGGGCGGTCCGGCCATTATGTTCGAATTCAAAGGCTGCCTGCAACAAAGCGAGGGCTTGCCGGGCATCGACGAAATTCGTGTCGCCAAAACCTGGATGTTCATGGCCTCCGGCGACAAGGTGCGCGCGGCCACTGAAAGCTGGGCCGATGAAATTGCTGACCTGGTCCAAGAATACGGCGGCGGCAACACGCGTATTGCCTGCGACACTCTGGATGGAAGCGGAGTCCATGCACTGGAAGCGCGCGGGCTGACCTATATCGAAGGCACACAAATCACCGAGGTGGCGCGCTCGATCAAATCAGCCGATGAGATCGCACTGATGCGCTGGACAATCCGTGTGTGCGAGGCCGGTATGGCGCGCATCTACGACCACTCCCACCCCGGCGTGACCGAGCGTGAGCTTTGGGCCCATCTGCATTTTGAAAACGCCCGCTCGGGCGGGGATTGGCTGGAAACCAAGTTGTTAACCTGTGGCCCCCGGACCAACCCATGGTATCAGGAATGCTCAGACAGGGTCTGTAAGGCTGGTGAGATGATCTCATTCGATACCGATATGATCGGGCCTTACGGCTATTGCGCCGACCTGTCCCGATCCTGGACCTGCGGATATACCAAGATGACCGGTACACAGCGTCGCCTGTATGACACCGCGTTGGACCAGATTTATCATAATCTTGACCTCGTGCGGCCCGGTACGAGCTTCGCGGAATTTAATGAAATGAGTTGGCGTATCCCCGATGCGCACGTGCCCTATCGCTATTCACTCGCAGTGCACGGTGTTGGTATGGCTGATGAATGGCCGGTGGTGCCTTTGCACGTAGATTGGGGGCCGGGCGCGATGTCAGGGCTGTTCGAGCCTGGTATGGTTGTCTGTGTCGAAAGCTTGATGGCTGAAGAAGGCTCAGAGAGCGTGAAGCTTGAAACTCAGGTTCTGGTGACTGACGAGGGGTACGAACGATTAGATAGCTTCCCGTTTGAATGAAGCTCTGCGACCTCTCAGATAGGAGATGGCGGTCCTCAAACCGAGGCGAAAGCCACCTTCTCAAGGATCGCAGCATTTGGCAACTTGGGGATCAATCCGGTCATTTGCTGCTAGCTGAACATGTGGTCGCTTTGGATCGGGGATCATCTACTGTTGAGCTTCTAATCGCTACTTAGTGTTATTTCGGTAATGCGGTTTTCTGCGTACCCATCGGCGTCATGGCTGTCCAGAACCTCTTCCAGAATATTCCCCGATTGGCCGTGCGGGATGTCTCTTCGACGCGGGGAGTGGCGCGCGCGCGCCGTTTGTTTGCCACGGCGGCCGATCTGACTGCTTTCGAAAAGGCGCCGTTGAAGGTCAAAGTTGCATAGATGTCGTCAAACATGCCGTTCATCCTCTTTCTCCGTTGCTCTTGAGCATTCGATTGGATGAGAAAGAGGCTAGGGTCACAGCGCAAATGATTGACACGGTATCGGGACACTACGTTTGAGCTCAGCGATATGAGCGGGTCTTTGAGGACCTGTTTGATCTGCAAGACGAAATCACGCGCGAGATTGTGTCAGTCCATGCGCCTCAGCCCCATGTATCCGGCCTGGTGTCCTGAAACACTGGCCTGGTCCCATTTTCTGATGCGTCAATACGATGAGGCCGAAGCATTCGCGCAGGAAGCCACTGCGATCGACACGGATTACGTTTACACCTGGGTTGTTTTGGCGATGACTTATGCAGAGGCCGAGCAATGGGAACATGCGCGCCAAGCTGTTCAGCAAGTTCTTAGAATTGATCCAGAATTCTGCATTCGGCGCTTTGCGAATACTCAACCCTTCGCGGATCAAGCGGTGCTCGAGCGTCATCTCAGAAGTTTACGGTCGGCGGGTGTCCCCGACGGAAACTCGGAGAACAATTGAACCGAATAGCAATGGCTGAGTCTGCTGTGCCGTACATTACTTTTCGTTTGTGAATGTGTCGGCCGTGCAGGTGACCTCTGAAAAGGCTGCGTCGTGCAGAAATGCTGCCGCTCGCTACTTCCGCAACATTGGCCGCGAGAGAATTCATCGCGGATTCCGGGGCAACCGCAACAATGCCCGCTTGCCGTGTTTTCCGCGATCCAGTTGGCGGCCCAAAGACGCCTTTCAGGCTTGATTGGGGATATTGCGCCGCGATTCTTCAAAGATGTCACAAAAATTGGATTTCAAATCAGCAGTGCGTGCATGCGCATCAGCCCTAGTACATCGGTCGAATTGCTTCGAGTGACCCAAAGGATCGAAACCAAAGTCACCAGCAACCTCTCATAAACTGTCGCGGATGGATGGCGCTGTTCGAAGAAACTTGCTCAATTGCGACCAGAAATTGTTGATTTGAAACCTCCATTTCGGCGCGATTGGCAATAGTCTGGGGCAAACCAGGATGGGTTGCCATGTCAAAAAATGGTCAAATAACTACCTTTGAAGAATGTGACTTACTGATCCGCAACGCCTCGGTAATTGACGGCACCGGGGGCTCGATCCGCAAAGCAGATGTGGCGGTATCAGGAGACGAAATTGTCGGCGTAGGGCTGCTGAACAGCATTCATGCGCAGGCGGAAATTGATGCGACAGGCTTGTGCCTGGCCCCCGGATTCATCGATGCGCACACCCACGATGACTGGGCACTTTTGCGCACCCCGGAGATGCCGTTCAAGGTGACACAGGGTGTCACCACAGTTGTTGCCGGGAATTGCGGGATCAGCGCCGCTCCGTTCCGGGCGCAGGAAGGTCTGCCAGACCCCTTCAATGTCACCCCGGAGGTGCAGTCAATCAGCTTTGAAACAGTCACCGAGTATCGACGCGCAATTAACGATGAGGCCCCTGCCGTCAATGTGCGACTGCTGGCCGGACATTCCGCACTACGCGCCACTGTGATGGGATCGGATTTGGCGCGTGCCGCAACCGGTGCGGAAATCAACCGAATGGCGGAACTGCTTGACAAGGCCCTGGCCGAAGGTGCGGCCGGGCTGTCAAGCGGGCTGGACTACCCCGCCGCATTGGCGGCCCCTATGGAAGAAGTTGTGATGTTGGCACGGGTGCTGCGTCACCACCCGAACACCGTTTACACAACCCATGTTCGGGATGAAGGTGACGGCGTGATCGAAGCCATCAAAGAAGCCCTGACCACTGGACAGCGGGCTGATGTTCCCCTGATCCTGTCGCACCACAAATGCGCAGGTGCTCGCAACTTCGGTAAAAGCAAAACGACGCTTGCCATGATCGACGCGGCCCGCATGCAAGGTGAGGTCGCTCTGGACGTTTATCCCTATACAGCCTCGTCATCGGCACTGATGGAGCGTTTTATCGGCGCCGCCAGAGATGTGATTGTCATTTGGTCCACCCCGCATCCTGAGTGTGGTGGACGGATGCTCGACGACATTGCCGCGGATTGGGGTGTGTCGCGGGAACAAGCCTGCGCCGAGCTGAAACCCGCTGGCGCGATCTATTTCGACATGGACGAAGAGGATGTGCAAAGAATCCTGCGACACCCGGCGGCGATGATCGGATCAGACGGGCTGCCCGGGACCGAAAAGCCGCACCCACGGCTCTGGGGCACGTTTCCGCGGGTTCTGGGGCACTACACCCGGGATCTTAAATTGTTCTCGCTGGCAAAGGCGGTGCACAAGATGACCGGCCTGACCGCTGCGAGGTTCAGCCTGACCGATCGCGGAGAAATTGCAGTCGGAAAAAAGGCTGATTTGGTGCTGTTTGATGCAGAGACAATCTCGGACCTGGCAGACTTCAACGCCCCGGAACAGGCAGCCAAAGGCATTCACTACGTGCTTGTAAACGGGCAGATCACACTGTCCCAGGGGCGCCAAACCCAGGCGCGCGCCGGTCGTTTCCTAAGCAGCCATTCACAATGACGGAGAAACAAATGAGCCGAACGGTCTGGTTGAATGGCGTCTATTTGCCAGAAGAAGAGGCGCATCTACCGATCTTTGATCGAGGCCTATTATTTGCCGACGCGGTATACGAAGGCTTTGGCGTGCTGGACGGTCAGATCATCGATTTCCCTTATCACATGCAACGCCTGAACCGGTCGCTGGCCGAGCTGGAAATGCAGCCACCGATGAACGAGGCTGCGTTATATGACGGGCTGATGGGGCTGATTGCCCGCAACGCGGTGGAAGAAGCGTTTCTCTATCTGCACGTCACCCGTGGCGTGCATGATCGCGACTATCTTTACCCCAAAGGCCTGTCGCCAAACGTCTTTGCCTTTACCCAGCCACTTCACGGAGGGCTGGCTGCCGATCCACCGCAACCTTTGCGACTGGCCAGCGCACCGGATATCCGCTGGGCACGACGGGATATCAAGACCAGCAATCTTTTAGGTCAAGTTCTTGCGAAAGAGATCGCGCGAAAAGCCGGTGCGGACGAGGCGCTGATGATTGCCCCCGATGGCACGGTAACGGAGTGCGGGGCCATGTCGTTTTTTATCGTCAGGAATGGCTGCATTCACGCTCGCCCGCTCAGTCGCGATATTTTGCCTGGGATCACCCGCCAGACCATGCTGCGCGTTGCCGATCAACAGGGGCTGAAGGTAATCGAGGGCACCTATACGTTGGACGACGTCTACAGTGCGGATGAAGCTTTTGCCACTGGCGCTTCCAGCTATGTCCAGCCGGTGCCCGAAGTCGATGGCCGACAAATAGGCGACGGCGGGGTGGGCCCCGTGACCGAAACATTGCGCAAAGAATATCTCAAGGCAGTGCGGGCATCCTTCAATTAGCACTCACAAATATTTCCAATCATCTACCAAAAAAAGCTCAGTGCTTGTCGAACTCTCAATTGTTGATCGCTACCCTCCTGAACTGCGGCGGGTTTGCCGGAGGCTGATTTCGTTTGGTTACGCGGCTCTCACCTCAGTTTCCAGAGCCGCGTAGAAATTGGCCTCTGCTTCCGCCGGCGGGATGTTTCCGATGGGCTCAAGCAGACGGCAGTTGTTGAACCAGTCCACCCATTCGAGCGTTGCGTATTCCACGGCTTCGAAGTTGCGCCACAGGCCACGCCGGTGAATGACCTCAGCATTGAACAAGCCGTTGATTGTTTCAGCAAGAGCATTGTCGTATCTGTCCCCGACGCTGCCGACTGAGGGTTCGATGCCAGCTTTGCCCAACCGCTCTGTGTATTTGATCGACAGGTATTGGCTGCTGCGGTCTGAGTGGTGAACAAGCCCCATCGCCTTTGTCGGCCGCCGCTCGTGAACAGCCTGTTCCAAGGCGTCGAGAACGAACCCGGCATGCGCCGATGTGCTGACCCGCCAGCTGACGATCCTTCTGGCAAAGGCATCAATAACAAGGGCGACATAGACGATCCCCCATGGGAGAATGGATACTGCGAAATCTTCAACGCCCGGTTCCGCGATGAACTGCTCAACGGTGAATTCTTCTACAGCCTGCGCGAGGCTCAGATACTGATCGAACAATGGAGGAAGCACTACAACACAAAGAGACCACACAGCGCCCTGCGCTATCGCCCACCGGATCCGAAAACAGTCGCCCCGATGGACCAGAGGCCCGTCGTGCACCAACAATCAAACCGGACCTCTCAGGCGGGGCTGATCAAATATGATTGATTGTTGTCTTGCTCATTGTGGCTTCATCCCACTCAAGAGTTAAAGCCTCCGGCAAACCCGGCGCGGTTCATACATCCCAAGGGTTCACTTGGCTGCATCGGCTGATTAAACTTTGTTCTCAAACCTCACAGAAACGCGTTCTTGTGTTGCAACACTCTGGCAGGTCAGAATAAGCCCTTTCGATATATCACCATCTTCAAGCGCCATTCGGTTCCGCATATGGACGGCCCCATCCGTCAAATGCGCCACGCAGGCACCGCAGACACCTGACTGGCAACTGAATGGTGGGTGCAGTCCGGCTGATCGCACTGCTTCGAGAATGGTTTGACCGGCACCAACCGGAACTTCAACCGATGCTTCGTTCAGCTCAATGCTGGCAGTCGCGGCGACCCCCGATACGCTCAGGTCGCATGCGGTATTTCCGCCAAAGCTTTCCGAGTGGATTCGGTTTTCGGGAACATCCAGATCCCGCAAGGCAGCGCGGATATCGGTATTCATGCCGCCTGGGCCGCAGATCCAGTATTGGGCGTCTTGCGCAACCGGGGGTGTCTCGGAAATTGCCGCCTCAATGGCCTCTGCATCCAATCGCCCCTTGCGCCAGGGATTGAACCAGCTGAGCATGGATGGTCGGGACAGAACATGGCGTAGGGTGAACCGCTGCGTGTGTCGCGCCAGAATTTGCTCAAGCTCATCCTGAAAGATGATACTGTTCTCGTTTGAATTGCCAAGGACCAGATGAGCAGAAGAATACGGTTCGTTTTCCATCACGGCATTGATCATCGCGTAAAGCGGAGTAATTCCACTGCCTGCACCAAAGAAATAGTGGGTGCGGCGTTTCAGATGCCCGGGGTTAAGGACAAAGCGTCCAAAGGGGGGCATGACCTCGATAGTATCCCGTGCGGACAGGGTATCGCCAATGTGGTTCGAGACGATCCCGCTCTTCACGCGTTTTACCGTGATACGCAGTGCTGATCCCGGCGGGTTCGAGATGGTATAGCTGCGTCTGTGCTCCGCACCGGAAATCTGGAACCTGACAGTCAAATGCTGTCCCGCCGTCCATTGAAACTGATCCGCCAGCGCCGGAGGGACGTCGAAGATCACGCTGGTGGCTGCGCCGCCGATATCCTTGTGGATTTCAGACACGGTCAGAGTATGAAAATCACGTAGCATTAACCCGTCCCATCACCGGTAATCGTAGGTTGTGGTCAGAGAGCGGACCACCTTCCCGCCAAGAAGGGGTGTGAACACAAACTCGTCTGTTTGCAGCATTTTTCCGGCATATCCTTGCCAATCATAGTCGATTTTTGTCACGGCAGAGACGTACTCAACACCTCCCTCTGTTCGCGCGAAAATCTGGGGCGAAGATCGCCCGGTTTCCTTATACCCATCCAAAGCCTTTGCGATCTTTGGATCTTCTGTGCCGATGTCATCCGCGACCCGGAACCAAAAGACGTCGTCTTGTTGACCCTGGCCGTATTTTAGGATGATCCGGTGCGTGGTATCGGTGTGCCAATCGTTCCAAGTGGCCAGTAGGCTTTGTTCGTCCTGCGCCTGAAGGATGCGTGTTGCAGTGTCTTCTGGTGCCTCTGCACAAACTGTCAGCACCGGGGTCGATGCCAACGCAATGCCGATCAGGGTGGCTTGAACCGGTTTCAACATCATTTTCCGTGGTTTTGACTATCTTGCATGAAACCCAGCACCGTTTGTTGGTGCCGGGTGATCGGACTTTCGCCGATCCCGGCGGGGCCGATTTCAAGGTACGGGCTTTTCAGAGACTTCTGCTGTTGTTCGCAGGCATAAATGTCCTCGCTCGTGAAATCGCCGGATGCCATCGGATCGTCTTCGCCGGTGGCATTGTCCCCCTGGTATTTCGCACCGCCAAAGTTCCTCCAGAACCCCCAACTCTTCCACTGTTGTTTCTGAAACGCCCAGCCTGATGCGTTGGCCAGCTTTGTGCGGTTCTCGATCCGTGTCAGGTCAGGTGCCAGTGGCGTGATGATGAACAGGGTCCAGCTTTCCTCGCTTGCCCCGATACCGATGCCGGGAAACAGCATCGGAACCCAGGCGCCGACATGGGGATCCGGGATCGTACGCGGCATCGGGAGGTTGGCTTCATGGTCATTCGCATAGGCGGCCGACGGAGGCTCCCAAAAGTGAAAGTGCGGTCCCTTCCACCCGTATTCGGCTTTTGCGTGGTCATACATCTGCAGTGTATTCGAGTGCAGATGGCTCAGGTGGTAGACGTCGACGTAATTCTCGACGACGATCTTCCAGTTGGCTTTGATCTCGTAACTATTTCGGGCTTCGGCGTATTCGACCAACTCTTCGGGCTTGTGGGGGCCGAGGAAGGGATCGACTTCTCCGAACCATTCGGCAAGGGTTGGTGCGTCCGGATCGGGATGCACAAACAACATCCCGCGCCAGACATCCACACTGGCCGGCTTGAGGCCGAGGCAGGATTTGTCAACGCCATCGGGAAACTCGGTCGCCTCATCAGGAACCGAGATCAGGTTGCCTTCCAGATCATAGGTCCAGTCGTGATACGGACAGGTGAGTGCCCTTTGCGTCTTGCCGACCGCACGGATCAGTTGGGTACCGCGGTGGCGGCAGATATTGTGAAAGGCGCGCAGACGGTGGTCCCGTCCCATCACAATGAACAGGTTGTTCAGGCCCGCCTGAACGGAAAGGTAGTGCCCCGGCCCCTCGATATCCTCAACCAAACCAGCGTACCGCCAGGTCCGCGAGAAGATCAGGTTCTGTTCCCGATCGAACCAGTCCTGCGAGGTATACGCCTCGACCGGCAGGTGGTGATACATATTGGTCAAAAGAAAGCCTCAGGTAAGCAGGTGAGCATATTTGGGGAGAAAGCTGGCAGCGATCATGATCAATCCCGACGCAGCCCAGAGGCAGACAATAGCCCAGAAAAGAACCGGATCGTCGTCACGGTTGATTTCAAAGACCAGAAAGGCTTGTCCGTTCAGAACCGTCGGGACGATCCACCAGACAAAAAGCAAACCCCAGATCCAGTAGACACCAAGCGCGGCGGCTACGAGAAGAACAGGCAGGGCAATGTAGTTCACAGTTCTTGCGGGGCTCATTGCTTGGCCTCCAGAACCGAGGCCAACAGCACCGCAGCCTGCTTCAATTCAGCGCGCCATACCCTGGGCGGGTCGAGCGGAGATAGGGCATCCATGCTCACAAAGATTGCAGAAATACCTTGGGTTACCGCGCGAATGCTTGAATCCGGCATCGAAGGCGCTGCGCGCCGCAGGACCGCTTCGACCAAGTCGAAGAATTCTGTGAGGCTGTCCATCAAACCCTTCCGAAGATCCGGCCGGACCGGAACCGCGGTCACCAGCGCCTGATAGGCAAGCATCAAACGCGGATCTGTGCCGACATCTTCCGCAAAAAGCGCATCCACAAGTTCAGAAGGTGTTGCCGCATCCGGAAGCGCCTGACGTAGCGCCTCCAACGAAGCGGCAAAGCCGGCAATGGTGTGATCCGCCAAGGCAGTTATCATTACGTCCTTATTTCCAAGGTAATGGCGCAGAAGCGGACGGTTGACGCCAGCTTCCTCAGCGATCCGTTCCTGCGTCGCGCCTTCAAGCCCGAACCGCGCCACGCAGGTGAGGTAGGCATCGAGAATTTCTTGGGATCTTTTGTCTTTCAGCGAAGGTCTCGGCATCTGCGCCCCTTAAATTGTCATTTCTGACAAATAACATCCGGCGCTTATTTGTCAATTGTGACAATTTATTTTTTGGCGCTGCCCTCAAAACAGCCCCACAAGATCATCGGCATCTTTTTCGAAGCGAATGTAAACCTATGAATGCGGCGCATCCGGTTGAGGACTGCCTGCCACCAGTTTCCCCATCGCAACAGGGTCGGCGACCAGCGATTTCAACATGTGTTCCGACCATTGCAACGCTCCTGAGGTTAACAGAAACGTCTCTGGCACGACGATCCACTCTCCAATCCAGACACCGCCCGATCGCTCGTGTTCGTGAAGGGTAAGTTCCCCAATCTGTTCGGCACGCTGGCGACCCAGGCGGGCGACTGCCTCGCCGAATTCCGACGCCCTCTGGTTTCTTTTGTGCGCCATTGCCGAGGACGCACCTTTGCCGGGTTCATGTACCTCGATGAACTCACCAATGTCCGAAGATGAAAGTTGATTGACGTTATGCGCGATCTTGCACAGCGACCCGCACAGCCCGCCCAAGGCCGTGACAATATCGGCCACCCCGTCACGCGCGTTCTGCCAATGAGGCTCGACCACGTTCAACCCCAGCGAGGCCGCGACGCCCTGTTTGACCTGCTGGCCTGTGCCATTTTCATACCCGCGCAGATCGCCCACAGGGCCACCGATCTGAACATTCAGACCCCGGTCCGCCGCGGCCTCCAAAGCCCCGGACCGGCGCTCCAGTTCGGATCGCCAGACCCCGAATTTTGTCGCCAAGTGGATCGGAACGGCATGCTGACCGTTGGTACGGCCCATAATCATCGTGTCATGACAGGAGGCGATGTGTTGGTCGATTGCCGCCATCACACTGGCAAGCCCGATTTGAGCGTGCGCAAGCCCCAGCTTCATCTGCAGTGCCATCGCTGTGTCCATGATGTCCTGCGTGGTCGCACGGAAATGAACATGGGCCGCGTGGTCCGGCAGCAAATTGCGCAGTTGCCGGGTCAACCCGACGATGGGACGGCCGACAAGCATCATCTCGGCCTGCAATTCCCCCAGATCCAGGTCGCAGACCGAAACCGCTCCGAGTGCCTTGGATGCTTTGGCCGGGATCAGCCCGGCGGCTGCCTGATGCGCAGCGAGAACCTGTTCGACTTTGAGCCAGGCGGAAATCGTCGCGTGCTCCGACCAAATCGCCCGCATTTCGGCGCTGGAAAAGCAATCCCGGTAGATACTGTATTCAAGCATCTTCCAGCCCCCCGCGTGCGATGCGGCGTTCTTTGACGATACTACGGATACGGAACGCCATGGCGGCGAGCCCGACGATGATGAACGTCAGCGCTATGGGGCGTTCGACAAAAATCATCGCGCCGCCTTCGGACATCAGCAGGGATTGGCGAAAGGTTTCCTCGGCCCCTTTGGCCAGCACAAAGGAAATCACAAAGGCCGCAACGTTGAAGTCGTATTTCCGCATCAGCCAGCCCGCAAACCCCGCAACCGTCATGACAGTCACGTCGAACATCGATCCGCGGGCGGAATAGGCCGCCACGAATGAGGTCAGAAAGATCAACGGATACAGCACATTGGTCGGGATCTTCAGGATCAGGCGGGCAACCTGTGTGGCACCGAAATAGCCAATCAGACCATAGGCCAGAATACCCAACATGCCGCAGGCAAACAGTTCGTAGACCAGTTCCTTATCGGTCAGGAACAGGGTCGGGCCGACCTGAATGCCATGGATCAGGAAAACCCCCAGCAGGATCGCCCCGATGGTCGATCCCGGAATGCCCAGCGTCAGCAACGGTGCCATCGACGGCCCCGACACCGCATTGTTGGCGGCCTCGGGCGCGGCCACACCTTCCAGCGCACCTTTGCCCCACATCTCGGGGTTCCTGGCGCGGCGCTTGCCTTCTCCATAAGAAATGAACGCGGCGATGGCCGAGCCGAGCCCGGGCAGAACACCGATACCCGCGCCGATGAATCCGCCGCGCAATGCGTGCGGCAGGCAGGGTTTGTATTCCACCCAGCTCAGGCTGTTGCCGTCTTCGGTGCTTTCGTTTTCCTTGGTCTCTCCGGTCGCATTACGGCGCGACTCCAGCTGGGCAAAGACTTCGCCCAGAACGAATACGCCAATCATCAGCGGCACAAGGCCAATGCCGTTGGACAAGTCGAACGATCCGAATGTATAGCGCTCCTCGCTCGAGATCGGATCCAGCCCGACCATGGAGATCAGGATACCCAATAAGGCCGACGCCAACCCCTTGACGATGGAACTGCCGATGACCGAGCCGATCACAACGAAGGCCGCAAAATAGATGGCGAAGGTTTCAGGCGGACCCAGTTTCAGGGCAATGGCAGCGATGAAACCGACCCCGATGACCAGCAGGATATCCCCCATCAGGTCGCCGATAATGGACGAGATGGTCGCCACCTTCATCGCCTTTCCGGCTTTACCTGCTTGGGCCAGCGGATAACCGTCGATCTGCGTGGCCGCACTGGCCGCCGTACCCGGCGTGTTGAAAAGGATGGCCGCGATCGAGCCGCCATACCGGCCGGATTTGCCGATCACGTAAAGAAACGCCAGTGCAAAGAGGGGCGACATGTAGAAGGTGATCGGCAAGAGCATCGCAATGGCCGCTGATGCGGTCAGGCCGGGGGTTGCTCCAACCACCATGCCCACCGCCGCCGCCAGAACAATCGCCAACAGAAGCGTGGGGTCGGTGATCACCGAAACAAGTGCGGGAAAGATTTCCATGATGTTTTACCCCTGAATCCAGCTGAGCAGGTCGAAGACCTCGCCATAGGGCGGGTACACGCCAAGCAGGACAAAAAAGATGAGATGGAAAACCAGCGGGCAAAGAATGACGGACAGGGCCAGACCGATCCGGCTGCGCACGCCGAAAACAAAAAGCACCACCGGAGCCACAACGGCAGTTGGCAGCAGGTAGCCGAACCAACGAAAAGACTGCTGGTAAAGCAGCGCGAGGATGAACAGACCGATGATTTGCAGCGTCGCCCCGCTGTTCTGGCCCTGCTCCGTGTCGCCCGCCGTCTGGCGCACGGCACCCAACAGCATCAACCCGGACAAGACCAGCAGGGCGAGCGCGGCCGAAAACGGCACGATCCCGGCCCAGGTATCCCCCGCAGACGCCGCCGGTACCTGCCACGCGCCCCAGATGGCAAAGAGTGAGATGAGCGCAATTACCAGACCTTCTGCATAGGTACGCATGTCTTTCCTCCCGGATTGCTACAGCAAAAACGGGGCCGGGCAACCATGGTTGAACCGGCCCCGAAGGGCTTAGTTGGTCAGGCCTTGGACCAGCGGGGTGGCGTTATCTTTCATCGCCGACAGAGTCGCTTTGGCATCCTCACCGTTCTGATAGACCGGACCGGTCCCGCGTGAGGCGAGGAGTTCCGCAAATTCAGGCTTGGCAGCGATCTGCTCCAGCGCGGTTTCCATCGCAGCGATCACCTCAGCCGGCGTGCTTTTCGGCGCAAACACGATCACGGGTGACGACACAGCGGCAAAAGGAATGCCCAGCTCGCCAAACGCGGGGACATCCTTCATGATGCCGTCCCTCACCTGGCTGTTGACGGCCAGCGCGCGCAGCTGCTTTTCGAAACCGGCCAGTTGCTGAACACCAAGGAAGCCGAAATCCGCTTGCTCACCAATCAACGCTGCCCGGGTCGGCCCGCCCCCTTTGAACGGCACATCCTGTGCCTCGATCCCGTTGCTCGCCAGAAAACCCAGCCCCCCGACATGGTGGAACCCACCGCGCCCTGAATGCGCCCACCGCAATTCGCCGGGGTTCGCCTTGGCCGCGTCGATTACATCCTGAACGGTCTGGAACGGGCTGTTGACGGGCACCATCAACGAAGTCTGCAACTGCCCGACCTGGGCGACGAAATCGAAACTCTCCAAGGCATCAATGTCGGAGTCTCGTGTCATGGTAGACAACAGGAATGAGCCCCCGGATGTCATCATCAGAGTATACCCGTCAGGTCGTGCGCCAATCACGGCATTGGCCCCGTTCAACCCCCCCGACCCCGGTTTGTTGACGACAACAACCGGAACGTCCAGCACGCCTTCTGCTGCGGCTGAGATGGCGCGGGCATAGGCGTCGGTGCCGCCCCCTGCCTTGTAGGGAACAACCAGGTTAATCGGCCGTTTCGGCCAGTCTGCGGCAAAGCTTGCAGTGGCAGTGGCGGTTGCGGTGACGGCCATGGCGGCGATTGCGGCGCCAAGAAGCGTTCTGCGTTTCATGAGTAGCCTCCCAAATTAGTTTGGGATCAAATTACGCCAAAACATCAATTGTAAAAAATGCAAAGATGTTATGTAATCTTGCAAAAAATGAAAGCTTAAAGACATGAACATCAAGGCCCTGCGCGCGTTTCGCGCGACTTTGTCCGAAGGGTCGCTTGTCGCCGCGTCGGACATTCTTCACCTCAGCCAGCCAGCCATTAGTCGTCTGATCTCAGGGTTGGAAGCCGAATTGAAACTGACATTGTTCGATCGCAGCGGGCGCAACCTGACCCCGACGGCGGAAGGGCTGGCTTTTTATAAAGAGGCCGGACGGATTCTCGACAACCTGGATGAGATACCGCGCATCGCCGCCGAGATCCGGGTGGGGCGTACCGAAACTCTGCGGATCGTAACCATGCCCAGAATCGCGCAATCACTGTCGGCCCCAGCTGTGGCGCGGTTTATGAAGCGCAACCCCGACATCAATATCAACCTCGATGTTCGGGCGCGGCGCGAAGCCGGAAAATGGCTGGCGGGGCGAGAATACGACATTGGCATTGGTGCGCTGCCTGTCGATCACCCTGGAATTGTTACCAAACCTCTGCTGCGTGTCAAAGCACAAGCCGTTTTACCCATGGATCATCCACTTTCATCCCGAGAGGAACTGACAGCGGATGACCTTGCAGACGAAACCGTCATACGCCTGATGCATGGCCTGTTGCTACGCGACCAACTGGACGATTTTTTTCATTCGGCAGGTGTAACACCCAGACAAACTTGCGAAGTCGCCGCATCTCAACTCGCTTGCTCGCTTGTTGCAGAGGGCGCTGGCGTGACAATCGCAGACGAGTTGGTGGCCGCTCAAACCCGGTCAAATGAACTTGCGCTTGTGCCTTTGGTGCCAGAACGCTGGATGACGTTCGGCATTCTCTACCCGTTGAACGGTACAAAGCCAGATGCCCTTCTTCTGTTTGAAGAGGCGCTGTTTGAAATCGTAGAGGAATTGGCACAACAAAGCCCGACACTTGAACTCGCCCTTTGATTGCGCCTTTGTCATCTTGCAACAATCTTGAAAATTCTCAGGAAATGCAGCGAACGACTGCTGTGCGCCCAATCTGGTTTAGTACTCGCGTCAAATACATCATGTCAAAAAGTTGTTGGTAGAGCTTATGCTGTAAGCTTGTCACAACGAAGAGTAAGCAAATGCCAGATCAGGGTGATGAGAAGTTCAAGCACGGCAGTCTTGGCGAGCAACTCGAAGACCCTCCTAACGTTAGCGTTGATCAAGTATCAGCTGATTATCGCGTGACGAAATGTCCGCGGAAGTAGCAGCGGTGCCTGGTCTTATGATCCAAGCTGCTCGCCTCGTGCAACATATGACAATCTACGAGTTTGCCGAACGCGCGGGCACTTCTGGATTGTTAGTCACCCAACTCGGCTTCGCATGCGGTATCCAGAAGTCTCTGCCTTCGATGCGTTAAAAGCACCCACGAACTGTCACATCTCTGATGGCAAGTTCAAGACGAGAAACAGGTTTTCAAAGCATCCAAAGCCTACCCAGCGTATGCCCGCTGGATAGGCTTTGGAGATTGACTTGCTGGATCATAGTGCGGCCCATGGATATTTCGTCCCCAAAGACTACTTACCCTCACGGATACTCAGAAGAGCCAAAACTTTCGAAAGTGAGCAGACCAATTTTCACAGTAAATCGATGAAGCAGTCTAAGCAGTTGTGTTGTCAAAGTCTGTGCGTTCTTCCCGCATTATCGAAACTACGCTACCAGCCTTTTCAATTCGGATGTGGTTCAAAATACTGAACTGAGGCTATCGCCAAGTTGTCTTAGCAACTGCTGTTCTCAGGCGGTCTGAGGGAACCATTTTGTCTAGATTTGACGAGAGCGTTCACGATTGTGACGATCTTTCTGGCTACGCGCGAGAGAAAGGGCGTGCATGAACACTTCGTAAATACCGCCTCGGGCCTTTACCGAACCAGCGACCGGCAAGGTGTGACCGGCCTTGAGAAATTGGCGCCCCTGAGAAAAGCCGAACTCTAGATCACTGGGGGCCAGCTCAACCAATTCAGAGATCAAAGCCCGTTGGTGGTCTCCAATTGCGGAAAGCAATGTTGCAGCAAAGGGGTCAGCTTTGCCCAATTGCTGTTTGCCTCTGCAACTTTTTCAGATCGGGAAGGGCCAGTCGCCTGCGCAGGGCCAACTTTTTGCGGGTGACCAAATGAACCGGATCGCCTGCTTGCAACCGTGCCTTCAATTCAATGCCCATCGGAGGTTTTCACTCATTCACTACCAGTGCCGTGACTACATATTGCCCCGTCAAAAGATTGCGACGGGGCAGAAGGCGTGGCCGAAAATTTGGCCACTCGGGAGTGGTTACGCTGCATATGTTGGGAACGATGCGCACAACCTAGCCACAGTCGCCTTTGAGCGTGCCACGGTGGCCTCAGTGTCACCCGCTGCTTCGGCTTCGATCAGGTCTGCGATCAGGGTTCCGAGTTCTTCAAACTCAGCTTCCTTCATGCCACGGGTGGTCGCCGCACTGACGCCCAGGCGCAGGCCAACCCATTCCGGGGGTCGCGGGCTGTCGTTCGGAATCGCGTTCTTGTTTGCGGTGATGTTGGTTTTCTCCAGGACAACTTCCGCGCGCTTTCCGGTGATCCCCTTGGGGCTCAGGTCTACCAGCACAAGGTGGGTATCCGTGCCGCCGGACACGATACGCAGGCCGCGGGATTGTAGTGTTTCCGCCAGTTTGGTGGCATTTGCCTTAACCTGTGCCCCATATTCCTTGAATTCGTCTGTAAGAGCTTCTGCAAGACAAACGGCTTTTGCCGCCAGAACCTGGCTGTGGATCGAACCCTGAACACCGGGGAAAACCGCAGACTGAAGGTTTTTGAACCATTCCTCGTTGTTGGTGAGGATAAGCCCACCGCGCGGACCACGCAGCGTTTTGGTCGTGGTGCAGGTCACGATATCAGCGTGAGGGAAGGGTGAAGGGTGTGCTCCAGCTGCGACCAGACCCGCGATGTGTGCCATGTCCACATGAAAATGGGCACCGACTTTCCTGGCGATTTGCCCCATATGCTCAAAGTCGATTTCGCGCGGGTAGGCCGAGCCGCCGGTGATCAGCAGTTTGGGCTGAATTTCTTCCGCAAGTTTCTCCAAATCGTCGTAGTCGATGACCTCGGACTCGGCATCTACCCCATAATGGTGCGGTTCGAACCAGCGCCCGGACAGGTTGGCCTTGAGGCCATGGCTCAGGTGGCCGCCCGCTGCAAGATCCAGCGACAGAACCTTGTCGCCCGGCTTGAGCAGCAGGAAGAACACCGCCAGGTTTGCCTGGCTGCCCGAGTGGGGCTGAACGTTGGCATAGTCGCAGCCGAACAGTTCTTTCGCGCGATCTATGGCAGCCTGTTCAATGACGTCAACGAATTGGCCGCCGCCGTGAAACCGGTTCCCCGGATAGCCTTCGAGCGTCTTGTTGGTCATCTCGTGGCCGAGAACGTCCAGCACAGCACGGCTGACTATGTTTTCGGATGCGATCAGTTCGATCTGATCTTGCTGACGCTGTTTTTCATTAACCAACGCTTCTGCGACGACGGGATCGGTCGCCATGACAGGGGTCATAAAATGCCGCGACATTGGAGCTCCTCCGGACGGGTTTCGTTGGATCAAGAATCCGGAGTATCGCTGGTCAAAGCAAATCAGTATTGCTATAAATTTGCCGCAGAAAAACTAAGGCTCGATTTCATGTCTCTCTCACCCCGCCGTCCGAAAGGCCCACATCTTAATGCTTTGCGCGCCTTTGAAGCGGCGGCCCGTTTGCGGAGTTTCGCTGCGGCCGCGGAGGAGCTATCGGTGACACCGGGGGCGATCACGCAACATATCAAAACCCTGGAGGCCTGGGCAGGAACCCAACTTTTCACGCGAAACGCCAGAGGCATCGTGTTGACGCCGCTGGCCGAAGAACTATTGCCGGGCTTCAGTCAGGCCTTTGATCAATTGGGAACGGCGGTTCAGGAGCTTCGGAGCAGAGCGTTGCCGAAAAAGATCAAAGTGGCGGCACTACCGTCAATTGCGCAACTCTGGCTGGCGCCTCGACTGGGAAAGCTGCGAATGGTTGCGCCGGATATTTCTGTTTCCGTCGTGGCGCTTGAATCCCCGCCAAATCTTGCTCGTGAACCGTTTGACATGACACTGTTCTTTACCGGTCCAACACTTGAAAAGAATGAGATTGCCATTTCAGACGACGTTATTTTTCCGGTCTGCGCCCCATCCGTGGCTGCCAGGCTGCGGTCTGTATCTGATCTGTCGAAGGAAACACTTTTACACGACGGATCATGGGCGGAGGATTGGGAAAAGTGGCTGAACACACACCCGGACGGTGGCGCAATGCATCAGTCGGGCACGATGCACTCCCTGTATTCAGTCGCCCTGGAAGAAGCTCGTCATGGTGGTGGTGTATTGATGGCCCACGAAGTACTGGTGCGGGACCTGTTGGACAATGGCGATCTGGTTCGGCCGTTTGACGGATCGCTGGTGCTGCCGCGCAAAATGGTGGCCAGATTTACGTCTGCCTTTAGTCGATCACCCGCGTTTGAAGAGATAAAATCCCTTCTGCTTGACGAATTGTGAAGGTCTTGTGCCCGCCCAAAAACCGTGGTGCATCACGTGGCGGCAGGATCTGGTCACAATGATCGGCGTCGTCAAGTTGTTGACCTTCCGCAATCTACTGCGCAGCGCGCCTAAATGATCAGCCGCGGGAACGCGGGAAAGCAAGCCGGCTTCGGCAAAAATCAGTGCACCGGTGCCAACGCAGCCCATGATGGCACCCGAACCCGAACAACACTTTCAAGGTCAGGCAAGTCTGGATGGCGGCATCGCTGAATTGCTGCTGCCGACCGCGCTTTTCACCACACGTAACAAGTGTTCAAAGTCACCCTGAACGGCGTCCTCCAGGAAGGTCTGAATTCTGGCTTGCTCAGTTCCGGCTCTTTCGGCAGCGGTCTGGCAGTGTGCCAGCACCTCAAAGGCGTTGGCGTTTGGGAAACCGTTTTTCTAATTGGCGCCGGTCACCTTCAGCACTGAAGCGCGGAGCGCCGCCAGTAGCTCCAGCAAGTGCTTCCGGCTTTTGGCAGCGTATTTCGCAGCTGTCGCGGTGCGTTGGATGAAATCTGCATACTGATCGACCGTGAGACCAGATTGGGCAAGCTGATCGGTGAACGGCTCTAGGACCCTTACGACAATTTCAGTGTTCCGCTGGGCGCCGGCTTCCAGCTCGTTCTGGGAGGAGGCGGATACGCCTGCGATAATATCCTCCGCATTGGGGGAGGATTGCAGGAAATCGTAGTGCTCGATCACGGTGTGTTGGAAAATCACGTCGAGTTGCGCGCTCAAGCCGTTTGCCTTCTCTAACCCTGCCTCAACGTCCACTACAACTTTGTCCGCCAATGACCGGATCGTGGCCC
Source organism: Ruegeria sp. AF8 (assembly GCF_056541825.1). Lineage (NCBI taxonomy): Bacteria > Pseudomonadati > Pseudomonadota > Alphaproteobacteria > Rhodobacterales > Roseobacteraceae > Ruegeria > Ruegeria sp. AF8. Next base: position 151,016 of record NZ_JBQFYW010000006.1, on the reverse strand, counting down.
GTAACACCTCTTCTTTATTGGCAAATGCTTTGTAAAGCGTTTGCCGCGACAGACCCGCTTCTTCGGCAATGTCGTTCATGCTTGTCCGCTTAACGCCAAAGCGGACAAACAGACGGGTTGCGGCGTCGAGGATGTGCGCATCACGATTTTTCATGAGGAACATATTGACATTTTTTGGATGAGCGTCAACATTTACAATCATACATCATTTGTAATCCTTGTGGAGATGCAGCGTGACCAAGCCGACCCAAAAGACCGCTATCGTGACCGGAGCCAACAACGGCATCGGTTTTGAAACCACCATCGGCATGGCTCAGGCCGGGTTCCATGTTGTCATGGCCTGCCGCAGCCAGCTGAAGGCCGAGGCCGCCAAAGCCGAGGTTCTGAGCCGGGTGCCGAGCGCGTCGCTCGACATAATGATCTTGGATCTAAGTGACCTCGCCTCGGTCCGGGCCTACGCCAAGGAATTCCGGACCCGCTACGGGCAGCTGGACGTGCTGATCAACAACGCTGGCATCCTGCTCTACACTGCCCAGACCAATGCTGAGGGTGTCGAGTTGCAATTCGCCACCAATCAGTTGGGCCACTTCCTGCTGACGGCTTTGTTGATCGACATGATCCCGAATAACCCAGCCTCCCGGATCGTCTCCCTGTCGAGCGTTGCGCACAAGGGGGCCAGCATTCACTTCGATGACCTGAACTGCGGCGGCGACCCCCTGGCGGCTTACGGACAGTCGAAACTGGCCTGCCTGCTGTTTGGGGATGAATTGGACCGTCGCCTCGAAGCCGCAGGCAAGGCATTGAAGTCTCTTACGGTTCACCCGGGTGGGTCGGATTCCGGGCTCTTCCAAGGCCTTGGAGAAAAGGAACGGGAGGCGATGAAGGCCCAGGTGGCGCATCTTCTTCACTCGAACTTGGATGCCGCTAAGCCGTCTCTCTTTGCGGCGTTGTCAGACACCGTGGAAGGAGGTGATTTCTACGGCCCAACCGGTCCGGAAGAGATGAGCGGAGAGCTTGGCGTCGCGACACGCAACCCGGTTTGTAGCGACAACGCGGTTGCGCGGCGCCTTTGGCAACTCTCGGAAGAGATGACCGGTCAGACGCTCTTGGTCTGAGGAGAGCGAACGATGAACAGCAATGGAAAGCGGGTCGCGCTCGTGACCGGGGCTTCCAGCGGCATCGGCAAAGCCACCGCAGAAGTGCTGGTCAAGGACGGATACCTCGTCTACGTGGTGGCCCGACGTGTGGGTGCCATGGACGATCTGAAGGCCCTTGGCTGCATCCCGATCAAGATGGACGTGACAAAAGAAGAAGACGTGGTTGCCGTGGTTCAGCAGATCGAACGGGACCATGGCGGAGTTGATATCCTGGTCAACAATGCCGGGCTCTCTGTCTACGGCTCAGTTGAAGAGACGGACATCGACAAGGCCCGCTACCAGTTCGACGTGAACTTCTTTGGCCTCGGTCGTCTCACCCAGCTTGTGCTGCCGCATATGCGCCAGCAGGGATGGGGCAAGATCGTCAATGTCTCCTCTGGCGAGGGCAAAGTGCACGCCCCATTGGCCGCTTGGTATGTGTCGAGCAAGTTTGCCTTGGAGGGGTTCAGCGACTGCCTACGGGCCGAGACGGCACAGTTCGGCCTCGACGTGGTTGTAATCCGGCCAGGGGCCATTGACACGGAAATCACCGGTGGATTTATCGACCCGTTGCTTGAGACCTCCGGCAGTGGCCCTTACAGCGCCATCGCGCGGAAGATGGCGGAATGGTTCCGCAATATGAGTGCCGAGCGGGGAACCGCTTCCCCGCCCAAGGTCATTGCCGACACGATCCTGACGGCGATTAAGGCTCCGCGCCCGAAGACTCGCTATGCGGCAGGTGTTGGGGTGCGACAGGCGATCTTCTTTCGCCGCATCCTTAGTGATCGAATGTTCGACCGCTTCATGATGCGGATGCTGGGGTGAGGGCGATGAATTTAGTTCTGACTAGGTTGTCGCAGGGTTTCGACACCCTGATCGTTCTGGCGTCAGCCGTCATGCTGGGCTGGGGTTTGTTGGGCTGGCTCGAGTACTTCACTGGTCTCGCCCCGTTGATGCCGTTGCAGAACGAGACCTTCCCGCGAGGCATGCAGGTGCTGAACTGGATCGTCATCACCGCTTCGGGCGCAACCTACCTCACCGGCTATGCCACTTGCTGGCGCTGCACGCCAATTGCGATGCTGGTGATGTTTACCGCCCTGGCAACGATGTGTGCGGTTCAAACCTTCGACATGTTGGAGAGCCCCGACCGCTATCGCAACTTCGTTCAGGAATGCATCAACTATGTCGTCATCTCCATCTACCTCCTCCGGTCGCGGCGCATGCAGGACCGGTTCGGGAGGATCACCTTTCAAAAGGTAGATCGTGCCGCGCCTTTGCAGCCTCAACCAAGTTAGGAGTGACGATCATGGAAACCGGACGCACCGAAAAGGTCAGTTTCTCACATCACAAAATCTACACCGACATCCTCATCGACGCCGCCCCGGGAATTGTTTGGTCGGTGCTGACCGATACGGTGAATTACGCCAGATGGGCCACTTTCCTGGTGGGGATCGAAGGTCAAATTTCTGACGGCGCAACCGTCAAGGTGGCTTTCCAGATTGATCCAATGAAAGCCAAGCTCACAAAGCTAGACCACAAGATCACGGTGGTGGACGGCGAGGAATTCTACTGGGCGGAAAAAGGTCCCGGAGGTATTCGAGACAATCATCATTTCAAAGTCGAGGCGACCGAAGACGGAAAGACCCGGTTCGTGCAATCTGATGAGATCATGGGCGGCATGACCGTCCTGATGGGCGGACGTCTGGCCAAGATGTATGCCGACGGCTACGGGGCCTTTAATCGCGGCCTGAAGGCAGAATCGGAGCGACGCAGCAGTGCCGGATAATCCCGCCGTCAGACCCCTCGGGCGCGTCTTGTTGACAGGTGCAACTGGCATGGTCGGCTCGTCTGTCCTCGCTGCGTTGCTGAAGGCGGAATGCACGACAGAGGTTGTGTCCCTTGGGCGGAGGTCCTCGGGTCAAACCCACGCCAAACTGACCGAGATCACCTTCTCCGACTTCGACGACTCCAACGCGTACGCTCCACATCTGGCCGGTATCGACACTGTGTTCCATTGCCTGGCGACCTACTCGGCCCGCGTGAACAAGGAGACCTATTCGGAGATCACCGTCGATTGGTTGGCCGCTCTCTTGCGGGCCTGCGAGGCTACGGTGCCGGACGCCACGTTCTGCCTGTTCTCGGCCCAGGGCGCACGGCCTGACGGTGGCGGCATGTCCTATGCGCTGCGGATCAAAGGAGCGGCCGAGACGGCTCTCTTCGCGTCAATGCTCAACCGGAAGTTCGCCTTCCGCCCTGGCTACATCGCCCCATCTGGGGTGAGCAGATGGAAACCGGCAGACTATCTGTTCACACCGCTGCACCGTCTGATGCCGTCCATCGGTGTGACCGCCGACGAGCTCGCGCACGCGATGCTCAGAACTGTCACTCACGATCCTCGGTCGTTGGCTGTCTTGGAAAACGGTGAGATGCGCGCACTACTAGGTTGATTGGTTTTTCTGATCCTGAGACCGATCGTTTGAGCTTTCGAGGGAGGCTGCCTCCAATCAAACCGCTATTGGAGCAATTCGCACCAACATCAGCTTCGTCGCGCTTTGCAGACACTCGGCTAAGACGGCGCAGGATCCGCCTCCAGCCCCTGGACATCATCCAATCAACCTAGTCGGGCGATCCCGGTTGCGCCTTCAGAGAGCCTATCGCTCCGCTTCCACGATCAGTTGACTACGATGACGTGATTTTCAGGCCTTGCACAGAACATATGTGACGTAGCAGTTAACTGTAAGACTGCGGCGGTTTTGCAAAAATGTAGCACTTAACGATGAGACTCGATTTGCTGCCTTCTCACATCAACTGCATCTGTCGCGGTGGCCCCCATTCGACTGCTGGAGAGACCAAATGATTGGTTGCCTGGATGAACTTATCCCTGTTTACCCCGAAGGTGTGCCCTTCGAGCATCTTCAGCATTTCCGGCCCAGAGCGTTCCACGATGGCGACGCCTGCGAGGAGCGCTGGACGGATGTGGAGGGGTAGGATCGGATGTTTCGGTGTGTGGTGGAATGACTCCATCTCGCCTAGAAGGGTGTCGAACTCGGGAACAAGGACGCCGAGAACACGATAGCGCCAGAGATCTTTTTCACGCGGAAGCGGCCAGGGTATCCGCCGCATCAGCAGTACCCGCGCAAATGCCATAGGCGAGCCCCAAGTCCGTCTGCCGCCATAGGCTTCGTCGTGAAGCAGTTTCTCGCCCTGAAGGGCGGCATCGTGATATGGTGCCAAGGCATTGCTGAAGTCCGGTCTGGTCCCATTGCGGAGCCGGCCTGCGCAGATCGGGCAAGTGATCCGCCACCCTTGCAACTGGCTTCGCCGGATCGCGACGGGTCCGGGCATGGCTGGGGTGCATTTTGCACAGCTCTGGATCGGGCCTTTAGCGATGAACCGATGCATGGGTTTTGTCGCCTTTTCGAAGGTCATGCCTCGCACGGCCTTGGCATCAATAGAGAACATGGTTGCGACCCGGTGTGACTGGTCGGTTGTCAAGCAAAGGTCGACAGCGCGAAGAGACGCGGCCTCGCGCAGGCAATGGTGCAGCATGGTCTGGGGTGTGACCCCGTAGAAGGCTGCGTGCCGACTGACCCAGGAGGACAGGAGCTCGTCTGGGGCAGGGGGCAAAATGACGGGCAACGGGGCGCTCATGCGAAGGCGGCTTCAGTATCGAAGGCCGGTACCCAGGCAGCGATGGCATCGTCTGTGATCCGTTCAGATCCGCTCTCAATGGCCTCAATTGCGAGGCTGCCCAGCATGTGGAAGATATTTGCGGTGATGCCATCGGTGATCTGCAGAATGCGGCGCAGAGCCTTTGGTGTCAGAACCGACGGTTGGTGCAGCGGCGTGTTGCGCAGGATCGATGCGACCAACGTTTCGAACTGGTCATTGGCTGCCCACCGGCTCAAGGTCAGCTGCTCGAACCGGCGTGCCAGCTGCACGTCGCCACCTATGGCTTCCCTAGCTTCGTTGACACCAAAGCAGACAAGCGAGATCTGAAGTCGATTGCTCAGGAAGCGAAGCGTGTTCAGGACGATGCGTTGCTCGCGATAGGTTCCTGCAAGAATGTTGTGGACCTCGTCGATCACCAGGACCTGCAGGCCTATGGCCCCCATGATCCGCAAGGCCGCCTGTTCCATCTGTGCAATGTCGGCCCGTGGGGCCAGCGGCGCGCCAAGCTGGGTAAGCAACTCGCCATAGAACCGACGCTCCCCTGGGCGGCTGACCATCTCCATGGCCAGGACCGGAGTCTTCAGGACTCCGGTCCTGCGATCAAAGACCGGCGGGTGCTGGTCGCGGAACCGTTTCATGATCATCGTCTTGCCCATGCCGCTGTCGCCATAGATCGCGACCGAGGGCATGCGCGTTCCTTTGGGGTGTTCAAGGAGCGCCTCGAGACGGTCGAGGGCTTGCTTGGCGCGTGGGTAGAGAACCCAGCGGCGCGACCGGATGGCGCGTATGCGCCCTGTATTTGTTTCAGAAAGCAGCGCCGCCGCATCGGCGGTCAGGTGGGGAATCGTATTGCTCATAATCGCTCCAGCTCATTTACTCGTCCTCAACAAAAGGCACCGGTTTGCTGGAGTCGATACCGCGAAGCGTGCCCAGTTCCCTGTCATCAGCAGCTGGTCTTGTAGCCTTCTTTCCCCGTCGGGCAGCATTCGTCCTGGCGACCGCCTCCGCGATCAGCTTGCGTTGCTCAAGAGCAGTTCGAACAATCGCGCGGGTGTTCAGTTCGCGCCGCCCTTGTTCTTTTAGCGTGCGCCGCGCGGTCAAAGCTTCATGCATGGTGATAGGCGCCAGGGTCAGGTCGGCATAGCGTGCCTCGACGAAGTTGTTAGAGGGCCGTCGCACAAACACACGCGACATGTCGCGTGGATCGTATTTGACCAACAGCCGTCGGTTGGTTCGCCCGACATCGGCACTGAGCGCGGCAGACCAATACCGCAGGCCGAAGAGATGAATGCCCGTCGGTCTCAGGGTTCGCTCTTGTTCCGGCAGGAAAGTGAGCCAGAATCTTAGCCGATCCTCCGGCAGCCGGAGCGGGATCTCTCCTTCGTGCTCCTGCCAAACCGCAAGGGGTGGGCGGCTCAGCGAAGCGTGGATCGATTGATGGTAGGAACCGACAATGTCGAGCGCGATGTACCTTTCAAGCTCGCGCAAACTCAGGGCCGCATGTCGCTCAGGATCATACTCGCCGCGATCCTGTTCGTTGCTGAATGTCGTGCCGGGCAGAAGGTGCAGCCGCCCCATCTGTGTGCCGATCAACCGCTCGATATGCCCGCCGAAGCGCGGTGTCCCCGGCGGGCGCCAGTCAATGGCAACGCCCGCATTCTCGCAGCCGCGCTTGAAGGCCCGGCTTCGGAAGTCGGCGCCGTTATCGACATGTATTTTTTCCGGCAGGCCAGCGACGGGCCAGGGCTCGTCGATCTCGCGTTCCTTCAGCCAGCCTGTCTTGTCATAGACTGAATGCAACAGACACAGGCTGGTCGACAGGCGCGATGGCGGATCCATCGAGAGGTGGAACCCCGTCACCATCCGGGTGAAGACATCCATGGCAAGGGTCAGGCAGGGGCGGCCGATCGTTTCGCGCGTCTCCTCATCGACGACGAATATGTCGGCTTTCGTGTGATCGATCTGCACGATCTCAAGCGGACGCGATGCCGTCAGAGCACCGGGCACTGCTGTGGCGGCTTTCTCGATCTTGTGCTCGCCACGCCGCCTGGCACGTTTGCGTATGTCCACGTCTTTGAGGCGCGCCTCGATTGTCCGCCGATGTGGCGGCTTCAACCCGGCAACTTGGCAGTCGGTTTCGATATCCCTCACCAGCTGCGCAACCGAGGGCCGGGTTGGCTGCAGATAATACGCCTTGATCGCAGAATTAATGATCTTCTCACGCTCTGCATCCAGGGCGCGATGGCCGGTTCGCCGACCGGGCTTGCGGTCCACCAGGGACATGACCGTCCCGCTTTCCCGAAACAACCTGATCAGCCGGAAAACTGAGGCCCGGCTGAGGCCCAACTCCTTCGAAAGGTCGGCAATCTCAGCCGCCGATGTCTGCTCGTCACTACCCTTCACCACCTTGCGGATTGCATCCGCCCGGCGGCAAGCCTCTTGCCAGAGCGCATCATCGATTTCTTCTGGAAGAGGATCGGACATGGCAATCCAGACTCGGTTGGAGACAGGAGCCACAGTCTCAAATAAACTGCTAGATTCCAAGCCTAGTCTTATGATTAGGTGCTAAGTCTTACGATTAAGTGCATGTCCATCAACTTGAAATCATTGAGTGCGCTGTCTTGGCGTTAAGTGCTACGTCACAACATAGGTCATGAAGTTGTACGACCCGAAAAACGTGCCCCTTTCGGAGGCATCAAGATGTGCTGCAGACCATCGCTGTGCGCTGTCCTGATCCAGATGTCCCGCGGCGACCATCGCCCCGGAGTAGCTATCCGGCACGCTCTCAAAGAACTCGGCCTCACCCGCCTCGGCCAGAATTTCTGGCAGAACTTCAACAACTTCTCGCGCAAATCGGTTACTCGCGGCATTTCGTTGAATGACGGCGTTGAGCCATACTGCCAAATGCTGCGCCTGGTTTCTGTGGCAGCGTTTCGCAGCAAGCTGACTTTGCAAGGCCGGCGTCGCTTCGCGCAAGCGGAAATAGCTCCGGACACAGCCAACGGGCACACTTTTTTGCATCTGTCAGGTTCGCTCAGATTTTACCCAAAATAGTATCTATTAACCAGATGGATTGTAACTAAATGTATTGCAATCTTGCCTGTAGAAGCGTCGCTGAAACAGGAGAAATCACTATGACAAAGAAGATCACCATCATCGGCGCCACTGGGCATTTGGGGCATCGCGTAGCCGCCAAACTAGTCGAAAAAGGTGTGGAGGTGACCGCTATCGTGCGAGACCCGGCGGCGGCAAAATCTGTTCTGCCCGCAGATGTTCGGCTTGCTCAGGGCGACGTGTCGAATCCGGCCAGCCTGACTTCGGCGTTGCAGGGAACCGAGACGCTGTACATCACCCTGAACACCGAGTCGCTGGACACCAGTCTGCCGTTCCACACGGAACGGGAGGGCGTGATCAATATCGTCAGCGCAGCAAAAAAAGCTGGCGTGCAACACATCATGCAAATTGCCGGGGTAGACTACGCATATCCCGAGTTTTCGACCGAGGGCATGGCCTATGGCACCAATGCGATCCGCCAGGGCGGGATCGATGCCATCAAGGCGTCCGGCATTCCCTATACGTTCTTCTTTTGCTCGTTCTTTCTGGACTCCCTGCCCAAGCTCTTGATGGATAACCAGCTGGCCGTAATCGGAAGGCACGTTCATCCGATCTGGTTCACCAATTCCAGCGATCTGGCGGAACTGGTCTTTAATGCCATTGGCAATGACGAGGCCAAAAACAAAGAGTTCGCCGTTCAGGGTCGGCAAGCCAAGACCTACACCGAGGCGGCGACCGAGTTCTTGGCGTCATACGCTCCGGAGGCAGAGGTGATTGAGTTGCCAATGGAAGCGCTCGGCGAGATGGGGCTGCCGGAAGAGCAGGCGGCTTTCATCGAACACGTTCTGACATTCGTGCAACAGCTACGGGAAGAGCAGGTGGAAAATGAAACCCGTGAGGTTCTTGGAGCGCCATCACAGACCATCGCTTCATTCGCCGCGGAGCTTCGCAGCGAGGCTTAAGCCGCGGTGGAGTTCTGAATGACGGCGCTTTCTGCCAGCAGTTCCATCAGCTTGGCAGTTGCCTGACCCATTGGCTTTTCGAATGACCAGACCATATCCACCGAGCGTTCGGCATAGGGTTTGGTTTCGAATTGCAGGGGCAGTATTTTCAGCGCGCCGGTCTGAACATAAGCATCCACCGCGTGTAATGGCAGCGCCGACCACCCCAGGTCGGCCTGCACAAGATCGATGGCCTCAGCCGCACTGCTAACCTGCCAAACCGACGGTGAAGCCTTGAGAATGGCGCGGCTGGGGTTGTCGGCCTCCTTCAGCAATATCTGACGGTGCAGGCGCAATTCTTCCCACGAAACCGAGGGCATTTCTGCAAGCTGGCATTCCGGATGGCTGACACAGATCAGCCTGAGTGTGCCCAATGAGCGAAAATCGAGCGATTGAGGGATACCCTCTGGCTCCAGAATAATGCCCAGATCCAATGAACCCTCGGTGATCAATCGCTGAATTTCTCCCGCGGTGATGGATTGGATTTCCACATCAACAGACGGGAACTCAGCACTGAAGGTTCGGATGATCTCTCCCAGGTTAGCCAGTTTGATGTGCGGCGCCATGGCAAGCGTAACGCGGTTCTCCAGGGTCGTGGACAGGGCATCGGCGATGGCCAGGAACCGGCTGCGGCGTTCCAACAGAATTTCGGCCTGGGAAATCAACGCCTCTCCTGCCTTGGTGAGGGTCGGATACCGTCGGCTGCGGTCGAACAGCTCGACGTCCAGGTCAATCTCAAGATTGGCCACCAGGGTGCTGATCACAGACTGCGCCTTGTTGCACTTTCGGGCTGCCGCGGAAAAGGACCCTTCGCTGTGAGTTGTGACGAAGGCTTCCAATTGCTCAAATGACGCGCGCATCAGAGGTGATCCATATTCTATCGGTTTTCACGATAGTATCCGCCTTTATTGATCCCTTCAATGTACTAACAGTTCCACGAAGACTTGAACCCGGGAGAATACCCATGAGCTTTGCAGGACGGATAGTACACGCCCTATTGTATGAGACATTCGCGCTTTTGAGCATCGCCCTCTTGCTGCCGCTGATCTCGCATGCCGATGTGCAGAAATCGCTGATCATGGGGGTTTTCTTTTCCTTGGCGGCGCTGCTGTGGAACGTGATCTTTAACGCCATATTTGATTGGTATTTGGCGAACATCCGGCAGGACACGCAAAAAACGGCGGCGGTGAGGGTAGCGCATGCCCTGCTGTTCGAAGGCACCTTTGTCGTCCTGACCCTGCCTGTTCTCGCCTGGGCAATGGGTCTGACTATTTGGGGTACGGTGAAATTGGAGGTGGTGCTGATTATCATCGTCACAATCTATTCGTTTGTGTTCAATATCGTGTTTGATTGGTCTCGTGTGAAACTGGCCAATCAGCCTCTGTCGTGACCAGAATGTGTGAAGGTCTCTTTCGGTTCACAGTCCACCAGCGCAACGTCCACTTTGGGTTGCCTGCTCTTTTTGCCTTTCGAGTCTGGAACGGCAGATTTGTTGCGCATCTCGGAATCAGCAAAGCTTGGTTGCGAACGCCCGGTCCGGGTTGATAAAATCCGTTTGTATTCATATGCATCCGACGGGAACTCTGGATTTGTGGAGGCTTATTGCACAATTCCCTGTGGGGATTCATCTCGCGAATCCGGCGTGATAGCTGGAGGGTACCTGCCCGCCGTTTGGAGGGGCAGGCGCCAGCTCATTGCGGATCCCGCCCACCAACGCAGCGAGCGCGGGTAGATCAACAGTTCCATCCACGAGCGGATGCTTGGCATCCTCGGATGCCGTTTGAATGAAACCGCCTTCGATCAGAAGCGAAAACTGCTTCTTGGCAACACCGAGGAACTCGCCTGCATCCCTTGAAGAAACAAAACGAGCTCGAAGGTCACGCAACCTATCCACTTCATCCATGGGGATCGTCGTGTGCCGGTGCCCATGCCCTGTGTTCGTCAGTCACGCTGCTGGTTCCTCATAGATCTTACAAAGCTTCTATCAGCAGTCGATTAGATTGAATCCCAATTTTCGGGCATACCCTGGAAGCCGGGCTGCTATGGCGAACGTTTTGCGACGCATGCCCCTGCCTCATGCCTGGCTCCAATTGTGGAAGGCTTGCTCATTTCGGGCGCGGCCGAGCTTGCTGAATAAACTGCCGAGAAGAAAATGCCCCGCAACTGCCGGCGGGGCATCATGAGAAAAACCAACAAGGGTCAAAACACGAACCGCAGAACTTTGGGCGGATTCCGCAAAGCTATGGGGTATCCGCAGTGCTATGGGGATCCCTACAAATCCTTAAAAATCCAGGTTCTCAACACTTAGCGCGTTTTGCTGGATGAATTCACGGCGCGGTTCTACCACGTCACCCATCAGCTTGGTGAACAGATCGTCCGCTTCGACCATGTCATCCACCCGCACCTGCAGCAGCGTGCGCGCGTCCGGGTCAAGCGTGGTTTCCCACAACTGATCGGGGTTCATTTCGCCCAGTCCCTTGTAGCGTTGCAGCGACAGGCCCTTTTCGCCCTCCTCCAGAATGGCCCGCAACAGCGACAGGGGGCCATGGATCGCCTGCGACCGGTCGCGGCGTATTAGGGTGGCCGGCGTATTGTACACCTCCTGCAGGCTCTGGGTGAAACTGCCGGTCTTGCGCGCTTCGCCCGAACGCAACATCGGGCCGTCCAGTGTGCGGACTTCCTCGACACCGCGCAGGATACGGGCCAGACGGATGCCGTGGTCCTGAGTGATCCGGCCCTGCCAGCCGCGTTCGTACTCCAGCGCGATCAGGTCGAGACGTGCCGCGACCTTGTCGGCCACACCCTGCAGGTCGGCATCCACCGCGCCCGGCACGAAGGCGCCGGCGACGGCGGCCTGTTCCAGGATATGCCGCGGATAATGGGTCGGGAAGGCGTCCAGAACGCGCTTGAGCTGCCGCGCCTCATCGACCACGCGGGTGAGGTCCTGGCCGATGATCTCTTCACCTGAACCCAGTTTCAGCGCGGCACCCTCGACGCCCTGATGGATCAGATAGTCATCCAGCGCGGCCTGATCCTTCAGATAGACCTCGGACTTGCCGCGCGACACCTTGTAGAGCGGGGGTTGCGCAATGTAGAGATAGCCGCCCTCGATCAGTTCCGGCATCTGCCTGTAGAAGAAGGTAAGCAGCAGGGTGCGGATATGCGCACCGTCCACATCGGCATCGGTCATGATGACGATCTTGTGATAGCGCAGCTTGTCGATGTTGAACTCGTCCCGGCCGATGCCGGTGCCCAGCGCCATCACCAGATTGCCGATCTCCTGGCTCGACAGCATCCGGTCGAACCGTGCGCGTTCCACGTTCAGGATCTTGCCGCGCAGGGGCAGCACCGCCTGCGTACGCCGGTCACGGCCCGTCTGCGCCGACCCTCCGGCCGAGTCCCCCTCGACCAGGAATACTTCGGTCTTGGATGGGTCTTTTTCCGAGCAATCCTTGAGCTTTCCGGCCAGATAATTCACATCCATCGCGGTTTTGCGGCGTGTCAGTTCGCGCGCCTTGCGCGCCGCCTCGCGCGCCAGAGCGGCCTCGATGATCTTACCGACGATAACCTTGGCCTCGTTCGGGTTTTCCTCAAACCACTCGGCCAGTTTCTCGTTCATCAGCCCCTCGACGGCCGGCCGTACTTCGGAACTGACCAGCTTGTCCTTTGTCTGAGACGAGAATTTCGGATCTGGGACTTTGACCGACAGAACGCAGGTCAGCCCTTCGCGCGCGTCATCGCCGGTAAAGCTGACCTTTTCTTTTTTCGCGATGCCGCTCGATTGGGCATAGTTGTTGATGGTTCTGGTCAGCGCGCCCCGGAACCCGGCGACATGCGTGCCGCCGTCACGCTGCGGGATGTTGTTGGTGAAGGGCAGCACAGTTTCGTGATAACTGTCGTTCCACCACATCGCGATTTCGACGCCAATCTCGTCCCGCTCGCCCTTGATATAAACCGGCACGGGCATCATCGGCGTCTTGTGTCGGTCAAGGTACTTGACGAATTCGTTGACGCCGCCTTCGTAGAACAGCTCGGTCTCCAGCCGCTCGGCGGGGCGTTCGTCGATTAGGATGATCCGAACGCCAGAATTCAGAAAGGCCAGTTCACGCAGGCGCTTTTCAAGGGTCTCGAACGAATATTCCAGATTCGAAAAGGTATCGGTTGAGGCCAGAAAACGCACTTCGGTTCCGGTGCGGTCGCCGCAATCGCCGATGACGCTCAGATGTTCCGAGGTTTCGCCGCCTTCGAATTTGGCGAAATGCTCTTTGCCATTGCGCCAGATCCGCAGTTCCAGCCAGTTGCTGAGCGCGTTCACCACCGACACGCCGACGCCATGCAGGCCACCTGACACCTTGTACGAGTTGCTGTCGAATTTGCCGCCCGCGTGCAACTGGGTCATGATGACCTCGGCTGCGGAAACGCCCTCTTCGGGGTGGATATCCACCGGAATGCCGCGCCCGTTATCGGCCACGGAAACGCTGGAATCGGCGTGGATTTTCACCGTGACATGGTCGGCGTGACCCGCCAGCGCTTCGTCGATGCCATTATCGACGACCTCGTAGACCATATGGTGCAGGCCCGAGCCGTCGTCGGTATCCCCGATATACATGCCCGGCCGCTTGCGGACAGCCTCCAACCCCTTGAGAACCTTGATGGAATCCGCGCCGTATTCATGGCGCACCTGTGCGTCTTCGGACATGCCGTCTGTACCTATATTATTTTGGTAACTTATACGTTTTCTGGTGGGGATTGTCACGCGGTCCCACCAGATTTTGTGTAGTCAAACCGAATTATGCCCATTGTCAGCCGGTGCTTGCGCCAATCCGTGAATTATGTGAACGGGATGATCAATCCGACAGCAACAAGCATGGCTCCGGCGGTCAGGTTCATCCGCCTCAGCGCCGCAGGAGATTCCAGAAGGCGCCTCACCCGGTCGATGAACGCAGCCAGCATGAGATTGCCGATCAACGGTACGAACTGGGACACCAGAACGATGGCCGCGATATCGCGAAGCGTGACGGCGGACAGGTCAAAGAAACCGGGCAGAATGCCCATGTAGAACAGAACCGCCTTCGGGTTGCCCAGGATCACGACCAATCAGGCAATGAATCCGGCCCACTTGCCGGGGCGCGTCAGCCGTCCGTCGACCTGCAGAGACTGATCCGCCTTGCGGATCGTTGCGATACCCAGCCAGACGAAAACCAGAACCGCCACGCCCTTCAACACCGTCGCCAGCTGTATCGAAGCCGCGGTAACCCAGCTGACCCCCAGAATGGCCAGCACCGGCCAGAGCATGTCGCCCACCACAACGCCCAACGTCAGCGGCCACGCGGCCTGAAACCCACCTGCCAATGTGCGCGCGGTCAATGCCAGCCAGACCGGTCCCGGTGTCAGAAAAAGAACGAACACCGCGCCGGCATAGAGCAACAGATCACCCGCCGAGAGTGTCATGGCCCCGCAACATCCGACACGCCATTCTGATCGGTCACCTCGATCACCTGCGCCCGTTCTCCCAGCTCCGCAAACAGTTCCGGCCCCGTTCCCGTCATCCACGCCTGTGCTCCCAGCGCGCAGATCTCGTCATACAGCGCCGCGCGCCGCGCGGCGTCCAGATGAGCCGAGACCTCGTCCAACAGCACGACGGGCGGCGCACCCGCCCGCTCCGACAAGGCCCGCGCATTGGACAGGATCAAAGACACCAATAGCGCCTTTTGCTCTCCTGTCGAACAGTCTTTGGCCGGAACACCCTTGGCCGCATAAACGCCATGAAGGTCGGTTCGGTGCGGCCCGACCAGCGTTCGCCCCGCCGCCAGATCACGAAATCGGCTTTCCGCCAGGGCGTCCCGAATGTCGGCGACGGTTTCGGGCATCGCCCCCTCGCTCTGAACCAGATCCAGATCGGCTGCGGGAAACGCTGTTTCAGCTCGATCCTGCGCGGCCCTGATGTAATCCAGTGCGGCAACCCGCGCCTGATGGATGCGGTGTCCGGCTTCGGCCATCTGCCCTTCCAGTGCACCATACCAATGCGCATCCCGCATCTGCTCTTTCAACAGCCGGTTACGCTCGCGCATGGCCTTTTCATAGGTCAGCACCGCTTCGGCGTGATCCGGATCGAAACTTAACGTCAGACGGTCCAGAAACCGCCGCCGCCCCTCGGCCCCTTCGATCCACAGCCGGTCCATTGCCGGAACCAGCCAGACGATGCGCGCCAGCCTTCCCAGTTCGATCTGGCTGGCGGATTTGCCGTCGATCCGGACCTGCCGCGCCGCGCCGCCCTCGGACCATGTCTCGACCTCGTATTGCCGCCCCTGCCGACGCAATATCCCGGACAACTTCCAGCCCAGCGCCTCGGGTCGCCGCGTCATCTCGGCGGCGCTCGCCCTTCGCAATCCGCGACCCGGTGAAAACAGCGATACGGCTTCCAGTATATTGGTCTTGCCCGCCCCGTTCGCCCCGTAAATCGCCACCGGGCGACTGTCCAGCGCCAATCGCGCCAGCTTGTGAGACCGGAAATGCGAGACCGTCAGTTCGGTCAGGGCCAGCCCCATGACCCCTCCCTTCCTCTTTTCAAAAACACGCCCGCCGGAGGCATCGCGCGCCAGCGCGATCAGACGCGCATCGGCATGACAACGTAGACCGCGCTCTGGTCATTGCCCTCGCGCATCAGCGTCGGATCACCGGCCGAGTTGAACAGGAACACCGCGTTCTCACGATCGACCTGGCTTGCAATCTCCAGCAGGTATTTGGCGTTGAACCCGATTTCCAGTCTCTCATCGCCATAGGCCACGGCCAGTTCTTCCTCTGCCGCGCCGCTGTCGGGCGCATTGACCGACAGAACCAGCTTGTCACCATCCAACTGCAGCTTGACGGCGCGCGAGCGTTCCGACGACACGGTCGCCACCCGGTCCACCGCCTGAGCGAATTCGGCGGCGTCCACTTCCAGCTTGCGGGTATTGCCCTGCGGAATGACGCGGGTGTAGTCGGGGAAGGTGCCGTCGATCACTTTCGAGGTCAGGGTGATGTCCGGCGTGGCAAAGCGGACCTTGGTCTCGCTGACCGACACCGCGATATCCATCTCGTCGTCATCCAACAGCTTGCGCAATTCGCCCACGGTCTTGCGCGGTACGATCACGCCGGGCATTTCGGCCGCATCGCCGGGAAGATCGGCATCGATCCGCGCCAGGCGGTGTCCGTCCGTCGCCACGCAGCGCAATACCTTGCCGCCTTCGGAACTGTCGGCCACATGCATGTAGACGCCGTTCAGATAGTACCGCGTTTCCTCGGTCGAGATCGCGAATTTCGATTTGTCGAACAGCCGCCGCAGCAACGCGGCAGAGGCCGAAAAGTTCGACTGGTATTCCGACGACGCCATCACCGGAAAATCTTCCTTGGGCAGGGTGGCCAGCGAAAAGTTCGACCGTCCGGCCTCGACCGTCAGGCGGCCCGCGGCGCTGTCGGCGGTCAGTGTCACCAGCGCCCCGTCGGGCAGTTTGCGCACGATCTCATGCAGGGTGGTAGCCGCAACGGTGGTCGCGCCGGCACGCTCCACCTGCGCGGGTGCCTTGTCGACGACTTCGATATCCAGATCGGTGGCGCGGAACTGTACCTGATCGCCATCGGCTTCAATCAGAACATTCGCCAGAATCGGAATAGTGTTACGGCGTTCCACAACGGATTGGGCCTGCGACACGGCCTTGAGCAATGTGCCGCGTTCGATGCTGATCTTCATACCCTCAATTCCTCTGACATAAGCCGGGATTGGCAAACTAGCGGTTTACCCCTGCGGCACAAGGTTTTTTTATGGTTTTCTCGGTCGGAATGCACAGCCCGTCAAGGGGCGGGGGCCTTGCGGGGCGCTCATATGTTGCAACCAAGAGTCTATCTGCACAGGAAAACGCCCCGGAGCACAGATCCGGGGCGCACAAACCGCGTCAAGTTCGGGGGATGTTTAGGCTTCCAGCGCCCGGCGCAGCATTTCCACGTCTTCGGCGATCTGGCCGTCGGTCAGCTTCAGCTCCTCGATGCGCTTGACGCCATGCATGACGGTGGTGTGGTCGCGCCCGCCAAAGCGACGGCCAATCTCGGGCAGCGAGCGGCTGGTCAGCTGCTTGCACAGATACATGGCCACCTGACGCGGACGCGCATAGGAACGCAGGCGTTTCGGGCCGATAATATCGCTGAGGCGGATGTTGTAATAGTCCGAAACCTTGCGCTGGATCTCTTCGACGGTGATCTTGCGCTCCGAGGCGCGCAGCACGTCGGCCAGACAATCCTGCGTCAGCTCCATGTCGATCTCGCGCCCGACCAGCGAGGCAAATGCGAACAAACGGGTCAGCGCGCCTTCGAGCACGCGGACATTGGTCGAGATTCGGTGAGCAAGGAATTCCAGAACGCCATCGGCGATGGTCAGATCGGGATAGGTGGTGGCGTATTGCTGCACCTTGTTCTGCAGGATGCCAAGACGCAGCTCGTAATCGGTGGGATGCAGATCGACGACCAGACCGCATTGCAGGCGCGATTTCACCCGGTCCTCCAGATCCTTGATCTCGCCCGGGGCGCGGTCGGCAGAAATGATGATCTGCTTGTTCTGATCCACCAGTGCGTTGAAAGTGTGAAAGAATTCCTCCTGCGTGGAATCCTTGCCGGCGATGAACTGCACGTCATCCACCATCAGCACATCGACCGAACGGAACAGATGTTTGAAATCCATCATCCGGCGTTCCCGCAGGGCCTGCACGAAGCGGTACATGAACTGCTCGGCGGACAGGTACAGGACATTCAGGTCGGGCCTCTTGGCCGTCAGTTCCCAGGCGATGGCGTGCATCAGGTGCGTTTTACCCAGTCCCACGCCGCCATAAAGGACCAGCGGATTGAAGGTGACCGGCCCGCCCTCGGACACCCGGCGCGCCGCGGCATGAGCCAGTTCGTTTGGTTTGCCGACCACGAAACTGTCAAAGGTAAAGCGGGCATCAAGAGGTGCGGCCTGCAGCGAATCCATGGCAGGGTTCGCAGAGCCGTTGGCGGGTTTCTGTTCCGCTTCCTGGCGGGCTTCGTTCTGTTCATCCGCCGCCTTTGCAGGACGGGCCGGAGAATTGGCCGCGACGCGGAACGCCAGACGCTGCACGGTTTCGCCGGATGTGTTCAGTTCATAAAGAATGAGGTCGGCAAAATTCTGGCTGACATAGTTGCCCATAAAGTTGGTCGGCACCGAAAACACTGCAACCCCATCCTGCAGTTCCCGGAATTCCAGCGGCTCTATCCAGGTGGTGAAATTGTTTTTTCCAACCGCCTTCAGCAACTTGTTGCGAAGCTGTCCCCATTTCTCTTGTGTCATCCAGCGCCTCACGCATCCCATTGTGGCTTTTTGCCTTATTCATAGTCTTGCCCCCAGCGTCATGGGGTGGATTCACAAGCACAAGAGTACCGTTTCGCCGAACAGAGTCGGCGAGGATACCCATCGGGTATACATAGCACCGACCAGATTTTCCGATTACAACATCAACAACACGAGTTGCGCCCGGAATTCAGGCCATCAGCTACTATCTCAATCTTAGACAGGGCTCGAATTCCGGTTCCCCGAAACTCAAAGCAGACCGGCCCCGGCTTTTTTTGCCGAGATCCGACATTCGCCTTCGTCCCAACCTGATGCCCGTCAGGTTCGCCCGAAAACAGCCTGTCCCCCCAAGCGAGTGAATCGCTGGAACAGTGGTAACAAGACGAGACGCGCAGCGGCAACGAAACTCTGGTGTTGACTCGGATTTTTGGAGGAAAGAATCTCTCGATCTTGTGAGGGCGCGGCTTTCCGGCAACAGCACGAAAAAGGGCGCCGCAAAAACGCGGCGCCCCAAGCTGCAATCCGTTGCAGCATTGACGTTAGGTCAGCCCAGTGCCTTGACCCGGGCCGACAGGCGCGACATTTTGCGCGCCGCGGTGTTCTTGTGGAATACGCCTTTGGAAACGCCGCGCATCAGTTCGGGCTGAGCCGCGCGCAGTGCGGTCGATGCCGCGTCCTTGTCGCCCGAAGCGATCGCTTCTTCGACCTTGCGCAGGTAGGTGCGGATGCGCGAGCGGCGCGCCTTGTTGATTGCGAAACGCTTTTCGTTCTGACGGGCGCGCTTCTTTGCCTGGGGCGAATTTGCCATGTGTCTCTGACCTTTTTCGGTTCGGTTTGTATCGGATCGCGCAACGGCAAATGCCGCACCGGGTCAGGGATCACTGGTGTGATTCTGGCCAAAGCGGGCCGCACGCGCATGTATAACGGCGCTGCTTATCCAAATTTGTCCGGTTTGCCAAGGCGATTCTTGCGGCCATCCGCCCGAAACAAAAAAGGCGGGCCAGAGCCCGCCTGTATCACAGCCTGCGGGTCCGTTACTTGTCCCGGAATTGCGCGGCGCGTTTTTCCAGAAAGGCCGCCATGCCTTCCTTTTGATCTTCGGTCGCGAACATCGAGTGGAACACGCGTCGTTCGAACAGCATTCCCTCGCTCAGCGGCAACTCATAGCTGCGGTTCACCGCTTCTTTCGCGGCCATCGCCGTCAGCATGGATTTCTCGGCAATCTTCTGAGCGGCGCCAACCGCCTCTTCCACCAGCTTCTTGGCGGGCACCACCCGGCTGACAAGGCCCGAGCGCTCGGCCTCTTCGGCATCCATGAAGCGACCCGTCAAATTCATGTCCATCGACTTGGACTTGCCGACGAACCGGGTCAGGCGCTGGCTGCCGCCCATTCCGGCGATGACGCCCAGGTTGATCTCGGGCTGGCCGAACTTGGCGGTGTCGGCGGCAATGATGAAATCGCACATCATCGCCAACTCGCAGCCACCGCCCAGCGCATAGCCCCCGACCGCCGCGATGATCGGTTTGCGGATTGCCGCGATCCGGTCATTGGCATCGGCAAAGAGGTTGGTGGTATAGACATCCACGAAACTCATTTCCGACATTTCCTTGATGTCGGCCCCTGCCGCGAATGCCTTGTCCGACCCGGTAATGACGATGCAGCGCACCTTGTCATTGGCGTCAGCCTCTTCCAACGCGGTACACAACTCGCTCAGAAGCTGAGTGTTCAGTGCGTTCAGAGCGTCCGGGCGGTCCAGTCTGATCAGAGCAACGTGCTCGTCGATTTCGACGATGATCGTCTCAAAGGCCATTTGGCATATGCTTTCGGTTGTTCCGTTCAGGGATGATTCCTTACCACGCGAGAATGCGGGATCAAGCTATCTTTGGCATTGCGCGCAATAGAAGGATGAGCGACCCGACTGGGTGATTCTCTTGATTCCCGCCCCGCATCCTTCGGTCCGGCAGGGCTTGCCCTCGCGGCCATAGACGTCAAAGCTGTGTTGAAAATATCCAAGCTCTCCATCGGCTTGGCGGAAATCGCGCAGGGATGATCCGCCCGCCTCGATGGCGTCCTGCAACACCTGGCGAATGATCGGAACCAAGGTGGCCACACGGTGCGCAGAAATTTGTCCGGCCTTGCGACGTGGCGACACGCGGCCGCGATAAAGCGCCTCGCAGACATAGATATTGCCCAATCCGGCAACGATTCCCTGATCCAGCAGCGCCGATTTGACCGGGCTGTTCTTGCCCTTGAAGGCGTCAATCAGGTGCTGCTCGTGGAAATCATTGCCCAGAGGTTCCGGCCCCAGAACCGACAGCAGCTTGTGCTGCCCGGCCGTCGCCGTGGGCAACAGGTCCATTGCCCCGAACCGGCGCGGATCGTTGAAGGTGACGCGCGCGCCGTTGGCCATATGGAACACCACATGGTCGTGTTTCTCCGGCATCGGATGCTCATGCACGAACTGGCCCAGCGGATCGCCCGATACCGTCATCCGCCCGGACATGCCCAGATGAATCAGCAATGTCTCACCATTGCTGAGATCGGCAAGGATGTATTTCGACCGCCGCCGCAGACGGTCCACCCGCGTACCCGTAAGACGTTCCGCCATGCGATCCGGGAAGGGCCAGCGCAGGTCGGGGCGGTTCACATCCGCTCTTTCGATCACCACCCCCTCCATTGCAGGGGTCAGGCCGCGTCTTACTGTCTCGACCTCGGGCAATTCCGGCATTACAGGGCTCCTAAATCAAAGGGCCGCATTGTGCCCCGGTATCAGAGCCCTATAACAGAGGCGAAATTCGACAAACGGCAAGGCAAATGTCCGACAACAGCGACAAGACCACCCATTTCGGGTTCGAAACCGTGCGCGAGGCCGACAAGGCCGGGCGCGTGCAGGGCGTGTTCAACTCGGTCGCCTCGAAATATGACGTGATGAACGATGTCATGTCGATGGGCATTCACCGGGTCTGGAAAAACGCGATGATGGACTGGCTGGCGCCGCGCCCCGGACAGCGTTTGCTGGATGTCGCGGGCGGCACCGGCGATATCTCGTTCCGTTTCCTGAAACGCGCGGGCCACGGCCACGCCACCGTCCTGGACCTGACCGAACCGATGCTGGTGGAGGGCCGCAAGCGTGCCGAGGCCGAGCAGATGGTGGTCAGCCTTGACTGGGTGGTGGGTGACGCGATGGCATTGCCCTTTGACGACAATACATTCGATGTCTACACAATCTCGTTCGGCATCCGGAACGTGACCCGCCCGCAAGAGGCGCTGAACGAGGCATTCCGGGTTCTGAAACCCGGCGGCCGCCTGATGGTGCTGGAATTCAGCCAACTGCCGAATGACGGGCTGCAAAAGCTCTATGACCTCTACAGTTTCAACGTCATCCCGCGCATGGGCAAGCTGATCGCGAATGACCATGACAGCTACCAGTACCTGGTGGAATCGATCCGCAAATTCCCTGATCAGGAGACTTTTCTGGGCATGATCCGCGCCGCCGGGTTCGAAAACGCCAAATACCGCAATCTCAGCATGGGCATCGCCGCGCTGCATTCCGGCTGGAAGATCTGATGCGCGGTCCTCACAACATCATCCGCCTGATCCGTACCGGCGCCACGCTGGAGCGTACGGGGGCGATGAACGTGGTGCTCGATGCCTTTGAAGCCCCGCGCGCCATTCGCATTCTGGCCCATACCCTGGGCAAGCCGTTCCAGTGGCTCGGCTACAAGGGCGATCCCACGATGCCGCCCGCCACCCGCGCCCTGACCGCGCTGGGCCCGGCCTATATCAAATTCGGTCAGGTGCTTTCGACCCGCCCCGACGTGGTCGGCGTCGAACTGGCCGATCAGCTGCGTGTTCTGCAGGACAAGCTGCCGCCCTTTTCCCGCGAAGAGGCGATGAAGGAGGTCGAGAAGGAACTTGGCCGCCCGGTGAGCGAACTGTTCTCGGAATTCAGCGAGCCCATCGCGGCGGCATCGATCGCACAGGTGCATAAGGCCAAACTGGCCGAAACCGGCGAAGAGGTCGCGGTGAAAGTTCTGCGACCGGGGATCGAGCGCGCCTTCCGCAAGGATGTGGACGCCTTCTATTTCGCGGCGCGGATTGTCGATCTGTTCGCCCCCGGCGCCCGGCGCCTGCGCCCGCTGGATGTGATCGAACATTTCGACGGCGTGGTCCGGGGCGAGCTGGATCTGCGGCTCGAAAGCGCCGCAGCTTCGGAATACGCCGCCAATACAAAGGACGACAAGGGGTTTTGGCTGCCGCCGGTTCTATGGTCGCACTGCGCCCGCCGTGTGATGACGCTCAGCTGGGCAGATGGAATCGCGCTTGGCGACAACGCCGCGCTGGACGCGGCCAGCCATGACCGTCGCAATCTGGGCGAACGGGTGTTGCGCATGTTTTTGCTGCACGCCCTGCGCGACGGCTATTTCCACGCCGACATGCATCAGGGCAACCTCAAGGTGGCGGCCAATGGCGACATCATCGCCTATGATTTCGGCATCATGGGCCATATCGACGAATACACCCGCCGGGTCTATGCCGAGATCCTGTTCGGTTTCATCCGCCGCGACTACAAACGCGTGGCCGAGGTGCATTTCGAGGCCGGCTACGTTCCCGCCAATCAGGACGTTGACGAATTTGCCCGCGCCCTGCGCGCGGTGGGTGAGCCGATTTTCGGCATGGACGCATCGCACATCTCGATGGGCCGCCTGCTGAACTACCTGTTCGAAGTGACGGAGCGATTCGGTATGGAAACCCGGACCGAACTGATCCTGCTGCAACGCACCATGGTCGTGGTCGAAGGCGTGGCCCGCTCGCTCGACCCCCATATCAATATCTGGGAAGTGGCCCATCCCGTGGTCGAGGATTATATCAAAGGCTCGCTTGGCCCCCGCGCCATGGTGCGCGATTTCGGCAAGACCGCAATGGTTCTGGCCCGCTTCGGCCCGCGCCTCCCCGGGCTGGTCGAAAACGCGCTTATCGCCCAGACACAAGCCGAAGAGCCGCAAAAATCCGATACGCTCAAAACTGGCCTCGTGGCAGGTATGACGGGTGCCGTACTGGGCGCCGGTCTGGTTCTTCTGCTGTCGGCCCTGATCTGAACCGGACCCTTCATCTGGCCAAAAATATCCTCGGGGGGATCGCGCCTTTGCGCGATGGGGGGCAGACAGCCCCCCTGCTGCCCTTTCCGCTCAAAGCCGCTCGATGGCCAGTGCGATGCCCTGACCGCCGCCAATGCACATCGTCACCAGCGCTTTCGAGCCATTTGTCCGTTCCAGCTCGTAAAGCGCCTTCAGTGTGATGATCGCGCCCGTCGCCCCGACCGGATGGCCCAGTGCAATCGCACCGCCATTCGGATTGACCCGCGCGGCATCCAGCCCCAGTTCCTTGTTGACGGCCAGCGCCTGGGCGGCAAATGCCTCGTTGCTTTCGATCACGTCGAATTCGTCAGCCGACAAACCGGTTTTTGCCAACAGGTTGCGGACCGCCGGAACCGGACCGATGCCCATGACCTCGGGCCGCACGCCGGCATGGGCATAGCCAAGGATGCGTGCCCTGGGTTTTAGCCCCGCCTTTTCAGCTGCACTTGCCGTTGCCAGCACCATTGCCGCAGCCCCGTCATTGATACCCGAGGCGTTGCCCGCCGTGACCCGGCCTTCCTTCTGGAACACGGGCCGCAACCCGGCAAGCGCCTCGGCCGTGGTGGCCTTGGGATGCTCATCGGTGATGAAATCCACCATGTCCCGCCTGACCTTGACCTGAACCGGCGTGATCTGGCTGTTGAAATGCCCCGCCTCGATGGCGGCGGCGGCCCGGGTCTGGCTGGTCAGTGCAAACTCATCCATCTGCGCGCGCGTAATCTGATGTTCGTCGGCCACGTTTTCCGCCGTCACCCCCATGTGGCCGGTGCCAAAGGGGCAATTCAAAGCTCCCAGCATCATGTCCAGCGACCTTATATCGCCCATCTTGGCGCCCCACCGGGTCTGCGGTGTAATGAACGGGCTGCGCGACATGCTTTCGGCTCCGCCCGCCACGGCAAAGTCGGCGTCGCCCAGCATCAGCGCCTGCGTGGCCGACACGACGGCCTGCGCCCCCGAACCGCACAGACGGTTCACATTCATTGCCGGAGTGCCTTCGGGGATACCGGCCTGCATCGCCGCGACCCGGGACAGGTACATGTCGCGCGGTTCGGTGTTGATCACGTGGCCGAACACGACATGGCCGATCTGCCCGCCATCGACGCCGGACCGCTCCAGCGCGGCTTCGGTCGCAACGGTCGCAAGATCAATCGGCGCGGTCGCGGCCAGCGCGCCTCCGAAAGTGCCAATGGCGGTGCGCGCGCCATCCAGAATAACGATATCGGTCATGTCTCACTCCTCTAGATTCCACGCTATTATGCACTTGCAGCATGAACCTGTCTCATAGGACGTACCGTCACAGCCGGAATTGACAAATTGGCCCTCCGCCGCACAGAATCCGATATGACGGATGAATCAGACGATATACTGACGCGCCTTCCGGCCCGCCTGAAAGAAGCGCGGCGGGCGCAGGGCCTGTCGCTGGAAGCGGTCGCCAATCTCAGCGGCGTGTCCCGCTCGATGGTCAGCCAGATCGAGCGGGGCGAAAGCAGCCCGACCATTGCCACCCTGTGGAACCTTACCCGCGCCTTGCAGGTCGATTTCGCGGGACTTCTGGAAGACAAGGACAGCGCGGACCGTATCGAGGTTCTGCGCAAATCGGATGTTCCGAGCATCGACAACATGGGTCACGGCTGCCGCATCCGCATCCTGTCGCCCCCGGAAGAGGCGGGCGGGCACGAGGTCTATGATATCCGCTTTGACAGGAACGGCGCGTTGAAAAGCCAGCCCCACACCCGTGGCGCCCAGGAACAGCTGACCGTTCTCGAAGGGTCGGTTCAGGTCACTTCGGGGTTGGCCGTCAGTGATCTGTCGTCCGGGGACACGGCCCGCTACGCCGCGGATGTCGTGCATTCGATCACCGCCCCGACCGAAGCGGCCCGGGTATTCCTGATCGTGAAGAACGCCTGAAACGCCCGCCTGTCCGGGCCAAAGTGAAAATGGCTGGCGCAGGTTTCGGATCGGATTAACAGATAATCCGTTATCCGGGATTTTTTTCCGAGATATTGAATTCTCTTATTTCGGATTCATTTCCGCTATGATAGATATGACCGGCGCAAGGAGGATTCGATGTCTCAAGATTTCCTGAACCATGTCACCGAAACACTCAGCCAGATCCGCGCCGAGGGTCTTTACAAGACCGAACGAATGATCACCTCGCCCCAAAGCGGCGAGATCACGGTGGGCGACAAACAGGTCATCAACCTGTGCGCCAACAACTATCTGGGTCTGGCCGATCATCCCGCCCTAATCGCGGCCGCCACGAATGCCATGGGCCCCAAAGGGTTCGGAATGGCCTCGGTCCGGTTCATCTGTGGAACGCAGGACATTCACCGCGAACTGGAACAGAGCCTGGCAAAATTCCTGAACAAGGACGATTCGATCCTGTTCGCCGCCTGTTTCGATGCCAATGGCGGGCTGTTCGAACCCCTGCTGGGCCCCGAGGACGCCATCATCTCGGACAGCCTGAACCACGCCTCGATCATTGACGGTGTGCGGTTGTGCAAGGCCAA
Organism: Ruegeria sp. AF8; assembly: GCF_056541825.1. Taxonomy (NCBI): domain Bacteria; kingdom Pseudomonadati; phylum Pseudomonadota; class Alphaproteobacteria; order Rhodobacterales; family Roseobacteraceae; genus Ruegeria; species Ruegeria sp. AF8. The sequence goes on along the minus strand of NZ_JBQFYW010000006.1, from coordinate 125,170 downwards.
GCGCTATCGCTATCTGAACAATGACATGAACGACCTCGAAGCCTGGCTGAAACAGGCGCGCGCAGATGGGGTCCGGCATATCATGATCGCCACCGACGGCGTATTCTCGATGGACGGCTATCTGGCGAACCTGCCGAAGATCCGTGAGTTGGCCGATAAATACGACGCCATCGTCATGGTCGATGACTGCCACGCCACCGGCTTTATGGGGCCGAACGGCGCGGGTACGTCGGATCATTTTGGCGTCGAGGTGGATATTCTGACGGGAACCCTGGGCAAGGCACTTGGGGGGGCAATCGGCGGCTACATCGCCGGGCCGCAGCCAGTGATCGACCTGCTGCGGCAGCGGGCGCGGCCCTATCTGTTCTCAAATTCGCTGCCGCCGTCCATCGTTGCCGCCGGGTTGGAGGCCATCCGTCTGGTCGAAGAGGGCGACATGCTGCGCGCCCAGCTGTTCGGCAATGCGAAATACTGGCGGGCGGGGCTGGAAAAGGCGGGCTTTGACCTGCTGCCCGGTGAACATCCGATCATCCCGGTGATGTTGGGCGAAGCAACGCTGGCGCAGGACATGGCAGCGCGGCTGTTTGACGAGGGCGTTTACGTTTCGGGCTTCTTCTTTCCGGTGGTGCCGCGCGGGCGGGCGCGGATCAGAACCCAGATGAGCGCAGCTCTGACAAAGGACGAACTGGACCGCGCCCTGACCGCCTTCGGCAAGGTTGGCAGGGATCTGGGGGTGATCTGATGCGTGCGAACACGATGAAAGCGCTGGAGAAATCCAAACCCGAAGAAGGACTGTGGATGGTGCAGGCCCCGGTGCCGGAAATCGGTCCCGATGAGGTGCTGATCAAGATCAACAAGACCGGCATCTGCGGCACTGACATCCATATCTGGAACTGGGATGACTGGGCCGCGCACACCGTGCCGGTGCCGTTGATCACCGGTCACGAGTTTGCCGGGGAAATCGTCGAGATCGGGCGCAATGTGACCGGGCTGGAAATCGGCCAGCGCTGCTCGGGCGAGGGGCATCTGATCGGCACCGACAGCCGTCAGAGCCGTGCCGGAAAGTTTCACCTCGACCCCGGCACACGGGGCATCGGGGTGAATGAACAGGGGGCCTTTGCCGAATACCTGAAACTCCCCGCCTTCAACGTGGTGCCTTTGCCGGATGACATTCCGGACGAAGTCGGCGCGATTCTCGACCCGCTGGGCAATGCCGTTCACACCGCGCTCAGCTTTGACCTGTTGGGCGAGGATGTGCTGATCACCGGCGCGGGTCCCATCGGCATCATGGCCGCCGCCGTCGCCCGCCATGCAGGCGCGCGGCACGTGGTGATCACCGACATCAACGCCGACCGGCTGCAATTGGCAAGCCATGTCGTGCCCACGGCCCGCACTGTCGATGTGACCAGCGAAGAGTTGCAGGACGTCATCACCGAACTTGGCATGAAAGAGGGGTTCGACGTCGGTCTTGAAATGTCCGGCTCACAGGCCGCGCTGGATCAGATGGTCGAGGCGCTGGTGATGGGCGGCAAGATCGCCCTGCTGGGCATCCCGCCGGGCAAGTCCCCGGTGGATTGGAGCCGGATCGTGTTCAAGGCGATCACCATCAAGGGCGTCTATGGCCGGGAGATGTTCGAGACCTGGTACAAGATGATCGCAATGCTGCAGAACGGTCTGGATGTGGCCCGCGTGATCACCCACCGTTTCAAGGTCAGTGATTTCCGCGATGGCTTTGCCGCGATGAAATCCGGGCAGTCGGGAAAGGTCGTGCTGGACTGGACCTGAGACATCATCCCGGCACACCCGGTTGCGGACCCGCCCCGCAATGCGGGGCAGGCCATGGATCACATGGTGGGTACGGGTCCCGCCGGATCCATGAACTGAAAGTGTTCCATTGTCAGATCGGCTGAATCAACGCCATTTAGCAGCAGGCTGGAGTCATCGGCATAGATCAGCAACGCGCCATCCGGCGACTGGATAAGGTCGGCAAGCGGATCATAGGTCTCGCCATCTGCGGTCTGAATCAGGATAAGGTCGAAATCGGTATCGAAATCCTCGACAACGTCATGTCCGAATCCGGTAACCGTGCCCGTCGAAGTGTCGCGCGCGATGCCGACGAAATCGAAACCCTCTCCGGTCCGCAGAACGTCATTCCCGAACAGTCCGGTGATCAGGTCGTCGCCCGCCCCTGCGTCGATCACATCGTCGCCAAAGCTGCCCTCGACCGTATCGTTCCCGTCCCCGGCATCCACCGACATCGGAGATCCGTCATAAAGCGCAACCTGATCGTCGTGCCCTGTCAGAACCAGATGTTCGAAATTGTTCCATGATGACACCGGTGCGCCGCCGGCAGTCGGATAGGCGTACAGCTCCGACCCAATGTAGCTGTCGAAAAAGACGCCGACACCTTCGGACCAGCCGGAAAAGTCGAGCGTGTCAAAACCCGCGCCGCCGTCAACGCTGTCGCTTCCGGCACCGGCATGGGCAATGTCGTCGCCCCCCATCAGGTCCACCACATCGCTGCCCGGCCCGCTGACCCAGACATCATCGCCCGCCGTACCCGTGCCGATGCCGCCAATCAATGTAACCCCGGCACTGGCGCTGTCATTGGCCGCGTCGATATCGTCAGCGGCATCTGCGACCACAATCACCTGATAATCCCCGGCAGGGATGTTCAGATCCACCTGCGCCGTGGCCGTCATCGTCGCCGTGTCGCCCGCAGCAAGGCTCGTGATCCCGCTCCAGATCGCGATGTCATCCTCGGAAACCGTGCCATCGGTGGATAGATAGGCGGTCAGCCCGACACCGGACGCCGCCCCGGTTCCACCATTGGCCAGGTCGATCGACAGATCCAGGCGACCGCCATCCGGCCCCAGATCCAGATCCGATGAGGCGCTGATCTCAACGCCGGTCACGGCGACATCCACTGTCGGCGGCGGCGGTGGTGTCAGCGTGATGGTCTGGGTGATCACATTGTCCCCGGGCGTTGCGTCCGGGGTGCCATCGCCCCAGTTCACGACACTGATCAGGTAGTAATCTCCCGCTGCGTAGCTTTCGGGCAGCCAGTGCGAAACGGTGAAATTGTTGGTATGCCCGGGAAAGGTGCCGCCGGTCGCTCCGGCAATCCGGTGATCGTCGGCGGAAATCGTCGTGTCGGTCGAGATGTAGGTGGCCACCGAAAAATACGACACATCGATGTTCGAGGCATTCTCGATCGCATAGGTCATGTCGATCCTGCCACCGCCTTCAAGGTTCAGATCGGAACCCGCCCCGACCGTGGCCGAGGCAAGTTTCAGATCGGCAACCGGTGCTTCGACTGTGATCTGAACCCATTCGGTCAGGTTGTCGGTCTCGTTTTCCTCGGTGACCGCATCGCCGCTATCGACCCGCACCGCGACCCAATAGGTGCCGGGTTCCAACGCTCCGGGGTCGAGCGTGAAGCTTGCAGTCTCACCGGTTCCGGTGGCCAGAGCGGCAAGATCGACCGTGCCCAGCGATCCGGTGACCGCCGCTTCGTCCGGCGCGGTTGCGATCAGCAACTCGGCGGTGGACGCTCCGGCATCCACCACGCCGTTCGACGATACCTGCACCGTAATGCCCGATGTCTCGCCCGGTGACAGGATGGCATCGTCAACGGAAATGCCGTCGGCGGTCAGGTTCGCAAGCCGGGGCAGAACGACCTCGTTCAGGGTCTGCGTCATGTCGGCAAACTGAAACAGCTCCACCCCGGAAATAAGATCGTCACCGTCCGGGCCCGAGACAAGGATCTGGCCATTGCCCAGATCCGTGACTTCATACGAATCGCGGCCATAGGAAAAAATGGCCAGGTCGGTCCCGCTGCCACCATAAATCGTGTCGTTGCCCCCGCCACCAAAGAGCGTGTCATCGCCGCCCTTGCCGTCAATAGTCTCGGCCGCATCCGAACCGTTCAGGACGTTGTCGCGCTTGTTGCCGGAAATCGTGTTGCTGTTGCTGCCGCCTTTGCTTGGCTTGCCCATGTCGAAACCCTTTGTGAAATGACTTTCGGCCTCGATGGCATTCAAATCAGGCAACAATTTGACGTTGAACCTGCGATATGCATTCAACCTTATGGTAGTATAATCGTATTTGGGCCGTCATCGGCTGTGACTGCACTTTGCGCGCGTTCCGAAACAGGTGCGGGGCAGCCAAAGCGCGACGCAAACGGGTCTTCAGGTTTTCCATTTGGCCTTGGTCGACTCCTTGATCGGCCATTCGCATTTCTTCAGGTCGAAATGATGGCAGGCGACCTTGCCGCTGTTGGTTTCGCGCAGATGGTTAAGACAGGTGGCCAGAGCCGCAATCACCCTTTTATCAGTGGTCAGAGCCACATCGACGGCGCTGCCGGTCAGATGGTACGAGACCTGTTTCCAATCCGCCTTTTTCAGCATGGTGCCAACAAAGGCCTTTTTGTCCCCGCGCTGCCTTATGCCGTCCAGCTCCTCTCGAAGCTTCTGGTTTCTGGCAAGATAATAGTAGTAATTTCCGCGCTTTAAGTGCCCGTTCCAGCCATTGTACATACATCTGGCCTGATATTCCTTTGAGCGCAGGCCGGAAACGACAAGAATGGGCTTGCCGTAAAAGGCCGAAACCTCATCGAGGATATTCAGGATTTTCTTTTTCACACCCTTTGTCTTGCCCGTGACTTTGCCTTTGGCTTCCGGTTTTTTGGCATCGGGTTTCTTCTCGGCCTCTTTGGCGGCAGTTTTGGCCTCGTCGGCCGCTTTCTTCTGCGCTTCCTTGATTACCTTGTCCGCAATTTTCTTGGCGTCCTCCGGCGTCGCCTCGGCTTTTTTCTCGAACAGGTCCAGGAAATCGTCATACAGCTCGTCGGCATAGGATTCGATTTTGTCCAGGACGCCTGCCCAGGTGCTCTTTTCCAGTTTTTCGGTTTTGGCCGCTTTCTCGGCGGCCTTGACCGCTTGTTTCACAGCGTCTTTCTTTGCGTCGGCCTTGGCCTGCTCGGCCTTTTTGGCGTTGGCCTTGGCTTTTGCCGGACCCGCGACAAGCGCCTTGATCGTCGTCTTGTTCGGCGAAATCACATAGTCGGGTTTGAACTTGCAAACCTTGAGTTGAAATGCCCCGATCGCACCTGCGGTCTTTTTGCCGAACTTTCCGTCGACTTTCAGTTTCGGAAACCCGACGGTCTGAGCGAATGGGTTCAACAGGGTCTGAACCCGTTTAACGTCTTCGGAATCATTCGCCTTGCTTTTGCCCACCGGCGCCGAAATACCCTTGGCCATTTCGCCCTCCGCCACAAACCGTCCTGTTTAGAATAGCTCAAATTCGGGATTCGCGGAAATCAACCATGTCTTAACCCGTTCCTTCCCGTCCCAAACGAAACCTTTTGATCTTTGCGCGTATTCCTATATAGAGGCGCATTCCGTACCAGAATTCGCCGAGTCTCTGCCCATGTCCGCCAAAGCGCCGATCACTCATGATGTCATGACCATCCCCCGCAAGTTGCCTGCCGGGGGCAAGATCAATCTTGTTGGCCTGACCCGCGACCGGTTGCGCGAGGTTCTGATCGAACACGGCACGCCCGAAAAACAGGCCAAGATGCGGGTGAACCAGATCTGGCAATGGATCTATCAGTGGGGGGTGCGCGATTTTGCGGGGATGACCAACCTCGCCAAAGCCTATCGCGCGCAACTGGCCGAAGCGTTCGTGATCGAAATCCCCGAGGTGGTGACCCGCAAGGTGTCCGGGGACGGGACCCGCAAATATCTGGTTCGCATCGCCGGCGGTCATGAGGTCGAGGTGGTCTATATCCCCGAAGAGGATCGCGGCACGCTGTGTATATCCTCTCAGGTCGGGTGCACTTTGACTTGTACGTTTTGCCACACAGGCACCCAGAAACTTGTACGAAATCTTACAACTGCGGAAATCGTGGGCCAGATCATGATGGCGCGCGACGATCTGGAGGAGTGGCCGACCCCGGGCGAGCCCAAAAACGAAACTCGGCTGTTGTCCAACATCGTTCTGATGGGAATGGGCGAGCCGCTTTACAATTTCGACAACGTCCGCGACGCGATGAAGATCGCGATGGACCCCGAAGGCATTTCACTGTCCCGCCGCCGCATCACCCTGTCGACCTCCGGCGTGGTGCCGGAAATCGCGCGCACGGCAGACGAAATCGGCTGCCTTCTGGCCATCTCGTTCCACGCAACCACGGACGAAACCCGCGACATGCTGGTCCCGATCAACAAACGCTGGAATATCGAGGAACTGCTGGGCGCGCTGGCCAGCTATCCCAAGGCATCGAATTCGGAACGGATCACCTTTGAATACGTGATGCTGGATGGTGTAAACGACACGGACGAGGATGCCCACCGCCTGATCGACCACATCAGACGCCACAACATTCCGGCAAAGATCAACCTGATCCCGTTCAACGAATGGCCCGGAGCACCCTACAAGCGCAGTTCGAACAACCGCATCCACGCATTCGCCAACATCATCTATCAGGCCGGATACGCATCACCCATCCGCACCCCACGCGGCGAGGATATCATGGCCGCGTGCGGACAGCTGAAATCGGCGACCGAACGTGAACGCAAGTCCCGCAAACAGATCGAATCCGAAGCGGGCCTTTGAAAAACAACGTGAAATCGATCCGATCCCGGTCTAGGCTCGCGCTCAGTATCAACAAGGATTGAATGCGAGGTCTTTTGCCATGTCGCGACGTATCATGTCGGTTGTTGCCTTATTGATCGGCAATGCCGCCGGGCTTTTGCTTGCTGCGCTCCTTCTCACCGGTTTTTCCATTGCACCGCTTTCCTTCATCGTCGTCGTGGTGGTGTTCACATTGGTGCAGGTGATAGCCGAGCCATTGATCGCGAAGGTCAGTGAAAGGAACCTGCCGGCGCTCAAGGGGGGCATCGCCCTTGTCGTGACCTTCGTAGGGCTGCTGATCACCGATTTCGTCACCTCCGGGCTGACCGTTGGCGGTATTTCAAACCTGCTGGCGGCCACGTTGCTGGTCTGGCTGGGGGCGCTGGTCGCCGGAATTCTGCTGCCGATCTTCGTGTTCAAGGAATTGCGCGAACAGAAAAAATAGGCGGCTGTCACTCCAACCGGTCCAGAGCGGCACTGATCGCCTGCCACAACTCTTCTGCAGGTTCGCAACCGACCGACATCCGCACAAAGGCCGGATCGACCGCATCGCCCCAGCGCGCGCGTCGTTCGGCGGATGTGTGCACCCCTCCAAACGACGTGGCTGGCCGGATCAGGGGGCAGCCGTTGATGAACCGCTCGGCCTGGTCTTCGCTTTCCAGCGTGATCGACAACAGGAACCCGAACCGTCTGGTCTGAGCGCTGGCCAGATCGTGCGAAGGGTCCTGCGGCAGGCCTGGATACCGGATTTGCCGGACCGCAGGGTGCTCGGCCAGCCTTGCGGCAAGAATGCCCGCCGTTGCGCACATCCGTTCGAACCGCACGTCCAGCGTTTCCAGCCCACGGTGCAACAGCCAGGATTCCTGCGGGCCGGGGATTGCGCCCGACACTTTGCGCCATTCCTCGACCATTTCCATGATTTCCGCGTTCCGGCTGGCGACATGGCCCATCAGCACATCTGAATGCCCGCCCATCGCCTTGGTGTCCGAGGATACGACCACATCAATCCCCAGATCCAGCGGGCGCTGCCCCAGCGGCGTCAGCGTGGTATTGTCGGCAATGGTAATGCCACCCGCCGCCCGGACATCCCGGGCAATGGCCGCCAGATCGACCATGTCCAGACCGGGGTTTGACGGGCTTTCAACAAAAACCACATCGAAACCATCAAACCCGCCATCGGCAAAACCGACGGTCGGGCGTTCGATCACCGTAACGCCCAGATTGGACAGAAAGCGGTCCGCCAGCAGCCGGGTCACATAATATCCGTCCGAAGGGATCAGCACCCGGTGTCCGGCCCTGACCACGGCAAACAGGGCTGCGGATATGGCGCCCATGCCCGAAGGAAAAGACAGGCTTGGCGCTGCTTCGAGATGTGACAGCGCGTGTTCAAGATATTCCCATGTCGGGTTGTTCACCCGGCCATAGCTTGCAAATCCCTCGGGTGCGCCCGGCAGATGGTACATGCTGCTTTGAACCAGCGGCGGGGCGACGGGTTCGCCCTTGCTCAGGGCGTTGCCGCGCAAATGAAGCATTTCGCCCAGTTTCAGGTCGCCCGATTCTGGTTTTTGCATGGCCATTTGCCCCTGTGCCCGTCACGTTGCGAACCGCAATAGCATCCAAATTGTGTCCTTGAAAGCGCAGGAATTGCCTAAGACTTACCTAAAATCCGGTAAATTTCCGCCCCGTTGAACATCTAGCTTCCAACCCGGGGTCAATGCCATGGAGGGGAAGAAATGGCGCAGGCTGAATTTGGAAGCACGGGGATCGAGGCGGCCGTTCTGGACCTGCTTCAGCGCGAGCGGGCAAAGTCGCTCAGCGCGCGGGAATGGAAGTTCCGGCTGGCCGGTTTCGGCTATGCCATCAAGAATGTGAAAGGCGAACAGGTCGTGACCAAGCTGCCTGGCGGCGATGAGCTTGGGGTACTTCCGTCAGATCTGCATTGAGCGGTGTCAGACGGAAACCACTGCCGGGCCGCTGAAAGCGCGCGTCATGGCGCCGCCTTCGGCCGCAACGGTATCCTTGCGCATGTGTTCCACCGACTCGCGCACGCGGTTCCATGTGCCTTCATCCGGATAGACCATCACGATCAGCCCTTCTGTCGGGCTGACCCGGACAAGATGACCGCTGCTGGCGCCCATCGCCTTGAGCTGGCTGAGCTTTTCCCTGGCCGTCGAAAGCAGGGCGGTTTCGTCGAGGCTGTCGTCATAGCTCCAGCTGGATACCGTTACATAAGACATGGGCTCCTCCCTTGGTTGCGGTCGGAGTGTAGTCTACCACGATTCCGCCTATCTCCCGGGAATTGAATCGCGGGCCGGTGCGGGTTCCCAGTTTTCGATGATATGCACCGCCTCTTGCGCGGTATCGACAAAGCGAAACAGGTCCAGATCCTCGTCCGAGATCGTACCGGCATCCGCCAGCGCCTCCCAGTTGATGACCTTTTCCCAGAAGGCCCGTCCAAACAGTAAAAAGGGCACACGTTCCATGCGGCCGGTCTGGATCAACGTCAGCGACTCGAACAACTCGTCCATGGTGCCAAAACCGCCGGGGAAGATGGTGATGGCGCGGGCGCGCATCAGGAAATGCATCTTGCGGATCGCGAAATAGTGGAAGTTGAAGCTGAGTTCCGGCGTCACGAACAGGTTCGGCGCCTGTTCATGTGGCAGCACGATATTCAGCCCGATGGAACAGCCACCCGCCTCATGCGCGCCACGATTGCCGGCCTCCATCACGCCCGGCCCGCCGCCGGTTACGATCACATTCTCGCGGCAGCCGCTTTCCTTGGATTTCTCGGTCATCAGCCGCGCGAATTCCTGCGCCTCGTCATAGTATTGCGACAGGTCCGCCAGGGTTTGCGTGCGCGCGGTGTGTTTCTGCGACGGTTCGGGAATGCGCGCGCCGCCGAACATGACGATGGTCGAGGTGATCTGGCGCTCGGCCATCAGCATCTCGGGCTTCAGCAATTCCAGTTGCAGGCGCACCGGGCGCAATTCATCCCGGCAGAGGAAATCGTCATCCGCAAAGGCCAGCTTGTAAGCCGGCGAACGGGTCTGCGGCGTGTCCGGAACCTCGCTTGCCGTCGATCTGTCGGTATGGGCGTCACGGAACGGGCTCAGGCGGTCTTCTCTCATTGCTGGGGCATCCCTGCTTGCGTGTTTACAAAACAGCTATAGGTTTCCCGGGCAGAGCGCCAGTGCCGCCCCGTGACAAGGATGTGAAAATGGATTGGAAGGCAGAGATTTCGGCAGCGGCCCAACGGGTTGAGGGCCATGTGCAGGAAACGCCGGTCATTCGGGCAGAGGGATTCGGTCTGGGATATCCCATCGAAATGAAGGCCGAACACATGCAGCATACCGGCAGCTTCAAGGCGCGCGGTGCGTTCAACACGCTGTTGGGTTGCAATGTTCCCGGTGCCGGAGTCGTAGCGGCTTCGGGTGGCAATCACGGTGCCGCGGCCGCCTATGCCGCGCGGGCGCTGGGTTATCCGGCCCGGATCTTTGTGCCGGAAATGGCGGGGCCGTCCAAGATCGCGCTGATCGAAGGGATTGGCGCGGATCTGACGGTGGTGCCCGGTGAATATGCCAGCGCCCTGGCATTGGCGCGCGAACACGAAGAGGCCAGCGGCGCCATGCAGATTCATGCCTATGACGCGCCAGCGACCGTGGCAGGGCAGGGCACCTGTTTTGCGGAATGGGACAAGCAGGGGTTACAGGCGGATACGGTTCTGATCGCCGTGGGCGGCGGTGGGCTGATCTCTGGCGCGCTGGGCTGGTTTCAGGGTGCGCGCAAAGTCGTGGCGGTCGAGCCTGAAACCTCCTGCGCGCTGCATGCGGCGCAAGCGGCGGGAGCGCCCGTGGATGTTCAGGTTTCCGGCATTGCCGCCAACGCTCTTGGGGCGCGGCGGATCGGAGATATCTGCTTTGGCTTGGCGCGGGAGATCGAAGCCATCCTTGTTTCGGACCTGGCCATCGCGCAGGCGCAGCGCGCGCTGTGGCAGGAGCGGCGGATACTGGTCGAACCCGCCGGCGCGACGGCGCTGGCGGCGCTGATGTCGGGGGCATACACGCCCGATCCGGGCGAGCGGGTTGCCGTTCTGATCTGTGGCGGAAACATCGCGCCCGACCCGCTGTCGGGCTGAAAATGCGCCTTGTGCAAGAAGGTTGTGGATTTTATCTATAATTCATGTCCGCGACGATTGCCGATACGATTTACGACCGCCTCAGCCAGCAGATCATCACCGGCAGCCTGTCTGCGGGCGAAAAGTTGCGGCAGGATCATATCGCCCGTGCCTTCGAGACAAGCCACGTTCCGGTGCGCGAGGCGCTGTTGCGGCTGGAGGCGCACGGGCTGGCCAAAAGCGAGCCGCGCCGGGGCATGCGGGTGACCGCCCTGGACCCTGCCGAGGTGCGCGAAGTGATCGAGATGCGGGTGGCGCTGGAATCGCTGGCGCTCCAGCATTCGGTACAGAACATGACCCCGGCGGCGGTCAAGGCGGCCGACGAGGCTCGCGCCGCCTGCGATGCAGCGCAGGACATGCCCGCGTGGGAGGCGCGGAACCGGGCCTTTCATCGGGTGATCCTGACTCCGTGCGCCATGCCCAGGTTGCTGCACACGATCGACGATTTGCACATCGCCAGCGCTCGGCATCTGTTTGCCCAATGGAGGCAGAAATGGGTGCAGCGTGAAGATGCGGATCACGCCGCCCTTGTTCAGGCGCTCAAGCGCAAGGATGCGGCCTTGGCCATCTCGATTCTTGTTCGCCACATTCGCCGTGCGCGCTAACACCGTGTAAGATGTTGAAACAGCGTGATTTAGTGTGCGTCACTTTGCGCTGAAATCTTTTATAGATAAAAATTTCGACTTGTGTAATTGTAAGTGAAATTTATCTATAAAATGGAGTAAGCCATGAAGCCCACTCACCAAACCGCCCTTCCCGCTGTCGGGGGATTGGGGCTGTCCGGTCAGGCCCTGCGCGTCGCCGCCGGTGTTCTTTTGCTGACGCTCAGCGCCAAAGTGCAGGTACCATTCTGGCCGGTGCCGATGACACTGCAGGTGGCTGCTGTCATGGCAATTGCCGCCACCTATGGGGTCCGTTTGGGAACCGCGACGCTGATCGGCTATCTGGTGGCCGGGGCGGTTGGCTTTCCGGTCTTCGCGGGCACGCCCGAGAAGGGGATCGGTCTGGCCTACATGATTGGCGGCACCGGCGGGTACCTGCTGGGATTTGTGCTGGCCGCAGCGATTGTCGGCTGGGCCGCCGACAACCTGCGCAGGCTGTTTCTGTGGCCCGCGATGCTGCTGGGGCTTGTTGTAGTTTACGCTCTGGGCCTGGCCTGGCTGGCGCAGTTCGTGCCGTCGGATAAGGTGCTGGCCTATGGATTTACTCCCTTCATCGCCGGCGATCTGGTCAAAATCACTCTGGCGACCGTGGCCGTGCTGGGGCTTCCTGTTGGTTTGATGGCCAGGATCCGGGGGTCCAGAACGGATGCTTGATCAGGGCGACATCCGCAGCGACTGGTCGGTGGACGAGGTGGAGGCGCTCATGCGCCTTCCCCTGCTGGAACTGGTGGGCCGGGCGAATGCCGTCCACCGCTTGCACCACGATCCCGAGGACATCCAGAAAGCCAGCCTGCTGTCGATCAAGACCGGCGGTTGCCCCGAGGATTGCGCCTATTGCCCGCAATCGGCGCATCACCGCGAGGTCGAACTGACCAAAGAAAAACTGATGAACCCGGCGCATGTCCTGTCGCTGGCCAAACGCGCCAGGGACGCCGGAGCCGAGCGGTTCTGCATGGGGGCGGCCTGGCGTCAAGTGCGCGACGGCGAAGAATTTGACAACGTTTTGGAGATGGTCTCGGGCGTGCGCGCGCTGGGCATGGAAGCCTGCGTGACGCTGGGCATGCTGAAACCGCATCAGGCCAGACGATTGGCCGAGGCCGGGTTGACCGCCTATAACCACAATCTGGACACCTCGCCGGAATTCTATGGCCAGATTATCGGAACGCGGACCTATCAGGACCGGCTGGAAACCCTGTCCTATTGCCGCGACGAGGGCATCGACCTGTGCTGCGGCGGCATCATCGGCATGGGCGAGAGCCTGCGCGACCGTGCGTCGATGCTGCAGGTTCTGGCGAATTTCGACCCCCATCCCGAAAGCGTGCCGGTCAACGCGCTGATCCCGATCGAGGGCACGCCGCTGGCGCATCGGGACAAAGTCGGCATCTTCGATCTGGTGCGTATGGTGGCAACGGCCCGAATCGTCATGCCGGAATCCCGGGTGCGCCTGTCCGCCGGACGCTCGGATTTTTCCGCCGCCGAACAAACGTTGTGTTTTCTGGCGGGTGCGAACTCGGTCTTTTATGGCGATGTCCTGCTGACCGCGCCCAATGCGGGCACCGGAGATGACCGCGATATGTTTGCCGCGATGGGCGCATTGCGTGGTGATTGACGCAAGAGGGCCAATGCACGTCGCATTGCGCATTGGCCCCGTCTTGCTTATAGGCCACACGATCATGACGAGATTCTGCAGGGAGCAGCCCCATGTCCAACGCCCAACTGGAAGCCGCCATCGAAGCCGCCTGGGAGGCGCGCGACACCATCACCCCCGCCACCACCGGCGAGCAGCGCGAAGCCATCGAAGATACGCTGAACGCCCTGGACAGCGGTTCGTTGCGAGTGGCGGAAAAGCTGGAAAATGGCGACTGGCATGTGAACCAGTGGGCCAAAAAGGCGGTTCTGCTCGGTTTCCGCATCAAGGATATGGAAATCCAGTCCGGCGGCCCGCAAGCCGGTGGCTGGTGGGACAAGGTGGACAGCAAGTTCGCCGGCTGGGGTGAGAATCAATGGCGTTCGGCCGGGTTCCGAGCGGTTCCGAACTGCGTTGTCCGCAAATCTGCCTATATCGCGCCGGGTGTTGTGCTGATGCCATCATTCGTGAATCTGGGCGCTTACGTGGACGAGGGCACCATGGTTGACACATGGGCCACCGTCGGTTCCTGCGCGCAGATCGGCAAGAACGTGCACCTGTCGGGTGGTGTCGGCATCGGCGGTGTGCTGGAGCCGATGCAGGCCGGTCCCACCATCATCGAGGATAACTGTTTTATCGGCGCACGCTCGGAAGTCGTTGAAGGCTGTATCGTCCGCGAAGGCACGGTTTTGGGGATGGGCGTTTACATTGGCAAATCCACCAAAATCGTCGACCGCGAAACCGGCGAGGTCACCTATGGCGAGGTGCCGCCCTATTCGGTGGTCGTGTCGGGGTCTATGCCGTCCAAGAACAACATCAGCCTGTATTGCGCGGTGATCGTGAAGCGGGTCGACGAAAAGACTCGTTCAAAAACCGGCATCAACGAGTTGCTGCGCGACTAAGCTGCGGTTCCGGGGGTCGTGTAAATCCAAGGCTGCGGTGATTGTCACCGTGGCCTTTTTCGTTTCTTCGCCGGTCTTCGGCGCGATCACCGAACCGGGAAAAACAGCTGATGTCAGCGACAACCGAACCCGGACAGCCCGGCGTTTCGAAATCATCAGGGTCGCACTCGAAATGTCAGGACAACGCCTTGGCGATATCGTGCGCACGCGGATGATCCTGACCCACATGGGCAACCGGAAAGGCGGTTTGTCAGACGGCAACCGCTTGAGAGCCCGGCAAAGGGAACGATCTTGACCATGGCAAGGCACGCGGCTAAGGCCCTCGGGATGGAAAAGCAAAAGAAACCCTCGCGTCAGCAAGTCTATACCCTTTTGGTCCAGATCGGCCGCAAGGACGGCGACGGGCTGCCTGATGGGGCGACCGGGGCGGCCCTGATGTGTTTTGCCAGTGGCGTCGATGAGGCCGAGGCGGTGCGCGAGACGGTCGCGATCCTGAAACAGGCCGACACCGCGCCGCTGGACGTTACAGGCTATGGCACGCTGGCCGAGCGCGAGGCGGAAGGGCACGAGATCGGCGACGAAGAACGCGCGCTCATGCAACGGGCGCTTGATGAAAACGCGGTCGTCGTGGCGCAGATGACGCCGTTTTTCGATGAGATCGAAGGGAACTGAAGATCAGTTTCTGACCCCGAACCATTTGCGATAGATGGTGTCATAAGTGCCGTCTTCGCGCAGGGACAGCAGCGCCTGATTGACGCCCTCGACCAGTGGCGAGCCCGATGGGAAAGCAATGCCGTAGTTTTCCCTCATGAAAACACCCCCTGCCATTGCGGCGTATTTTCTGCCGTCATGAGACGCATAGTAGGACAGGATGGGGGCGTCGAATACGACCGCGTCCAGCTCTCCTTCCTCGAAATCCGTCAGAAGCGGGCTCAGCCCGTCATAACCGGCATAGTCAAGCTCTCTCCGTTCCAGAAAGCTGGCGGCGGTGGAGTTGCTGATCGTGCCGATCCTCTTGCCATACAGATCGTTGACCGAGTTGACCGTACCGCTGATGGCATCAACCGTCATCACCGAGGTGATTTTGGCCGTGAAGACCGAAACGATGAACAGGGATGAGATAACCAGTATAACGCCGAACACCCGACCAAACGCGGTACGCGGCACACGTTCCTCGAACCCACCGTTCACCACAAGGTTCAGGGCCCACCAAAAAGAGGGAAACCAGGCCTCGTTAAGCTTGCGGTCGAAATAGGGCTGCGCGCGCCGCTCGAAATACCACATCACCATTCCGCCGCCGAGGAGAATTCCAATGGCCAGCCCGATGGCGATGAACAGTTCGCGGGACAGCAATGCGTTCAGCAGCGACGGGCGGCGGGCCGCGTCGGATGGCACCATGATCTGCAGACCGGCCTCGAAAATCGGCTGGCTGAAATCCATGCGGGTTTCGCGCGATGCTGTGATCGAAATGTTGGCGATGGCCAGATCGGCCGCACCGTTTTCAACCGCACCCAGCATTTCGGCGAACCCGTCCATGCGACTGATGTCATAGTCGGCCTTGAGGGACTGGGCGAGCGCGGCCAGAAGATCCATTGAAAAGCCGGCCTCTTTCCCGTCTTCCGGGAAAGAGAACGGTGGCCGGGTGACTGTCGCGACGGTCAGTGACTGCGCCAGGCTTTGCTGGGACAGAACCGTGAAGATCAGACACAGGGTGATGAAGAATGCGCGCATCGCTCCGGCTACTTGTTTGCGGCCCTCTATCGTACTTTCCCGCTGCGGCGCAAGATCATCGCGTGGCAAGCGGGCGTTGTCGCGGTGCATTCGCGCAAAAATGGTGCTATTCATCACGGTTTGAGGAATTCTGCGCACAAGGGTTGGCATTCAAGGCGATTCATAGAATGTCTGTCGCCGTTGCCAAATCAGGAGTGAGTGTGACTCGATGACACCTACCGACGCTGTCCGGCTTACGGCCGAACTGATCCGCTGCCCTTCGGTCACGCCACAGGAGGCTGGGGCGCTGGATCTGTTGGAAACCCTGTTGTCCGGGGCAGGGTTCGAGTGCGTACGCGTGGATCGCGGCGAGGTCAGCAACCTGTTTGCACGGTGGGGCGACAAGGCGCATCCCCGAAGCTTCGGGTTCAACGGCCATACCGATGTAGTTCCGGTCGGGGATGAAGCCGCCTGGAGTGTGGCGCCTTTCGGGGCCGAGATCAGGGACGGGATGTTGTATGGGCGAGGGGCGACGGACATGAAATCCGGCGTGGCGGCCTTTGCCGCGGCTGCGGTGGATTTCGTGCGCGAGACGCCACCGGACGGTGCCGTCATCCTGACCATCACCGGCGACGAAGAGGGCGATGCCGTCGATGGCACCACGGCTTTGCTGGATTACATGGAGCAGGCCGGGGAACGCATGTCGGCCTGTCTGGTCGGAGAGCCGACCTGCCCGCAGCATATGGGTGAGATGATCAAGATCGGCCGGCGCGGTTCGATGACGGCCTGGTTCACATTGACCGGGGTGCAGGGGCATTCGGCCTATCCGCATCGCGCCCGGAATCCGCTGCCGGCCATGGCGCGGCTGATGGATCGTCTGGCCAGCCACGAGTTGGACAGCGGAACCGACCAATTCGATCCTTCGACTTTGGCAGTTGTCACCATCGACACGGGCAATCCGGCAACGAACGTCATTCCGGCCCAGTGCAGGAGTGCTGTGAACATCCGGTTCAACGATCTCCATTCCGGCGCCGGTCTGACAAGCTGGCTGCAAAGCGAGGCGGATCGGGTAGCGGCAGAGTTCGGTGTTCAGGTCGAAATGAAAGTCAATATCTCGGGCGAGAGTTTCCTGACGCCGCCCGGCCCGCTGTCCGATCTGGTTGCAAAGGCTGTGGAGGCCGAGACGGGAGTGGTTCCCGAACTTTCAACCACGGGCGGGACGTCGGATGCGCGTTTCATCAAGGCCCACTGCCCGGTGGTCGAGTTTGGATTGGTCGGCCGGACCATGCATCAGGTGAACGAGTGCGTCGAGATTGAGCAAATCCATCAGCTCAAGGCAGTCTACACCCGGATTTTGCAGGACTATTTTGCCTGAGCCATGCGGCGGACGCTGATCATCATGGTCAAGGAACCCCGTCCGGGCCGGGTCAAGACGCGGCTGGGGCGCGATATCGGCATGGTCGGGGCGGCCTGGTGGTTTCGTCAGCAAACCCGCGCGTTGATCCGGCGCCTGCGCGATCCGCGCTGGCAGATCGTTTTGGCCGTGTCGCCGGATCGAGAAGGGCTTTCAAGCCGGGTCTGGCCCGCCGATCTGCCGCGATCGGCCCAGGGTCGGGGTGATTTGGGCATGCGGATGGCGCGGCAGCTGCGGTCGGTGCAATGTGGTGCGGTCTGTCTGATCGGTGCGGATATTCCGGGCATCGGGCGACGCCATGTGCACCGCGCCTTTGCCGCCCTTGGCGCGGCCGACATGGTTTTTGGCCCGTCTCTGGATGGCGGATACTGGCTGGTCGGTGCACGGCGCGCCAGCGTGTTGCCGCAGGGCCTGTTTCGTGATGTGAGGTGGTCGACGGAATACGCTTTGGCCGATACTTTAAGGTCCGCGTCCGGCTGCCGGGTGGTGCTGGTGGACCAGTTGCGGGATGTGGATGTGGCGGACGATCTGGCGGCCGCTCCTTCGCCCGGGCGAGCGTCGTCGCTTTTGCGGTGACGGAGGGATGCCGGCGTGCTACGGCGGAGACATGACTCGCATTCCTTCCAAGCAGGAGATTCTTGAGTGGATCTCGGTACATCCAACCCAGACTTCAAAACGCGATATCGCCAAAGCCTTTGGGATCAAGGGCGCGGATCGGATCGACCTCAAACGTGTCCTCAAGGAACTTGAGGCCGAAGGGCATCTGGAAAAGCGCCGCCGCAGCTATCGCGACCCGGATCGGTTGCCGCCGGTCAGCGTGTTGCAGATCAAGGCGCCGAATGCGGACGGGGATTTGTTTGCGCGCCCGATGGAATGGCATGGTGAGGGGATCGAGCCTGTTGTGCTGGTGATTCCGCGCGCCAGTGATCCTGCCCTGGGCGAAGGGGACCGGATTCTGGCCCGTCTTACCCTGGTTCACGAGGAAGACCACAACTATGAAGCGCGCCTGATCCGCCGCATTGGCGCCAATCCCCGCCGGATTGTGGGTATCTTCCGGAAAGGGGCCGAAGGCGGACGGATTGTTCCCATCGACAAGGCTGGCCAGACGGAATGGCTGGTGCCCGATGGCGCCGTGCATGGTGCGAAGGATGGCGAACTGGTCGAAGCGGAGCAATCGGGCCCTAAAAACCGCATGGGCCTGCCGCGTGCGCGCGTCGTGGAACGGCTGGGCGACCCCTCGGCGCCCAGGGCGGTCTCGCTGATTGCCATTCACCAGCATGGCATACCCGACGATTTCCCGAACGCAGTGATCGCCGAGGCGGACGGCTGCAAACCCGCCGGCTTGCAGGGGCGGGTGGATTTGCGCGACATGCCGTTGCTGACGATCGACCCGTCGGATGCGCGCGATCACGACGATGCCTGTCATGCCCATGCCGATGACGACCCCAAAAACCCCGGCGGCCATGTGGTCTGGGTCGCGATTGCCGATGTTGCCGCCTATGTCCGGCCCGGAACCGCGTTGGATCGCGAGGCGCGAAAGCGTGGAAACTCAAGCTATTTTCCGGATCGGGTGGTGCCCATGTTGCCGGATCGCCTGTCCGGAGATCTGTGCTCGCTGCACGAAGGTGTGCCGCGCGCCTGTATCGCCGTCCGGATGCAGATCGACGCAATGGGTAACAAGATCGGTCACCGGTTCGTACGTGGGCTGATGCGGTCGGTGGCCTCGCTGAATTATGCCGAGGTTCAGGCGGCCGTCGATGGAAATCCGAACGACCGGACAGGTCTGTTGCTGGAGGACGTACTGAAACCGCTCTATGCTGCGTACCGCGCGTTACAATCAGCGCGCCAGGCGCGGCAGCCGCTGGATCTGGATCTGCCCGAGCGCAAAATCGTACTGGGTGAAAACGGCCATGTCGAAAGCGTGGCTTTTCGCGATAGGCTGGATGCGCACCGGCTGATCGAAGAATTCATGATCCTCGCCAACGTATCCGCCGCCGAAACCCTGATCGCCAAACGGCGTCCGTTGCTGTTTCGGGTGCACGAGGAACCGGCGCCCGAAAAGCTTGAGGCCCTGCGCGAAACCGCGCAGGCCGCCGGGCTCAATCTGGCCAAGGGGCAGGTGTTGCAGACCCGGCACCTGAATGCGTTGCTGAATGCGGCGGCGGGCACGGAAGAGGCGGAGCTGATCAACCTGAGCACCCTCCGATCGATGGCACAGGCCTATTACAGCCCTGAAAATTTTGGCCATTTTGGTCTGGCGCTGCGCAACTATGCGCATTTTACCTCGCCGATCCGGCGCTATGCCGATCTGATCGTGCACCGGGCGCTGATCCTGGCACATGGCTGGGGCGAGGATGGCCTGACCGGGGACGAGATCGACCGGCTGGAAGAGACCGCAAACCACATCTCGGATACTGAACGCCGTTCGATGATGGCCGAACGCGATACGACCGATCGCTACCTCGCCGCCTATCTGAGCGAACGGGTCGGAAATGAATTTACCGGGCGGATCAGCGGCATCGCCCGGTTCGGGGCATTCGTGAAACTCGATGAAACTGGGGCTGACGGGCTGGTGCCGGTGCGATCATTGGGGCGCGAGTTCTTTCATTTCGACCGCGAAGCGGGAACACTGATGGGTTCCGATACCGGGTTGTTGATTGCGATAGGACAGCGGGTGACGGTGCGATTGACCGAGGCGGTCCCGGTGACCGGCGGTCTGGAACTGGAGCTGCTGTCAATTGACGATCAAACCCTTCCGAGCAGCCGCGCGCCCGCTCGCCGTGGCGTAAAACGAAAGATGGCCAGCACCAAGCGCAAGAAGGACAAGATCAGGCGCAAGATCGAACGCAAGCGCCGGCAGAGGTGACGCGCTGCCAGACGGAGCGGGTGGCGGAAGATTGCGAAGCGGAAACCGAGGCGCTTTGTCGAACGGTGGATTCGCGGTATCCTGAAGTTGAGCAGGCTATCGGGACAACCGGAATGAAAAAATGCGTCAGTGGCGTGGCCCTCGCAGCAATCTGGGCAACAGGCGTGTCAGCGGACACATCGCAACAATCGACCCGGCCAAAGGTGCGGGCGGGTCAGGAGGTCATTCATCTGGCATCAGCCGATCTTTCGACCTCGCTGCGTCCGATTTTGCGACCGGTCAAAGAGGTGGAGCAGGTGAGCGCAAGCGGGTCGAACGCGCAGTTTCAGGACTGGATTGCCGATTTCAGGGTACGTGCGCGGGATCAGGGTATTTCTCGATCGACACTGGAACGGGCTTTCCGCGGCGTGACCTATGATGCGGATGTCGTGAAGCGTGACCGCAACCAATCCGAGTTCACCAAGACCATTTGGGAATATCTGGACAGCGCCGTTTCCGATGTGCGTATACGCAATGGCAGGGCAGCGCTTGCGGAACACAAGGCGACGCTGGAACGTATTGAAGACCAATATGGCGTCGAAAAGGAAATCGTGGCTGCGATCTGGGGTCTGGAAAGCGCCTACGGGTCGTTCAAAGGGAGCAACAGTACGATCCGCTCTCTGTCGACCCTGGCTTTCGATGCGCGACGTGCGCAGTTCTTCGAAGCCCAGTTGTTCGCGGCGCTCAGAATTCTGGAGGACGGCGATGTCACCCCGCCGAACATGACCGGCAGTTGGGCCGGTGCGATGGGTCACACTCAGTTCATGCCGACGTCTTATCTGGAGCACGCGGTCGATTTCACCGGCGATGGCAAGCGCGACATCTGGTCGGATGACCCGTCGGACGCGTTGGCGTCGACGGCCTCCTATCTGGCTGGGTTTGGCTGGACCAGGGGCCAGCCCTGGGGGGTCGAGGTTCGCCTTCCCAAGGGATTCGACTATTCCAGCGCCAGGCGGGAAATCACGCGGATGCCGTCGGATTGGGCCGCGCTGGGCGTTGTGGGCACCGACGGCAGGTCCATAGACGATTTCGGCCGCGCGTCGATCCTGCTGCCGGCCGGCGGGCAGGGTGCGGCGTTCATGATCTTTGACAATTTCGAGGTGCTCGAACGCTACAACACGGCGGATGCCTATGTGATCGGCGTGGGGCATCTGGCGGACCGGATTGCCGGCGGCGCTCCGGTGCAGGCAACCTGGCCGCGGGGAGATCGCGCCCTGACCTTTTCCGAACGCAAGGAACTGCAGCGGCGTCTGACGCAGGCCGGGTTCGATACCCAAAAGATCGATGGGCGCGTCGGGCCGCTGACGGTCATTGCAGTCAGGTCCTATCAGTTGGCGCAAGGCTTGCTGCCGGACGGCTATCCGTCGCTGCTGCTTTTGGAACGGCTGAGATGAAAAGGGGGCCTATCGGCCCCCGGTTTTCTAGCTTGGCGACATGCCCCTGAGCCGTTCGGAGCGTCGACGCAACATTTCGACCGTGGCCAACAGCAGGATCGAAATTGCCACAAGGATTGTCGCGACCGCCAGAATGGTCGGCGATATCTGTTCGCGCAGGCCGGTGAACATCTGCCAGGGCAAGGTCTTTTGTCCGGCAGAGCCCACAAACAGCACCACCACCACTTCGTCGAAGGATGTGATAAAGGCGAACAAACCGCCGGAAATCACACCGGGAAGGATCAGCGGCATCTGAATGCGGAAAAAAGTTGTCACCGGTCCAGCTCCCATATTCGCCGCCGCACGGGTCAGCGACCGGTCAAAGCCGACCAGAGTGGCGGTGACGGTGATGATGACAAAGGGAATGCCCAGCACCGCATGCGCCAGAACCACGCCGAAATATGTCCCTTGCAGGCCGATCCGGCTGTAGAAAAAATACATGCCCGCCGCAGAGATGATCAGCGGCACGATCATCGGCGAAATCAGAATTGCCATGATCGCCCGGCGGAAGGGCACATGCGGCTGGCTGAGGCCGATGGCCGCCAGCGTGCCGAACCCGACCGAAAGCACCGTCGCCATCGGTGCGATCTTGATCGAGTTCCACAGGGCATTCTGCCAGTCGGAATTGCTGAAGAAATCCTCGTAATGCTTCATCGAGTATCCGGCGGGATCGAACCGCAGCATCTCGGGCGTGAAGGTAAAGAAATCCTGCGCGTTGAAGCTAAGCGGCATAACCACAAGGATCGGGGTGATCAGGAACACAAAGATCGCACCGCAGATCACCCGGAACGTGTAGTGCCACAGCACCTGGCCCGGTGTCAGGTAGGGCGCCAGATGCGCCCGGTAGCGCGTACTGGCCAGCCAGAAGATGAACCATCCGGCGAACCAGCCAAAAAACGCCCCGACAATGGCTGCGGGGATGCCGCCAAGAATGTATCCGACCAGAACAAAGCCCGCGAACAGGACCCAGCGAAGCACCTTCTCCTTTTCCCGCAAGTTGGACAGAGCAAAGCCCAATGCGGCCAGCAGTACGGCGCCAAGTAGAACACCCATCAGGCCGGACCCCTGCGCGGTGCCCACGAAGAGGCCAAAGAAAGCACCGGCGGCGGCTGCCACGGCGGCAACGAAACCAGGTGTTTGAGGTTGAACGGTATTAAGAGCCATATTCACTTACCCCAGCTTCACGTTGTCGATGCCCACGATCTTGTCGTAGGTCCAGTAGAGCAGCAGAACCACGGCCAGCAGGATTGTCCCCAACGCCGCCGCCAGCCCCCAGTTGAGCGAGGACGAAATGTGGTAGGCAATCCGGTTCGAGATGAAGACGCCTTTGGTGCCGCCCACGATCTCGGGCGTGATGTAGTATCCGATAGCCAGGATGAAGACGAGGATGCTGCCCGCACCGATCCCCGGCACCGACTGCGGAAAATAGACCCGCCAGAACGCCGTCCAGTTGGTCGCGCCCAACGACTTGGCCGCGCGCAGATAGGTCGGATTGATGGTCTGCATCACTGAATACATCGGCAGGATCATGAACGGCAGCAGGATGTGGGTCATCGCCACGATGGTGCCGAACTGGTTGTTGATCATGACCAGCCGTGCCTCGTCCGGGACCATGCCGAGCCAGACCAGTACCTCGTTGATCACGCCCTGCTGCTGCAGCATCACTTTCCAGGCCGACGTCCGCACCAGCAGCGATGTCCAGAACGGCAGAAGCACCAGGATCATCAGTATATTCGCAGTGCGCATCGGCAGATTGGCCAGAATCCACGCCACCGGATAACCCAGCAGAATGCAGGACCCGGTGATAACCAGTGACATGATCATGGTGCGGGTGAAGAGCGTGATGTAAATCTGCTGGTTTTCGGGCCGCGCCTCGATACCGTCGGTGCCCTTTTGCAGGTCCACGGCGTTCAGGAAATAGCCATTCGTGGTGCGCGGGCTGTAGACCTGGATCGTTTTCCAGTTCTCGATGTCTCCCCAATCCTCGTCGATATCCAGAAAGGATGCCTTGAAGTCGATTGGACCCATGTCGGCAACCGTGACCGCCGCCTCTTTCAGCACATCGGCGCCGGGTCCGGCATAGCCGTCCAGCCGGTTGGGATCGGATTTCAGTTCGGTCGCCAGGGCGACAAAGACGGCTTCCCACGGGTCTTCTTCGGCCACGACGTCATTGTCCACCACGGCGGTGAACAGGGCGAAATCGGTATAGGCGCGGGCCGTCTGCGGCAGCATTTCCGAAACTGCGGTACCGGGCACAAAGCCGATATCGCCGCTGAAACTGGTATCGGTCAGCTCGCTCAGGCGCTTGCGTTCGGTGTTCAGCAGCGTCTCGTCGGGTTCCGCATCAGCTCCTCCGGTCATGATATCGTACCAAAGGGCCGAGTCCTTCAGAGCTTTGTCGGAAACTTTTTCCAGCGCCTTCACCTGATCCTTGCCGATATCGTCAACCTTGCGCCCGGAACTGCGGAATAGGGACGAGATACCGGTGCGCTCATAATTCAGGCGGGTGCCCAATTTGGTATGTTCCTTGGCCTCGGTGGCCAGGAACATGTCAAAATACAACGCGTGGAAAACCGCCTCGCCGGGGGCTTCGCCGGAATTGCTGTCCCAATCCTGCAGGGCCGATACGGTGCGTGGCAGTGTTGTCACCACGATCTTGTTTTCGACCGAGCGGAACAGCATGTCGGCAATCGGCGCGATGAAGGTGAGCAGGACAAAGAGGAGCAGTGGCGCGACCAGCATCAATGCGCGCATCTTTTGCATGCGCAGCGCGCGGGCCAGGCTGCGTTTTAGTGGTGTGCCGTCGGCGGCCAACACCGGTCCAGAGGCGGTTGAATCGCTCATCTTGTCCCCGTTGGTGTTTATCATTTGAGGGTGGACAGGGCCCGACAGGCCCCGTCCGTCACTATCCGATCAGGTGATCAGGCGATCACTTGGCCAGCCAGGCCTGGAATTTCGCGTCGATGTCGTCGCGATAGTCGGCCCAGAACTCATAGTTGTAGAGAAGCGTGTTCTTGGCGTTTTCCGGATCGGTCGGCATGTGCGGCGCCATGTCGATTCCAAGTTCGGCATGCTGACCCACCAACGGCGCCGATGAGGCGCGGGCCGGACCATACGAGATGTACCCGGCCTGATCCGCCAGACGCTGGGTGTCGGTCGCGAAGTAGATATAGTCCAGCGCGCGGGCCAGACGATCTTCGGGCAGGCCGGCCGGGATGATCCAGCCGTCAATATCGAAGACCTGCCCATCCCACAGCATGGCAACGGGCTGGTTCTGCTCTTCGATGACGCTGAACAGGCGGCCGTTATAGGTCGAGCCCATCACGACTTCGCCATCTGCCAGAAGCTGCGGCGTGTCGGCCCCGGCCGACCACCAGATCACATCGTCCTTGATGGTGGCGAGCTTGGCCAGCGCCTGTTCCTGCCCTTCGTCGGTGGCCAGAACGTCATAGACATCTTCCTTGGCGACGCCATCGCACATCAGCGCCCATTCCATGTTGTTGAGGGGGCGTTTTTCGAGCGACCGCTTGCCCGGATAGGCTTCGGTGTCGAAAATCGCGCAAACGCTGGTTGGCGGAGTGTCGCCGACCAGATCGGTGCGATAGCCGAACGTTGTCGAATAAACGATTTGCGGGATAAAACAGTCGCTGACCAGCAACTCGCCAAAGTCATCTTCGGCGGACGTGCCATCGGGCGCTGCAGCCAGATGTTCGTCGAAATCGATTTCCATCGCCAGACCTTCGTCGCAAAGACGGATGGCGCTTTCCGCAGTAACGTCGACCACATCCCAGGTCACGTTACCGGCTTCGTTCATCGCCCGCATTTTGGCAACCGCTTCGGCCGAGCTTTCATCGTTGATGATCTTGACGCCGGTCTTTTCCGAATAAGGCTTGTGATAGGCCTCAAGCTGCGACTTGGAATAGGCGCCACCCCAGGACACGATAGTCATTTCGTCAGCCATATCCTGCGCAAAAGCTGCTGGCGCGCACATCGCTGTGGTCGCAACCAGAGCGGACAGTTTCGATAGCTTCATCTTCAGTTCTCTCCTTGTTGAATTCTCGTTCCCATAGGTAACCGCCCCCGATTCTCCGTCGGGTGGCAAAGCTTTGCCACATCACGCATCCAGCGCGCGGCAGTCGTCCGGCAACCAGCCGATTTCGATCTGCTGGCCGGGCTGGAGGCGAACCTGGTCGGGTGCATTCCGGGTCTTGATGATGAACTCGTCATTGCCGGCAACCCGCAGGCGGGTTCGGAAGATGTCGCCCATATAAATGAACTCAAGCACCTCGGCCTTCAGTGTATGGACTCCTTCCTGCAGGCGGTCCTTGTTGTATTCGACCCGTTCGGGCCGGATCGACACGCGGGTACGCTCGCCCGGCTTGCTGACATTGATCGGCTTACAGTCGATCAACTCGCCATCGTCCAGTTGCACCACGGCGATGCCGTTGTTGATTTCCTTAACCTGCCCCTCAAGCGTGTTGTTCTCGCCGATGAACTGGGCAACGAAACTGTTGGAAGGCTCTTCGTACAGCTTGTCCGGCGGCGCCAGTTGCTGAATTCGGCCATCGTCGAACACGGCGACGCGGTCGGACATGGTCAGCGCTTCGGTCTGGTCGTGGGTCACATAGACCACGGTGATGCCCAGACGGTGCGCCAGATGGGTGATCTCGAACTGCATCTTTTCGCGCAGTTGCTTGTCCAACGCGCCCAGCGGTTCGTCCATCAAAACCAACTCGGGTTCGAAGACCAACGCACGAGCCAGTGCGATCCGCTGCTGCTGGCCGCCCGAAAGCTGCGCCGGGCGGCGTCCCCCGAATGCGCCCATCTCCACCATGTCGAGCGCGCGTTTGACTTTTTCCTCGCGTTCGGACTTGCCCATTTTCCGCACTTCCAACGGGAAGGACAGGTTTTCGGCAATCGTCATATGCGGGAACAGGGCATAGTTCTGGAACACCATGCCGATGCCACGCTTGTGCGGCGGGATGTTGTTGATGGAAACACCACCAAGCCGGATATCGCCATGGGTCGCGGTTTCGAAACCGGCCAGCATCATCAGACAGGTGGTTTTACCAGACCCGGACGGCCCGAGCATAGTCAGAAACTCGCCTTTGGGCATGGTAAGGTTGAGATCTTTGACGACTAGTGTTTCGCCGTCATAGCTCTTTTGCACGCGCTCAAATTCGACGAACGCGCTGGTGTTCGAAGCGTCGGCCAAGTTGTCTCCCCATTGCTGTCAGGCAGATTTCTTCTGCGCTTTTAAGTGATCTAATCACACCCAGCATAACCGGCGCTAGGCATGAAATTAATAATTTTCGGTGATTGCGAGTAAGAATTTCGTCATTCTCGCGATTCAGGTCACCGAAATCCATTGATTTGATTTGAATTCAGCTTTGCGTGGTGTCAGCACCTCAGAGCGACACCATTGCGCTGGGATGCGACATTTTCGGGCCCGGATTCTTGTTTTCCTCCCACGAGGCGCAGACTTTTCCGGCGCATCCTGCAACAAAAAAGCCGGTCAATCGAGTTGACCGGCTTTTCCTCGGGTATGAGTTCCGCCTCGCTGGAACCCCTATGCGGCTTCCTTCAGCAGATCTCTGTCGATGATTTCGGCATAGGTTTCGTCCAGCGATTTGCGGATGCGGACAAACAATTCGTCGATTTCGCCGAGAGTCATCACCAGCGGCGGCGAAATGATCATGCGGTCGCCGACATGGCGCATGATGAGGTTGTTTGCGAAACACCTGTCACGGCAAATGTATCCAATTGTGCCGGGTTCGGATGCGAACTTGGCCCGGGATGCCTTGTTGGGGGTCAGGGCAATAGACGCCATCATGCCGACGATCCTGGCCTCACCGACCAGCGGGTGATCGACCAGAGCTTCCCATTTCTCCTTGAGATATGGAGCGGCCACGTTTTTCACGTGCCCGATGATATCCTCTTCTTCCAGGATGCGGAGGTTTTCCAGCGCAACTGCTGCGGCAACCGGATGGCCCGAGTATGTATAGCCGTGGTTGAACTCCGCGCCCGCTATCACTTCGGCGACCTCGTCGCACACAATCGACCCGCCAATCGGCGCGTAACCCGAGCTGAGGCCCTTGGCGATGGTCATGATATGGGGCCTGATGCCGACCGTTTCCGACCCGAACCAGTTGCCGGTGCGACCAAAACCGCAAATCACCTCATCCGCGATCAGAAGGATCTCGTATTTGTCGCAGATCCGCTGGACTTCGGGCCAATAGCTGTCCGGCGCAACGATCACGCCGCCTGCGCCCTGAACCGGCTCTGCGATAAAGGCGGCAACACGGTCTTCACCAAGCTCTAGAATGGCGTCTTCCAGTTCGCGCGCGCGCATCAGGCCGAATTCATCAGGGTCTATGTCCGCGCCTTCGGCCCACCAGTTCGGTTGATTGATATGGTGGATATTCGGGATCGGAATTCCGCCCTGAGCATGCATCGCGGGCATTCCGCCAAGCGAGGCGGAGCCGACGGTGGATCCGTGATAGGCGTTCTTGCGGCTGATGATGATGTTCTTGTCGGGCTGACCCTTGTTGGCCCAATACGTACGCACCATCCGTATGTTGGTGTCGTTGGCCTCGGACCCGCCTGCTGCAAAGAACACGTGGTTCAGATCGCCAGGCGCCAGGCTTGCGATCTTGTCGGCCAGTGCGATCGCGGGGACATGGGTGGTTTGAAAAAACGTGTTGTAATAGGGCAATTCCCGCATCTGCCGCGCCGCGACATCCGCCAGTTCATCACGGCCATAGCCGATGTTGACGCACCACAAACCCGCCATGGCATCAAGGATTTCTTCGCCTTCGCTGTCGGTCAGATATACGCCCCTGGCCCGGGTGATGACACGTGCGCCCTTGTGAGCGAGGTCTCCGTTTGCCGTAAACGGATGCATGTGGTGGGCGGCGTCAAGTGCCTGAAGCTCGGCTGTTGGCATGTGATTGGTGATCATGGACATCGCGAAATCTCCTGCGGAATCTAGTCACGCTCACAATATGATCAAATTTTTCTAAGTCAATCGAATCACGCTGCATAAGTCATTTTGCGAGAACATCCGCCATAAGCTCCATGCCCTGTTCGACGTCACGCGACATTGCTTTTCCAACGCCATCAATGTCATTGCTGCGCAAGCATTCGATAATGTCCTTGTGCCGATCCGGTAGGCTCTGTGTGCCGAACCGTCCGCAAACCACCCGAAGCGAAGGTCCGAATCGAAGCCATAGACGCTCGGCCAGATCACTTAGGACCGGTGAGTCGGCATGGGTGTAGATGGCGGTGTGAAACGCATAGTTATGAAGCAGGTATCCGCCGACGTCACCAGCAGAAATCGCCTCGTCGACGCGGCGGTCGATTCCTTCCAAAACACTGATTTGATCTGGGGTCATGCATTTTCCGGCACGCCTTGAAAGCTCTGATTCAATTACCTTTCTAGCATAAATCAATTGCTCGATATCACCCTCGGTCAAGACCGGGACACTGACCCTTCGATTCCCCTGGAATACCAGCGCCCCGTCCGAGATCAGCCGCCTGATCGCTTCGCGAACCGGAGTCATCCCCGCGCCCAGCGAATCAGTCAGCCCCTGAATGGTCACAGGCTGGCCGGGAACCATCTCGCCGAACAGAATCTGAGATTTGAGCATGTGATAGACCTGCTCGTGCGCGGGTCGTTTCTCACTTTTCGAAATTGGCTCCGAAGTCTTATTTTTGATCATATTCAAAAGGTTTATCCTGATCTCAATGGTCTGTGCTGCCCAGTTTGACGCTCGGTGAAAGCATAAACTGTATTGCCGCAGAACGCAAAACTTGATCAAATCCAAAAATAGAGGATGATAGCGATACTTTCGCAGGGAGAAAAAAATGACACTCAAAACGCTTACACTCACGGCCGTTATCGCGTTGGGGACTTCGGCAGCATTTGCCGAAGAGGTGCGCGTCTATAACTGGTCAGACTATATCGACGAAGAACTGCTGGGGAAATTCGAGGAAGAAACCGGTCTTACACTGATCTATGACGTGTTCGACAGCAACGAGGTTCTGGAAACCAAGATGCTGGCCGGAGGATCAGGCTATGACGTGGTGGTCCCGTCGGGCACATTCCTTCAGCGTCAGATTCAGGCTGGTGCTTTTCAGGAACTGGACGCGTCCAAACTGTCGAATTCGGGCAATCTTTGGGACGTGATTCAGGAACGCACCGCCGGGTATGACCCGAATAACGCCTATTCGATCAACTACATGTGGGGAACCACGGGCCTTGGCGTCAATGTCGACAAGGTCAAAGAAGTATTGGGCGACGACGTTGTCCTGAACAGTATGGATCTGGTGCTGAAGCCCGAGAACATGGAAAAGCTTGCCTCTTGCGGGGTGCATTTCCTGGATGCCCCGGCCGAGATCATCCCGATGGTACTGCAATATATCGGTGAGAACCCGGACAGCCACGATAAGGATGTCATTGGCAAGACGGAAGAAGTTCTGCTGAGTGTTCGCCCACATATCCAGAAATTCCACAGCTCGGAATACATCAACGCGCTGGCAAATGGCGACATCTGTGTGGCCGTTGGCTGGTCGGGTGACATTCTGCAGGCGCGGGACCGTGCGGATGAGGCGGATAACGGCGTGACCATCGAGTACCATCCCTTTGCCGAAGGTTCGCTGATGTGGTTCGACCAGATGGCGATTCCGGTGGATGCTCCGAACCCGGACGGCGCGCATAAGTTCCTGAACTTCATTCTGGACGCCAACAACATGGCGGCTGCGTCGAACTATGTGTACTACGCCAACGGCAACAAGGCCTCGCAAGAGTTCCTTGAGGAAGATGTGATCGGTGATCCGGCGATCTATCCGGATGATGCGACCATGCAGAACCTTTACATCACCACGCCTTATCCGGCGAAAACGCAGCGGACCGTGACGCGCTTGTGGACCAAGATCAAGTCGGGAACCTGATCTTGTTGGGCGGGGCGGACAGGATCCGCTCCGCCTTTTTTTCTACCGGTGAATTCAGGCAAACGGAGACCCGTTGTGAACTCTTCCGTCTTCGCGCCGTGGGACGACCCACAGGCCAAACCTTTGATCCAGTTCCAGAATGTGACCAAGCGCTTTGGCGGGTTCACGGCCATCGACAACCTGTCTCTGGATATCTTCGAAAAAGAATTCTTTGCCCTGCTCGGGCCATCCGGATGCGGCAAGACCACGATGATGCGGATGCTGGCCGGGTTCGAAACGCCGACCGAGGGGCATATCCTTCTGGGTGGCACGGACATAGATCCGATCCCGCCGAATAAGCGGGCGGTGAACATGATGTTTCAGTCCTATGCGCTGTTTCCGCATCTGAGCGTCTGGGACAATATCGCCTTTGGCCTGCGTCGCGACAACATGCCCAAGCGGGATCTGGAGGATCGCGTCGAGGAAATGCTTCGCCTGACCCGGCTGGAACAGTTCGCCCGCCGCAAGCCTCACCAGATATCCGGTGGGCAACGGCAGCGCGTGGCGTTGGCGCGGTCGCTGGCGAAGGCGCCAAAGTTGCTGTTGCTGGACGAACCTCTCGGAGCGCTGGACAAGAAGCTGCGGCAGGATACCCAGTTCGAATTGATGGACATTCAGGAAAAGACCGGCACCACCTTTGTGATCGTGACCCACGATCAGGAAGAGGCCATGACCGTGGCCAGCCGTGTTGCCGTGATGGATCAGGGCAAGCTGATGCAGGTGGCGACGCCGGACAGGATCTATGAAAGTCCCGCATCCGTCTATGTCGCCGACTTTATCGGGGACGTGAATATCATCGAAGGCCGTGCCAATCCGAACGGCGAAGATGCCTATGACATCGATTGGGCCGAAGGGCAGAAACCGTTGAAAGCCTCTTCCTCGCGCGGTTTCCGGAATGGGCAGGCCTGTCATCTGGCGATCCGCCCGGAAAAGGTGACAATTTCAGCCGAGCGCCCGACCGAGGCGGCGAATGCGGTTCAGGGCAAGGTGCATGACATTGCCTATCTGGGCAACCTGTCGACCTATCACGTGGAACTGGCCAACGGCACGATCATCAAGGCGCAGACGGCCAACACCCGCCGTATTTCACGCCGCTCCTTCACCTGGGAAGACCCGGTCTGGCTGTCCTGGACGGCCACGGCAGCGGTTCTGCTGGCAGACTGATGCGACGTTTCATCCTGATCGCCATCCCATACGTCTGGCTTCTGGCGCTGTTTTTGGTGCCGTTTGCGATTGTCCTGAAGATTTCGCTGTCGGACACGGCGCTGTCGATACCGCCCTACACGCCGCAATTCGAATGGGCCGAAGGCATACGAGCGTTCCTGAGCGAGCTGGATTTCGAAAACTTCGTCTTCCTGACCGAGGATGACCTGTATTGGAAGGCCTATCTGTCGAGCCTCAGGATCGCGGTTATTTCAACCTTCCTGACCCTGCTTGTCGGTTACCCCATCGCCTATGCAATGGCCCGTGCGCCCCAGGAATGGCGTCCCACGCTGATGATGCTGGTGATCCTGCCGTTCTGGACGTCGTTCCTGATCCGCGTTTATGCGTGGATGGGCATCCTGAGCAACGAAGGCTTTCTGAACCAGCTTCTGTTGTGGACGGGCATCATTTCGGAACCGCTGACGATCCTGAACACGCAAAAGGCGGTCTATATCGGGATTGTCTATACATATCTGCCCTTCATGATTCTGCCGATCTATTCCGCGCTCGACCGGCTGGACGGATCGCTGATCGAAGCCGCCGAGGATCTGGGATGCTCGCGCGCGCAGGCTTTCTGGCTGGTGACGGTCCCGTTGTCCCGCCCCGGCATCATCGCCGGGTGTTTCCTGGTCATGATCCCGGTGATCGGTGAATTCGTGATCCCGTCGCTTCTGGGTGGTTCCGGCACGCTGATGATCGGCAAGGTCTTGTGGGAGGAATTCTTCTCGAACCGCGACTGGCCGGTGGCCAGCGCCGTGGCGGTGGTGCTGTTGCTGATCCTCGTGGTCCCGATCGTGCTGTTCCAGCGCAACCAGCAGAAACAGGCGGAGGCAGAGCAATGAACAGGCTGAGCTGGTTCAACACCGTTTCTCTGACGCTGGGATTCGCGTTTCTCTATATCCCGATGATCATCCTGATCATTTTCAGCTTCAACGAAAGCAAACTGGTGACCGTTTGGGCGGGATTTTCGACCAAATGGTATGGCGAGCTGATCCAGAACGAGGCGTTTCTGGACGCCGCATGGGTGACGCTGCGGGTGGCGGTGTTTTCGTCCACGCTGGCGACAATCCTCGGGACCATGGCGGCCTATGTGCTGGTGCGCGGCGGTCGTTTCATGGGCCGCACGCTGTTTTCGGGCATGATCTATGCGCCGCTGGTGATGCCCGAGGTGATTACCGGTCTGTCGCTGTTGCTGCTGTTCATCGGCATCGGTCTGGACCGGGGCGTGTTCACCGTCGTGCTGGCGCATACGACGTTCTCGATGTGCTATGTCTCGGTCGTCGTATCCTCGCGTCTGATCACCTTCGACCGCTCGCTGGAGGAGGCGGCGCTGGATCTGGGTTGCTCGGCCGCTCAGGCGTTCCGCCTGGTGACCCTGCCCATCATTGCGCCCGCCGTGATCTCGGGCTGGCTTTTGGCCTTTACCCTGTCGTTGGACGATCTGGTCATTGCGTCCTTTACCACAGGCCCGTCTGCCACCACCCTGCCGATCAAGATCTTCTCTGCGGTGCGGCTGGGCGTCAGCCCTGAAATCAACGCGCTTTCCACGATCATGATCGTTATCGTAACCGTGGGTGTGATCACTGCCTCGTTGGTGTCAAAGCGCGCGATGGTCCGGCAACGGCAGGATGAACAGGCCGCGGTCCGAACCCAATGAAGCGGATCTTTCCGGACTATGCCTATGGGGCCGGCCCCAGGGACGGGTGCTGGTGGGATCAAACCTGCCCGGCGCCGGGGTGGCCGGTTCTTGATGGCGCGCTTGATGTGGATGTGGCGATTGTTGGTGGCGGTTTCACCGGCATCTCGGCTGCGTTGCATCTGGCGCGGGCCGGTGTTTCTGTTGTCGTTCTCGAGGCCGGGAGCCCCGGCTGGGGTGCCTCCGGGCGCAATGGCGGGTTTTGCTGCCTTGGCGGGTCCAAGCTGAGTCACAAGGCCATGCGGCGACGCTATGGGCATGCGGCGACCGAGGCCTATGAGGCGGCAGAGGTCGAGGCCGTCGAACTGGTTTCGCAGCTTCTTCGGGAGAACGGGATCGACGCGGACAAACACTCGCACGGAGAAACCCAGTTGGCCCATACACCACGGGCCATGAATGCCTTGCGGCGGCGGGCAGAGGGGCCGGGGCTTGTCCATGAACGGCAAGACCTGGCCGGTCTGGGTTTCGGCGGTCGGTTCTTTGGTGGATACACCTATCCGGTCGGGTTCGCGCTGAACCCCCGCAAGTACCTGTTCGGTTTGGCGGCAGCGGCCCAACGGACCGGTGCGGCCCTGTTTCAGCAAACTGCGGCGCTGTCGGTACAAAGCAGGGCGGCGGGCCATACAGTGGTGACCGAACGCGGGCAGGTGACATGCAGAACCGTTCTGATCTGCACGAACGGGTATTCGAGCGAGGACATGCCGGACTGGCTGGCCGGGCGATACATGCCTGCCCAGTCCACTGTGATGGTGACGCGCCCGCTGACGGACGCCGAGCTTGAGGCGCAAGGCTGGACATCGGATCAGATGGCCTATGACACGCGAAATCTGCTGCACTATTTCCGGCTCATGCCGGATCGGCGGTTCCTGTTCGGAATGCGCGGTGGCCTGCTTTCGTCGCCTGCCGCGGAACAGGCGATCCGATCAAAGGTCAGACGGGATTTCGAACGTATGTTTCCTGCTTGGACAGCGGTCGAAACAACGAATATGTGGTCGGGGTTGGTGTGCCTGTCACGTAGCCTGGTGCCTTATGTCGGCCCTGTTCCAGGGCGAAACGGGATGTTCGCCGGTTTCGCCTATCACGGCAATGGTGTGGCCATGGGCACCTATGGCGGGCGCTCCCTGGCGCGGTTGGCATTGGGTCAGGCTTCGGGTCTGCCAATGCCAATGTCGCGGCGGCCGGGCAAGTTTCCGTTCGGACGCTGCCGACGCGCCTTGATGCCACCGGCGTATGCCGCGATGGGTCTGGCGGACCTGTGACCTATTGAGCGCTCAGCGCGTCCAGTTCCAGTTTCAACCCGGCCTCGTAATCCGGGGCACCATTCCGGCTGCGCCACAGGCAATAGGCGGCCATGCGCCAGCCGAACCAGGGTCGCAACTGGCGGTATCGCGCGACGGTTTCCGGATTGGGATAGGCGGACAGAAATCGCCTGATTTCCTCATGGCTCAGCGGGTGTCCCCGGTACAGCCGCTGCATGGCAGGAGAAAGAAAGAGCGCCAGATCCTCGCTGGGGTCGCCAAGGGCAGGGCATTGCCAGTCGATGAGTGTGGCGCGCCCGCCCGAGATCAGAACATTTCCCGCGACCGGGTCCCCATGAATCAGGCATCTTTCGGACAGAGGCGAAACATACCGGTCGGGGCGCAAGGATCTCAGAAATTCGCGATCGCCCGGGGCGCAGAGGCTCAGAATCTCCTCGCCGTGACGCGCCAGATCTTCGCTTCCATTGCGTCCCAAGGGGGCGCCGACCGTAACATTGCCGGAGTGCAGCAGGCTCAGAACCTTTGCCACCGGTTCGGGGCCGTCGCGCCAGGGTGATCCGGGCGCGTGGTCGTACAGCACCCAACTTTCGGCGCCGCAGATGCCGGTCGCCCTCAGCTGCGGGACAAACCCGCTATCCTTGAAAACCCGCAGACACTCTGCTTCAAGCCGGGCGTCGTTTCGAAACAGCGGGTTTGCGAATCCGGTTTGATAAAGTTTGAGAACCCGGTCCGATTGCCGACCCACGAGCTTCCACACCCTGTTGGTCCGCCCTCCATACAGCGTTTCGAACCGGTCGCTGTTGGAATACAGGCCCAGCCGCAGCAATTCCTCGATCATGGCGTTAGGAGGGGGCAGGTCCTCGGGCAGGGGAAACTCCACGTATTGCGATTTGGCCGATGGCGATCTTTCGTCCGGGTTTGACCTGTCCTGCGCTTCAGATCAACTCTCTGCACGTACCGCAGCGACATCCAAGGGCGAAATTTTCTGCCCACCGGAAAGAACCAGGACAATTTCGCCGTTGGATATCTGCGCCTCGGAAACTTTTTCAAGAATCGCCGCCTGAGAGTCGGCGACCGGCGTTCCGTCGATATTGCTTTCGATCGCAAAGGTATAGAAGCCGAAGGGAACAGTGGCCCCTTTGCTGTCTTGGCCGGTCCAGACGACAGGCTGATCCGAGCCGGCAAGTTCGATCCGGTTGACGACGGTTCCGGACGAATCGATAACTTTCAGGGTGGCCGTGCCGGCCTCGGCAACCGGAAGTCCGGAAATCGTCACAGGCTCACCCTGAAAATTCGCGGGTGCGATCGCAGATACACCCAGCCCGACCCAGCCTGCCAGTTCTGAAAAGCCGGGCTGGTTCAACTTTGCGACGAGTTCGGTCAGCGCTTCGTTGGTTTTCACCTGTTGCTCGACCATTGAAAACTGCGCCAGTTGCGCGGCATAGTCGGACGAGCTGATCGGCTCCAGCGGATCCTGGTTCCGGGCCTGAGTCGTCAGCATATTCAGGAACGTCTCGAAGTCGGACGTCAGTGCCGGTGAACTTGTCTTGGATACCGGGCTGGAAATGCTTTTAGCGTCCGGTGCGACCGCGCCAACGATATCTGTCATGGTTCAAATCCTCAGGTCCAGTCCGGATGCTGCAGTGCGAATTTCCCGCGGCTGGTTGTTTGAAGGTTCCGGGTCGTCTTCGGGAGTATTTCGGTTCGGTGTCTCTGCCTCGCCTTCTGTGTCGTTCGAACCATGACCCGGGTTGCGAAAATCAAAGGAGATCGAGTTATAGCCCATTTCCCTGAACTCGGCGGACAAATCCGATATGTTGCGGCGCATCAGTTCGAGCGTTTCGGCGCGATCGCCGGTGATCGTCAGGATCAGCATGTCGTCCTTTGTGCTCAAGCCCATGGAAACCCGTCCCAATTCTTCGGGGTTGAGGGAGATATCGATCCGGTCAGTACCGGGCCTGGTGGCAATGGCCGCGGAAATCTGTGCGCCGATGGACCGCGGGATGTTGGCGCGGGATATCGCGATGAGCGTGCCGTCCTTGGAAGGGGAAATGCGCGAAATATCGACCTCACCCGCCCTTTCCCCTCCCTGAACGCTCGGTTCCGCATCGGGCAGGAACTGCTCTGCCGCCTGCGATTGTTCGAAGTTCGGAATGGCAGCGGGCATCAGTGCCGGTGGTGGGGGCTGTGGCGCCGATTGGAGCCCCCCCGTCAACATACCGCTGCCGCCCGGAGGTTGAACAAAAGGAGCCTCCGTGACGCCCTCGGCGCCGGCATCCGCGACCTGCCCGTGCATCGACGCCAACACCGCCACCTTTACGTTGATGCTGCCGGGCTGGTCATTTTCCCGGCAAGGCAGATCGAAACTGGCCGCGGCGACAATTTTACCTGAGCTGACAGTGTTCCCCGCGGTCGAGTTTCTTGCACTATTTGCCGTTTCTTCGACCTTCGCGGCCTGCATTTGATTGCCGAAATGCTGCGTTTCAGATGCCTCTGACTTTTGACCAAGACCGACCGCCAACCGCGCCCCATCGGGCTTTGGAACGGTGTTTTCGGCCCGCTCCGACAACTTACGCAGACCTCCCGGCCTAGATGCAAGGCTGTCATCTGGGAATACCTGAGCAGCCGTCGCGCCCGCAGTTCTTCCTCCGTCGCGCTCGCCCTCTCGAGCTTGGACGTTTTCGGTCAGCGCCAAATCAACGTCAGGTGATTCCGGCGCCTCTGGCGGTTCCGGCGTATCGGCGGGTCCGGGTTTTTTGCTTTCCGTCGCCAATTCCTGTGTGCCGGGCGCGGCGTTGCTTTGATCCTTGCCTGCGCCGCTTTCCGTGCCTTCGACAAAGCTTCCGAAGGGTTTTGCCCCCTTTCGATGTTGCAAAACATCCGCTGACCCGGCTCTTTCCGGCCGACGCGCGGTATCCATGCCGGAACCGCTTGGAATGATGGGGCTGGCTGTATGCATCGCTTCCTGCGCAACTGTTTCCTGCCTCACATTGATCTCAATCCGGTTACGTTTTTTTTAACCGCCATACTTTTTCATCTTTCAAGTTGGATACAATTATCGAGGTTTCATGATGCAAGTCTCTCCGCATGGGCCATTTGAAGCCCTTGATCGAGGTATGCCGAAAAAGGCCCGGGCCGCCTGGCAAGCGGCGCAGAACGTCGAATCAGCGTTTCTGGCAGAGATGCTGAAATCCGCCGGCCTGGCAAAACCGAGCGAGGCGCTCGGTGGTGGCGCCGGAGAGGATCAGTTTTCCTCGATGCTCGTCCGCCATCAGGCCGAACAATTGACCAGAGCCGGCGGCATCGGCCTGACAGAGGTGATCTTCAACGCGTTGACGAGAGCAGAAAATGACAAGCAACGCCCGGAATGAGCTGATCGATGCGCTTCACGCGGTGCTGGAGAGAGAGCGGAACGTGCTGATCGCGGGACGGCTCGATCAGCTGAACGCCCTGACGGACAAAAAGGAAGGCCTGATCAACGCGCTGGGCGGTGCGCGGATGGCGGAACAAGATGAGCTTCGCGGTCTGCAGCGCAGAATCGAGCGGAATCAGGTGTTGTTGCAAAGCGCAATGGACGGGATTCGTTTCGTGTCCGCGCGTATCGCCGAGCTGAACGACATCAGACAGGGGCTGGAAATCTACCAAAGGGATGGGCGCAGGGACCGGTTTCCAATTCGTGGCAACGGCAAGCTGGAAAAACGCGCGTAAACGACGGGTTGATTCAAATTGACCGAACAAGGGCCGAAGCCTTTAGCACTCCATTAGGATATCTCGGCCCAAGTTGGCCTCGCACCTCGGGAACAGGTGGCGCGATGCCTCGAAGGTCAATCGCAGAAGTCAGAAAGACATAGCACCCGCAGCGAGCGCGGGATGGAACCGGGCGTCGAAACGCCCATGAAAAGAGGAAAGAAAATGTCCAGCATTCTGACAAACAACGGCGCAATGGTCGCGCTGCAAACCCTCAAGGCAGTCAACAGCAATCTTGCAATGACGCAAAGCGAGATTTCCACCGGCAAATCGGTTGCATCCGCCAAGGACAACGCGGCCGTCTGGGCCATTTCCAAGGTGATGGAATCCGACGTGCAGGGGTTCAAGGGAATTTCCGACAGCCTGTCACTGGGAGAATCAACCGTCGCGGTGGCGCAGAACGGGGCCGAATCGGTGACCGATCTGCTGACCCAGATCAAGGAAAAGGTTGTTGCGGCACAGGAAGAAAATGTCGACCGTGGAAAAATTCAGACCGATATTTCTGCATTGAGAGATCAGATCAACTCGGTCGTCGGCGCGGCTCAGTTCAACGGCCTCAATCTGTTGAGCAACAAGGATACCACTGCGGGATCGGGCACCGTTCAGGTTCTCAGTTCGCTTGACCGGAACCCGGATGGATCTGTGGATGTCAGCCATATCGACGTCGGTAAATTCGATCTGGGAATCGAAGCGGCGGACTGGTCCGTTGGTACCGCCGCCGCTGCCGGATCGGGCGCAACGATCAGCGGCGGTCTCGATGCCGCTGCAGCTGTCGCGTTGACCGGTGCGGCAACGCCGCCCACTACGACTTTGGTGGTGGACAGCGTGACGGCAGGAACCGGTATCCAGATCAATATCTCGGGCGCAGCAGGGTCGGTCGGCGCGGGGTTCGATGATTCCAGCCGCGATGTGTCTTACGTGGCACGGGACGGTGATACTCAGGCCGATGTCGCGAACGGGTTGGCCCAGGCCTTTAACGATCGCGTCGCGTCGGCGATCGAATCTGGCACTCTGGCTGCGGATTCCAGCCTGGCCGCTTCGGTTGCGGTTGCCTCGGATGGGACCGCGACCATCACCTTCACCGGAGAAACCGGCGCTGGCAACAACGTGTCGCTGCAGGCGATTGAAACCGCGGATGTAGAAATCGGCGGCGGACTTGAGGGCCTGGCCGGTATCGATGTCTCGACCGGGGCCGGTGCAAAGAGCGCCCTGACGGAAATCGAGGGCTTGATCCAGACGTCGATTGACGCGGCGGCCTCCTTTGGTTCTGCCCGTGGACGGATTGAAACCCAGTCGGATTTCGTTTCCAAGCTCAGCGATTCGCTGAAATCCGGCATCGGCGCGATGGTTGATGCGGATATGGAGGAAGCCTCGGCGCGTCTGCAGGCGCTGCAAACGCAGCAGCAGCTTGCCGTGCAGTCGCTGTCGATTGCCAATCAGGCTCCGCAAACCATCCTGTCGCTGTTCCGCTAACCGTGGATCGTGGCCGGAGCACCGAAAGGCGCTCCGGCACTAAGCCAAAACCTGAGACAAACCGGAAGGATCCAAAGTGACACCGCAGACTTTTGCTCAGAAAGCGTATGCGCAGGCCCATATTCCGATCAGCACGCCGCGCGACACTGAATATGACGCGATTTCGCGCATCACCCACAGATTGAAGGTGGCGGCATCCCGAAAAGCTGTTGAATTCGGGAAATTTGCCGAAGCCCTGCACGACAACAGGCGGCTTTGGACCCTGCTTGCGACAGAGGTCGCGGATAACAAAAACGCATTGCCCGGCGACTTGCGGGCCAGAATTTTCTATCTTGCCGAGTTTACCCACCACCACAGCGGTTTGGTCTTGTCGGGCGAGGCCTCTGTCGATGCATTGGTAGAAATCAATGTCGCCGTGATGAAGGGGTTGCGCCAGATGGGGCAAGCGGCATGACGGGGCTGGTACTCAAACTCGCCCCTAAAGAACGGGTTCTGATAAATGGGGTTGTGATCGAAAACGGCGAACGGCGAAGCCGATTTTCGATCATGACGCCGCAGGCGAATGTGCTGCGGCTCCGTGACGCTATTCACCCGGATCAGGCCGGCACTCCGGTTCGGCGTGTATGCTATGCCGTACAGCTTGTTCTGTCAGGGGATATGAGCGGCGAAGAGGCGCGGCTGTCCCTGCTGCGCAGGATCGAGGAACTGAGCCAGGTGTTTACCGATCCCGACAGCCGCTCGATCCTGACGGAGGCAACGGACGCGCTGATTGCGGGACATTTCTACAAATGCCTCAAATCGCTGCGCTCACTTTTGCCGCGAGAAGACCGCCTGATGGCCTACAGGCAATGAATTTTCAGCCCGTCATACCCGCGGGCGGCCTGGTTGGCTGGCGTTTCCTGCAACGTACCTACACCAACCAGTTGGATGCTTTTTCCGGGTCACCTCAGATGGCGCGGGACTCGCGATATTTTCTCGAGAAGATACCGACCATCAAGTCGGCAGAAGATCTGGTGTCGGATCGCCAGTTGCTGCAAGTTGCCCTGGGAGCGTTCGGGCTGGAGGAGGATATAAACAACACCTATTTCATCCGCAAAGTTCTCGAGGACGGGACACAGGCGGATGATGCGCTTGCCAACCGTTTGTCAGACCAAAGATATCGTAAATTCTCGGCCGCTTTCGGATTTGGGCCAGGTGAAGCAGCAAGAACCGGTATCCCGGTGGAAATGTCAGAAATTGCCAGGAAAAACCTGTCGTCCCGTTTTGAAATCTCGGTGGGTGAGGCTGACAATTCCATGCGCGTGGCGCTTTACGCGCAGCGCGAATTGCCAAATCTCGCCGCTGTGTCGGGCAGCGAAGATGCCAGGTGGTTCCGTTTGATGAGTGTGCCACCCTTGCGTGAGATGATGGAAACGGCGCTTGGTCTGCCATCCTCTTTTGCGCAGCTGGATATCGACAAGCAGCTTGAGGTCTTCAAAGACAGGCTCAGCGCGCGGACGGGGTCTTCTGATCTGTCGCAATTCACCGAACCCGCGCAGCTTGAGGAATTGACCAACACTTATCTGGCTCAGTCGCAAATATCGTCTTATGCGACCGGAGCTTCTTCTGCCAGCATCGCGTTGACCTTGCTGCGGCAGGGCGGGTGATCAGTGCCGCCCGGCGATAGCCCAAGACGGTACGCAAAGCGCACAATGCAGGTCTGAACATCGAACAGGCTGAACCGTATTCACCTGTTTGCCAATGCGGTAGCGGTGTCGGCTTTTGTGCGAACCGCGTAGGAGACGACCGGCTGCGACACGTTGTGAAGCTGCACTTCGCCCAAAGGCGTCGCATCGGAACAGGCCGGTTCGATATCCTGCGACACGATGATCCGGTGCCCCACGGATTTTCCATAGTCTCCGAGCCTTGCCGCGATATTAGCCGCCGACCCGATAACGGTGAAATCCAGCCGCTCGCGCGAGCCGACATTGCCAAAGGTCACTCGGCCATAGGAAAGTCCGATGGCACAGTCGCACCGGACATCCGACGCGGAAATACGCAACGCGGTCACGCGCTCGACAATCTCGACCGCCGAACGCTGCGCGTGAAACCGGGCCTTGGCCGGATCATCGCCCGCAGGGAAAACTGCCAGCACCGCGTCGCCGATGAATTTCAGAACTTCGCCACCCTGCTCGTGCACCACGCCTGAAACGGTTTCGAAAAAATCGTTCAGCAGCCCGATGTAATCGGCCCGCCCCAGTTTTTCTTCCAGCATTGTCGAGTCGCGCAAATCGCAGAACATGATCGCGGCATCGATTTCATCGCCGTCGCCACGCCGGATTTCTCCGCCAAGAACCCGCGCGCCGGTGCGTTTTCCGACATAGGTTTCAAGCAGCGTCTGCGCATTTTCCCGCTGTGTGAACACCTCGTAGAAACGCCCGATGATGGCTGAGCATTCAAAAACCAGCCCGAGGTTCTCGGTTGTGAAACCCTGCGGATGATCGCAGGTCAGCGTCAACACATTCGTACGCCCATCGGAAAATGGCAGCGGCATCGCCACATAGTCGGTCGCCCCCTTGGCGCGCAAATCCTCCATGATCGGAAAGCTGTTTTCTGGGTGATCGTCATCCAGCCGCTGCCGTACCCCGCCCAACCCGTTCGACACGTGCCGCAGCGGGCTGTTGGTATAGGCGGGGTGGTCATAAATCTCATAGGTGGGTGCAAAGGTGGAAATCTCGTCCGCCCCTTTCTCCCAGATGTAGTGTTTCCCGGCAATCAACGGGTGCAGCGACCACACAAGGATGCCCAACCGCTGAATCGCAATCCCCTGCTCCAGCATCTTTTCGGCCAGCGTCTGGGTGAACTCTTCGGGTGTTGCGACGGTCGAGGCCCCGCGCATCAGCCAGGTGATGAGAGGCCCGCCGACATTGCTGTCGTCGGGTTCTCTGAACTCATTCTCTCCCAGATCGATTCGCGTATAGGCGCCGGGCATGAAGCCGATATAGCCCTGAATATCCAGGCTCTCGGGCAATGCGTCGTCGTAGGCCCATACCGAATTGCGCATATGCGCTTCGCCCAACAAGATATCGCGATATGTGGCTGTTCCCTTGAACGGGCAAAAGGTCTGCAATTCGGTCGGATCGCCAAGCGGCGCTTTCACGTCTTCTTTCGGGAAGTAGATCGTCGGCGACAGGCGCGTTTCATACATGACCTTGGCGCGGCTGCTTTCGGCCAGCAACACATCGTCGCGATAGACCGCGACACGGCCCTTCAGCGGTTCGATGGAGATGCTGTAGCCTTTGGTGCGTGGGGCGCTGTGCACGTTCATGCGCGGCCTCCTTTCCCCTGACCTGGATAATAAGGATGGGCGCGGCGACCTCGCTTGCCAAGGGCAAACGCGGTGTTTTTTTGTCGGCCGGGAGCGAGCAAAATGGTCAGATCATCTGAATGACGTCTTTTTCGATCGCCAGCATATAGCCTTTCCGCGAGATATTCTTGACCAGCAGCTCGCTGACCATCTGATTGCCCAGCGCATCACGCAGTCGCTTAATCCGTGTTGCTCCGGCGGCCTCTTCGCAATCCGAGGCATCCTTGCCCGAGATCATCCCTTCGATCTCGGCGCCCGACAGGATTTCGTCGTCCAGGCGGGATTCGGCGAGAACAGACAGGGTTTCGATCGCCGCAGGGGTCAGCTTGAAATCCATATTGTTGAGATAGACGGTATTCTCTTCCCGGCTGATCAAAAGGGACGTTACCTGTATGCCGGTGCGCTCGATTTGCGCCATGCGGCGGTTCAGCAGGACCAGCATCGTCAGAAAGACCAAAGCCGCGATCATCATCGCGCTGGCGAAAACCAGAAGGACAAAGATGACCATTCGGTAACTCGA
This sequence comes from Ruegeria sp. AF8, assembly GCF_056541825.1. NCBI lineage: Bacteria > Pseudomonadati > Pseudomonadota > Alphaproteobacteria > Rhodobacterales > Roseobacteraceae > Ruegeria > Ruegeria sp. AF8. The sequence continues at coordinate 81,475 of NZ_JBQFYW010000006.1, read as the reverse complement.
CAGCGTATCCGCGAATGCAGTTCCGGACTGCGCCAGTATTTCAAGCAGTTTGATTTCGGCCTGCGATGTCAGATCGCTTTCGACAAACAGCCGCTCGACCCGGGCGTTGAATGCGTTCGCATCCGGCAAGGTCCAGAACAAAAGGGCCGCGGCCGCGATCAGGATTCCAACGATTGCGGCGATGCCGGCCCCGACCAGCCGTGTTCCCGAACGCCGGGCCTCAGAAACGGAGATAATACTGTCCGGCATTCGCCTTCCTCTCGTTCAGGCCTTCCGGGCCAAAAACCGAAATCACATTCAGCAGTTTCCATCCGGCCGCGTTCAGGCGCGCGGACACTTCCTGTTTCGCGCCGCCTTTCGAACAGTTTGATACCTGCATTACCCCATAATGGAGCCGCAGGGGCGAATCCTGTTTGGCCTTGTAGTCGGCATAGCACTCCGCCGCATGAGCAGCAGGTGTCAGGGATATCAGGGCCGCAATGGCCATCAAAGCGAGGATCTGTTTCATGAGCAGCATCCTGCGCGGGGTTCGTCGGATATTCAATAACCCCAAGGATTTGCCCGCCGTGATATCCGATAACAACAGGCCGATATTGCCTGTCCGAAATTGGCGGGGTCAGGGTCGATGCATCACGGGGCGATCCCGATTACGGATCGTGAGATTTATTGAAAGGACATCGACCATGCATCGTAAATTCATTGCTCTGATCGTTTCCGCCGCTATCGCGATCACCGGCATTTCCGCCTCTCAGGCGAAAGCCGCCGATACGCATGACATTTTGGGCGGGCTTGCCGCCATCGCGATCATCGGGGCGGCCGTCAACCAGTACAACAAGAAGAAAAAGGAGGAGCGCGCGCGTTCGGTCACCCGCCAGTATGACAACTATTATGACCGGCCGCAGCGCAAAAGGCATCATGTTCAGCCGCTTCCCAAAAATGTGGCGCGCTATGATCTGCCGCAACGGTGTCTGACAAGGGTCAATGGATATAGCAACAACCACCCCTTGCTGAGCGAGCAATGTCTTCAAAGGCACTACAAGCACGCCCGCTATTTGCCGAGTTCCTGCAAGGTCGGCTTTTGGAATGGCAATCGGGTGCAGCAGGCCTATGAACCGCGTTGCCTGCGCCAGCAGGGATATCGGGTCGTTCATTTCCGCTGAGTTTCGAGCAGAGCGGCGCCACAGAAGCGCCGCGCGGGGGAGGGTGGCACATCGCCGCTCTCCCTTTTTTCTTGCGTCTTGCCGGGAAACAAGGTTTGCCAGGATCATGACGGCACCCAATTATGACCTTGAATTGGCGCTCAGGGCGCGTGGCTTTCTCAGGATTGCAGGATTGGATGAGGTCGGTCGCGGACCGCTGGCCGGACCGGTGGTCGCCGCTGCGGTGATTCTCGACCCCGACAATATCCCCGACGGGCTGAATGACTCCAAAAAGCTCACGGCCAGGCGCCGTGCGGGGTTGGACAAAATACTGCGCGGTACCGCCGAAGTGTCCGTTGCCGAGGCGAGCGTGGAAGAGATTGACCAACTGAATATCTTGCGGGCATCACATCTGGCGATGGAGCGGGCAGTTGCCGCCCTCGACCCCGCGCCAGACTTTTTGTTGATCGACGGCAACATGATCCCGCGCGGACTGGGTCTTCCCAGCCAGGCAGTGGTAAAGGGAGACACGCAGTCGGTGTCGATCGCGGCGGCCTCAATTGCGGCGAAAATATGGCGCGATCAGGTGATGGTGGATTTGGCGCAACAGCATCCCGGCTATGGCTGGGAACGGAATGCCGGATATCCCTCCAAAGAACACAAAGAGGCACTCCGAAATCTTGGGGTGACCCCACACCATAGACGTTCGTTCAAGCCCGTCCACAATATCTTGTATCAAGAGTAATTTGTAAGCCACTGATTCAAAAAAGAAATTGACGACGAATCAGGATTGACTCATCCTTGTCTCAACCAAATGAGCGCAAAAGCGCCGTGGAATCTGAGGCAGAGACATGACCACAACCAAGACCAAGGGCGCGACCGCGCTCCCATTAAACACGATTCTTTCCGGGGACTGCATCGAAGTGATGAACAGTCTGCCAGCGGCGTCGGTTGACCTAATTTTCGCGGACCCGCCCTATAATCTGCAGCTCAAGGGGCAACTGCACCGCCCGGACAACAGCCAGGTGGACGCGGTCGACGATCATTGGGATCAGTTTTCCAGTTTTGGTGTCTATGATCATTTCACCCGCGAATGGCTCAAGGCGGCGCGTCGTCTACTGAAACCCGACGGTGCAATCTGGGTAATCGGCTCTTACCACAACATTTTCCGCGTGGGGTCTGCCCTGCAGGACGCGGGTTACTGGATTCTGAACGACGTTGTCTGGCGCAAGTCGAACCCGATGCCGAATTTCCGCGGCAAGCGGTTCACCAATGCGCATGAGACGATGATCTGGGCCTCGAAACGGGAAGGGGCCAAATACACCTTTAATTATGAAGCGCTAAAGGCCCTGAACGAAGGCGTGCAGATGCGCAGCGACTGGGTGCTGCCGATCTGTACCGGGCACGAGCGCCTCAAGGACGAAAACGGCGACAAGGCGCATCCGACGCAAAAGCCTGAATCGCTGCTGCACCGTGTACTGGTCGGGTCGACCAATCCCGGCGACGTTGTTCTTGACCCGTTCTTCGGGACCGGCACCACCGGAGCGGTCGCCAAGATGCTGGGCCGGGAGTTCATTGGCATTGAGCGGGAAGAGGCGTATCGCAAGGTGGCCGAAAAACGTATTGCCAAGGTTCGCAAATTCGACCGCGAGGCGCTGGAGGTCAGCGTCAGCAAACGCGCCGAACCGCGCGTGCCTTTCGGCCAGCTGGTCGAGCGCGGCCTGTTGCGCCCGGGCGAAGAGCTGTATTCCATGAATCAGCGTCACAAGGCCAAGGTGCGCGCCGATGGCACCCTGATCGGTGACAACGTCAAGGGCTCGATCCATCAGGTTGGCGCACATCTGGAAAACGCGCCGTCCTGCAATGGCTGGACGTACTGGTGTTTCAAGCGAGAGGGCAAGACCGTGCCCATCGACGTGTTGCGGCAGCAGATCCGGGCTGAAATGCACAACTGATCCACTCGAGGTTTCCACTCATACCGCCGGTGCCTGTGGCCTGACACATGGCACTATGACTTGCCCCGCCGAAATACGGCGGGGCCTTTTCCTTTTCGTCGCAGGGTGATTGGATAAAGGGAATTTCCTGTTTGCTGTTTGAAAGCGAAGGAGTCCGGCATGACCGATACAACAGCTGCCCGCTCACCCTTGGATCGGTTCTCCATCTCGCGGCCGGACGAGTTCGATATGGACAACAAATACACCGAAGCTGCACTGGAACGGCACAAGCGCGAGGGGCTGGAACTGGCGGTACGTGCACGCTGGATCGCAATGGGGCTGACCGCGCCGCTGCTGGTTTTTCTCAACCCGAACTGGGACGTTCTCTATTATCATTTCATTCTTGCGCTGATCTGCGCCAATGGCTGGCTGATCCGGCGCGCCGGGCGTGTCGGGCAGTCGCGGGCCGAGTTGCTGCTGATCTTTGTCGATCTGCTGATCATGACGCTGGGCATGGTGATCCCCAACCCGTTCAGCGACGATGTGCGGCCATTGGCGATGCAGTACCGGTTCGACAACTTTCAGTACTTCTTCATCATTCTGGCGGCCGGGACGCTGGCTTATTCCTGGCGCACGGTGATCGCCATCGGTTCGTGGACCACAGCCATGTGGACCGTGGGCTGGATCGTCGCGTGGTGGGTCTCAGCACCGATTCCGGGCCTGAGCCAGCAGGTGGCCGAGGCCTTTGCAGGATTCCCAGACGTCGCCGAACTGCTTGATCCCAACAGCTTTATGATCCCTCAACGCATCCAGCAGGTCATCGTCTTCATGATGGTTGCGGTAACGCTGAGCGTTTCGATGCGGCGGCTCAACCGGCTGTTGATGACCAATGCCGGGCTGGAACGCGAGCGGGCCAATCTGTCGCGCTATTTCTCGCCCAATGTGGTGGAGGAGCTGAGCCAGAACGACGAACCGCTCAAGCAGGTGCGTCAGGCCGATATCGCGGTGCTGTTCATCGACATCGTGGGATTTACCAAATTCGCGGCCTCCCGTGATCCATACGCGGTGATCGAGGTGTTGCGCGGATTTCATGCGCGGATGGAAAGCGAGGTTTTTCGCCATGGCGGCACGCTTGACAAGTATTTGGGCGACGGGCTGATGGCGACCTTCGGAACGCCCCTTGCGGGCGACCGGGATGCCTCCAATGCACTGGCCTGCGCGCGATCGATGATTGACGCGATCGACCGCTGGAATGTCGACCGGCGCCGGGCGGGCGAGCCGGAGATCCAGATTGGTATCGGAATTCATTTCGGTTCCGTGGTGCTGGGCGATATCGGCGCAAACCGACTGGAATTCGCGGTCATTGGCAACGCGGTGAACGTGGCGGCCAAGCTCGAAGCGCTGACCCGTGATTTTGGCACCCGGATCGTGATGAGTGATGATCTGCGGCGGCGGGCGCTGGAGGATGCCGGTTCGAATCCGGAAATGATGACAGGGTTCGAGTTGCGCGCGGATCAGGACATTCGCGGCGTCGCACAAACCATGAGTGTCTGGACAATGTGAAAAAGCGCTCCCGCCCGTCGGAGGCGCATCAAAGATGCACCGCCTTCGGTTGGGCCAGGCAGCACGCGGGGCAAACCCCGCGTGCTGCGGCTGCGTCCCCTATCCAGGACTTGGGTTTTGGGCTTTGTTGTAGGGTTTCCAGTTGGTGATCTCGGGATAATATTGCCGCCGCCATGCGCGAACGCGCGGGTTCATCACGCGCCGCCAGAGCGGCGGGACCATCGCCGCCACGGTCATCACCGGGTAACCATAGGGCAGTTGCGGGGCGGCATCGATCGTGTGGTTCTGCAGCAGGGGAAACCGGCGGTCGGACTTGTAGTGGTGGTCGGAGTGGCGCTGAAGGTTGATCAGCAGCCAGTTCGACGCCTTATGCGCCGCATTCCACGAATGGCAGGGGCGGACATGTTCGTACTTGCCCTCTCCGAGATGTTTCCGGGTCAGACCGTAATGTTCGACATAGTTCACAAGCTCCAATTGCCAGATTGCTGTTCCCGCCTGCACCAGAAACAGACCCAGCCCGCTCCACCCGCCGAGTACCAGCGCCAGCAGCAGCATCGCCGCCTGCAGCGTCCAATAGCGCCAGAACGGGTTGGACGGGTCGGTCCATGGCAAACCCTTGCGCGCAAGCATGTCCCGTTCCGCGCGAAAAGCGGAACAGAGGCTCTGCCGGAGAACGCGGGGATAGAAGCGGTGGAAACCTTCGTTGTAGCGCGCCGTCACCGGGTCGCGCGGGGTGCCCACATAGCGGTGATGGACCAGCAGATGCTCGGACCGGAAATGTGAATAGAGCACCATTGCCAGCAGCACGTCGCCCATCCATCGTTCCGTCCGGCTTTTCTGATGCATCAACTCGTGACTGTAGTTGATGCCGATGGTACCAGAAAGCACGCCCATACCAAAGAACAAGGCAATTTTTTCACCTGCGTCCAGATGTGTGGAGTGGTTCGCGTACCAGATCAGGCCAAACAGGGTTATGAATTGGACCGGCACCCAGGCCTTGGTCAGCAGGATATGCCAGCCAAGCTCTTCATCGGGCGTATCGGGATCAGCATTTACCAGATTCAATCCTGTCAGCTGATCCAGAACGGCAAAGACCCACCACGTCGATAGGGGAACCAGGATCAACCACCATCCGCCAAGAATGGCTGTGAGCCAGATCAGGGGGATCAACAGGAACGAAATCCAGTACGGCAGTGCGGATTGCCAGCGGGGCGATGCTTTGGTTGCGTTCATTTCCGGGATCCGTATTTCAACTGTGCGGAGAGTAGTTGTATGGGCCGCAGTTGCCTATCTGCCTATTCGCCGCGCCACAGATCATAGGCCTTGCGCATGACGGTTGGCAGGGCCGAGGGTTGGAATTCGTGCTTGCCGATGATCGCCGCGCCCTCGGTTTGAAAGTCGGAGGCCACCATGGCCGTTCGGATTCGCAGGATCAGGTGAAAGTGGGTGAAGGTGTGGCGCACTTCCTCGGGCAGCGTGCGCCAGTCGGCGGCAAAGGGCGGCGTCTCGTCCGGGGTTTCGGACCAGTCCGGTCCGGGCCAGCCCAGCATGCCGCCCAAAAGCCCCGTGTCGGGCCGGCGCTCCAGAATCCATGCGCCGTCCGGTCGGCGGGCGATATAGACAAAGCCATATCTGGTTGGTTTGGGTTTCTTTGGGTTTCTCTTCGGGAGATCGGCCGTTGTGCCCGCAACCCGTGCCTGGCAGACCTCGCGCAAAGGGCAGATTCCGCAAGCCGGAGATTTCGGGGTACAGATCGTTGCGCCCAGATCCATGATCGCCTGCGCATAGTCGCCGGGGCGCTGCGAGGGCGTCAGGGCCGCCGCCCGATCCTTGAGAATGGGTTTCGAACCGGGCAGGGGATCATGAATGTCATACAACCGTGCCATCACCCGTTCGACATTGCCATCCAGCACGGTTTCCGGCCGATCAAATGCGATGGCCGAAATTGCCGCTGCCGTATAAGGCCCGACCCCCGGCAACTTGATCAGAGCATCATAGGTTGTGGGGAATCTTCCCTGATGCTCTTCGGCCACCAAGCGGGCGCATTTCAACAGGTTGCGGGCGCGGGCATAGTATCCGAGCCCCGCCCATTCGGCCATCACCCGATCATCCGCTGCGGCGGCCAATGCGTGAACCGTAGGCCAAAGGGCAACGAAACGCTGAAAGTAACCGCGCACGGCCGCAACGGTGGTCTGCTGCAGCATCACTTCGGACAACCAAACGCGATAGGGATCGGGTTGCCTGCCCGTCCTGCGCGCGGCTGGGCCGACACGCCATGGCAGGTCGCGGGCATGCCGGTCGTACCAGTTCAGCAAGTCGGTACTTAAGTCGGTTTCCATTCCGTCACGCAAGATTTATTCCTCGAATTGTCGGGTTTCGCTGGCACCCGACCCGCCGACCATTACAATAGCGGCACAGGAGTCGGAAACCAGATGTCGCCACGCCCGTCCACCACACGCGGATTCAAGCGAACCGCGACGCTGCTGAATGACCAGATCCGGCGCGCCGGAGAAAGTCGCGGCTTTGCAGTGTCGCGGCTGCTGACTCATTGGCCAGAGATTGCAGGGCAGGATATTGCGGCAATCGCGCGACCGGTCAATATCGGCTATGGCAAGGGTGGGTTCGGTGCGACCCTGACTGTTCTGACGACGGGGCCGCAGGCACCGATGCTGGAAATGCAAAAGGAACAGCTGCGCGCCAGGGTGAACGCCGTCTACGGCTATAATGCGATCAGCCGTATCCGCGTCACCCAGACTGCGCCCACCGGATTTGCCGAAGGCCAGGCCAGTTTCCAACCCAAGCCGAAGGCGGATAAACCGACCATCGCCCCCGCCATCGCCGCCGAGGCCGACCAGGCTGCCAGCGCTGTTCATGACAGTGATCTGCGCGCCGCCCTTGAACGTCTTGGCCGCAACGTATTATCCAAACAAAAACGCTGAGAAAGGGCAGGATATGACCCGAATTGCAACCGTAATCTGTGCGGCTATCGCCGTGGCCGCCGGGGCCTATTGGCTGACAAGCACACCGGCTGATCTTCCCTCGATCCCGCTGGTGGCCGAAGCCAATGCGCAGGAAGCGGACATCGACACCTCGACCATCGTCGAGATGGTTCAGGGCGACGAAAACGCGCCGGTCGAAATCATCGAATACGCCTCGTACACCTGCCCGCATTGCGCGACATTCCATGCCGGGCCGTACAAGCAGCTGAAAAAGGATTTCATCGACACCGGCAAGGTCAGGTTCGTCTATCGCGAGGTGTATTTCGACCGGTTCGGATTGTGGGCTTCGATGATTGCGCGGTGTTCGGGGCCGGACAAGTTCTTTGGCATCACAGATCTGATCTTTGACGGCCAATCCGAATGGGCGCGCGCGGGTGGACCCAGCGAGGTGGTGGACGAACTGCGCAAGATCGGACGCCTGGCGGGGATCGAAAACGAACAGCTCGACGCCTGCCTGCAGGATTCGGCCAAAGCGCAGACGCTTGTCGCATGGTATCAGGAAAACGCCGAGCGTGACGGCATCAACGCCACTCCCAGCTTCATGGTGAACGGCGAGAAGGTCGAAAACCAGTCGTATGCCGATTTCAAGCAGTTGATCGAAGAAGAGCTGGGCAACTGATGTCGTCCCCTCTTGCCGGTTTGAAGGTCATTGAGCTGGCGCGTATTTTGGCCGGCCCCTGGGCTGGCCAGACCTTTGCGGATCTGGGCGCCGAGGTCATCAAGGTCGAGTCCCCGGCCGGCGACGATACGCGCGCTTGGGGGCCGCCATTCGTAACGCGGGACGAGGATGTTTCGGCCGCCTATTACCATTCGGCAAATCGGGGCAAGGCGTCTGTCACGGTTGATTTTTCGACCCCAGAAGGTCAGCAGCGCGTTCGTGATCTGGTGGCGGACGCGGATGTTTTGATCGAGAACTTCAAGGTTGGCGGGCTGAAGAAATACGGGCTGGATTATGACAGCCTGAAACGCGTCAACCCCCGCCTGATCTATTGCTCGATCACCGGATTCGGGCAGACCGGACCCTACGCGCATCGCGCGGGCTACGACTTTATCATTCAGGGCATGTCCGGCCTGATGTCGATCACGGGCGAGCCCGAAGGCCAGCCGCAAAAGGCAGGTGTCGCGATCACGGATGTGTTCACGGGCATCTATGCCGTTGCAGGTGTTCTGGCGGCGCTGCATCAGCGCCAACGCACCGGCAAAGGGCAACAGGTGGACATGGCGCTGCTGGATGTGGCGGTGGCGGTGACCGCCAATCAGGCGCTGAACTATCTGACCACCGGCCAGGCGCCCGAACGGATGGGCAACGCGCACGTGAACCTGGCACCCTATCAGGTCTTCGATTGCGCCGATGGCCATATCATCATCGCTACCGGCAACGATCGGCAATATCAGCGGCTTTGCCGGGTGCTGGGGCTTGAGGACATGGCCGAAGCGCCCGAGTTCCTGCGTAACAGGGACCGGCTGGCCAATCGCCGGGTGATGATCGCGCGGCTGAACGGGGCCACCGCGCAACGTGGCAAGGCCGACCTGTTGGCCGCCTGCGAGGCCGAAAGCATCCCGGCCGGACCGATCAACACGCTGGACGAGGTGATGGCAGATCCTCAGGTGACCGCACGTGGAATGCAGATCGAACTGGATGGCGTTCCGGGTGTGCGCTCGCCCTTTGTCTTTTCGGATGCGGAGCTGACCCTGACGCGGCCCGCCCCCAAACTGGGCGAGGACAACTGATCAGGGCGACGGTGCCTTGGCCAGCAGCATGTCCCGCACCATGTCCGCCTGTTCCACCTGCAGACGAACGGGCAGAGTGATGACCTTGCTGCGAAACTTGGGCGGCAGGCGCACAGCGTCTTTTTCGGTGGTAACCATCTGCGCGCCCAAAAGTTTTGCTTCGTGCTCCAGCCTGCTCATCAGCGCGGGCGTCAGCGGCTGGTGATCATCCAGCGCTTCAGCCCGTTTCAGCTCTGCGCCCAATCCACGCATCGTTCGGAAGAACTTGTCAGGATGTCCAATGCCGGCAAAGGCAAGGACGGGTGTGCTGCTCCAGTCCATGCCGGTTTGCAGCGGCAAAAGCTCACCCGTCGCGTGCGGAATGGGGATTTTCGCCTGCCATAATTCGATGAACTGTTCCTGCGCCGTGGGCGGACCGAGCGACAGGACAAGATCGGCACGGCGCAAGCCGGCCTCGACCGGTTCCCGCAAGGGGCCTGCGGGCAGGCACAGGCCATTGCCAAATCCCCGCATCGCGTCCACCACGATCAGCGACAGATCCTTGTGCACGGAAGGGTTTTGGAAGCCGTCATCCAGAACGATGACAGTGGCCCCGTCTGCGGCGGCCGCCTGTGCACCGGCGGCGCGATCCTTGGCGACCCAGACCTCGGCGAAGGCCGCCAGCAGCAGCGGCTCGTCCCCGACCTGCGCCGCGGTATGGCGAGAGGGATCGACCCGGACCGGGCCGACCAGAGATCCGCCATGGCCGCGCGTGACGATATGCGGCGTGTGCCAGGCATCGCGCAGCTGTTCGACCACCCAGATCACGGTCGGGGTCTTGCCGGTTCCTCCTGCATTGAGGTTGCCGATGCAGATGACCGGCACGCCAGGCCGGACGCCGTCGGCTGTTGCCAGCCGGCGCGCGGTGGCGCGGGCATAAATATCGCCCAGTGGTTTCAGCAGCCGCGCCCGCCAGTCCAGACGGTCGGCGGGGGTGTGCCAGAACTCAGGCGCCCGCATGATTTGCCCCCCGTCTATCGAGCGTTTCCTGCACCATGTCCGTCAACTGGTCGATCAGTTCCGCGCCTTCGCTGACGACCTGCCAGCCCGCGAGGGCCATATCAGCCACCTGATCGGGGGCCAGAAGATCGGCAACAGCCTCCCCTAGTTCTTCGGCGGACCGTACGATGCGCGACGCCTTGGCATTCGCCAGCCGCGCGTAGACACCCGTATAGTAGCGGACATAAGGTCCATGAATGATGCCCGAGCCCAGTGCCACCGCATCCAGCGGGTTTTGTCCAAGAGCTCCAAACTCCAGCGAACTTCCGAGGAATGTCAGCGGCGACACGCGATACCACAGACCCAGACCCTGAGGATCGGAACACAGAATGACTTGCGTATTGTCTTCGATCGCGTCGCCCGCGTCCCAGTCGGCACAACGCAAATCCACATTGTGCAGCCGCTTCCGCAGCGGCCCCGCCTCGGTTGCGTCGGCGACATGCAGGATAAGCACCAGACGGGGAAGCATGCGAAGCGCGTGGCGGTGCGCGGTCAGAACCGTGATGAATTCCTTGTCCTGAACCCAGGCGGCCAGCCACACCGGGCGGCTGGTCAATGCGTGATTGGCCTCGATCAATTCATCTTCAGGCCAGGGGAGCGGGTTCGGGCTGACCCTCAACAAGGCCGAGACGGATACTTTGGAAAAGGGAACACCCAGCCGGCGAATTTGACGCGCCTTGTCTTCGCTGGTCGTAAGGATCGCGCGAAAGCAGTTCAAAGTGTGGCGCGGGATATCCGGCAACCACCGGTGGCGGCGCGGAACCACGACATCGATTTCGCCTTCCAGCAGGATCAGGGGAATACCGCGATCTGCCGCATCAGAAATAAGATTGGGTAACAGCCCACCGCCGACCCACACGCCCATGTCCGGGCACCAGTGATCCAGAAACCGGCGAACTGCATTTGTATTGTCTTCGGGCAGTCGGAAAACCGGCGCGATCATGCCACCCCAGTCGGTATCTCCAGAACCGTTGGGAATGGTGAACATTACTGACAGGTCCGGTCTGAGTTGCTGCAGGCGGCGGCAAAAATCGTTAACCGGGGCAACATGTTTTCGCGCCGCAACGTGTATCCACAATACTTCGCCTTTCGGACGCGGCGGCGCGTCGCTGTCGCCGGGCTTCGAACCGCGCCAGGACAACACCCGGTATGCCGCCAGGCTGAGAGAGCGCGAACGGGTCACGATGCCCAACCGACACCGGGTTCAAGTTCGGCCATCAGCAGCGAATGCAATAGCGCCCCCGCCGCGACAACACCGTCAAGCCGGGGTTGCGGATTGTTGAAGCGCAAAGCCTGCCCGTTTTTGTCGGTGCACGCCCCTTGTGCCTCACGCAGGATCAGATCGCCGGCGGCGATATCCCACTCCCAGCTCGGTCTCAGTGTCAGCATCCCGTCGAACCGGCCCTGTCCGACCAGCGCCATGCGATAAGCCAGAGAGGGCCGGTACGCCCGGACAAACACCGGTGCCACGCCACCCCGCCAATGACGCCCGTCAAGGTTGGGTTTGGCCGCGAGGATCTCGGATTTCTCCATATCGCTCGCCTCGGTCGCGCTGATCGGCGTGCCGTTCAGCGTTGCGCCTTCGCCCTCAGCGGCGGCATATAGCAGATCGCGCTTCGGTAGATAGATCACCGCTGCGGTTATGACACCGTCGCGCGCCACCGCCAGGGAATGCGCCCAGGTTTTCGAGCCTTCCGCAAAGCTGCGGGTGCCGTCGATCGGATCAATGATAAACACATGCTCCCGATGTAGGCGGTCGTCGTTGTCCTCGGTTTCCTCGCTCAGCCATCCATAGCCGGGCCGGGCCGAAGGCAGTCGTTGTTCCAGCATCGCGTTGACTGCCAGATCGGCCTCGGTCACCGGCCCACCGCCCTGTGGCTTGTCCCAGCGCTGCGCCGTGTCCCCTGAATACCGGGTGGCGATCCGCCCGGCCTCCAGCGCGGCATCGACGAGCAGGGACAGATCAGTTACCGGCAAGGGTCATCCCTTCGACAAGAAGTGAGGGGACCACGCGAGACAGGTATCCGCGCGCATCGTTGGCCGGAATGATCCGTCGCAGCATGTCGCGTAGATTGCCCGCGATGGTGCATTCGTTGACCGGGTGCGAGATTTCGCCGTTCTCGACCCAGAACCCCGACGCGCCACGCGAATAGTCGCCGGTATTGGGGTTGATGGTCGAACCGATCATGGAAGTGACCAAAAACCCGGTTCCCATGTCGCGCAACAGGCCGTCGCGGCCTTGGTCGCCCTGCGTCAGGCTCAGGTTCCAGTTGCTCGGCGATGGCGGGCCGGAAACGCCGCGCACCGCGTTGCCGGTTGCAGGCATATCCAGTTTGCGCGCGCTGGACAGATCCAATGTCCATCCGGTCAGAATGCCGTTTTCCACGATCGCCCGCCTTGCGGTGGGCAACCCTTCGGCATCGAAGGGGCGCGATCCCGAGATGCGGGGGCGGTGCGGATCTTCGATCAGGGACAATGTATCGGGCAAGACGCGCTCGCCCATACTGTCCTTGAGCCATGAGGAACCCCGGGCGATGGCCGCCCCGTTGCTGGCGGCCATAAGATGCCCGATCAGCGACGAGGAAATACGTTCGTCAAACAGGACCGGAAAGGTACCCGTTCTGGGTTTCCGCGCCCCGTGCAGACTCACCGCGCGCTCCCCCGCGCTTTGCCCGATGTCCCGGGCCTCGCGCAGGTCGGCCTGGAAGGTGCGGCTGTCGCCGTCATAGTCGCGTTCCATCCCGGTGCCCTGACCGGAAATCGCCACGCAGGATATGGAGCGGCTGGATCTTGCATACCCCCCCGAAAACCCGTTCGTCGCGCACAGATGCACGCGGTGCACACCAAAGCCCGCCGCCGCATCGGATACCTGAGTGACGCCTGCGACCGACATGGCCGCCGCCTCGGCTTCGAGGGCGTCCCGCATCAGCGCCTCGGCCGTGGGTTCGGGTGCGGGGTCGACCAGCTCCAGTATGTCGGTCTTCCATGATCTGGCGATCTGATCCGAAGCCGCCAGCCCCGAATAGGGGTCTTCGGGCGCCTCCCGTGCCATTGCAACGGCGCGTTCGGCCATCGCGGCCAAAGTCTCTGGCCGGCTGTCGGAACTGGATACAATGGCCTGGCGTTTGCCCAGAAAGACCCTCAGACCAAGATCGACCCCTTCGGATCGTTCCGCTTTTTCCAGCGTCGCATTGCGGGTTTCGACGGAAATCGAGGACCCATCGATCACGATCGCGTCTGCGGCATCCGCACCCGCCTTGCGGGCCGCATCCAAAAGCGCATGGCTGATTTCTTCGGGTGTCCGTGTCATTTGGCCTCCGTCGTATATTCTGGACCTAGCCTTGCACCGTTCATGCTGCAAGGCCCGAACGCTTGAGAAAGCGGGTATGCCACCGGTGAATTGGACAGAATTCCGATCTGCAAACGCCCGTCTTCGCGCGAATCAAAACAAAAAGGGCCGCCAAGCCGGCGGCCCAAGGTTTCTTTGCCAACCGCCGGATTTACTTGATCCGCTGGCCATTGGCCGAAACATGGCCCTGTTCGTTGATCTCGATTTTCGATTTCAGCGTGTCCGGCGCATCGCCCGGAACCGCAAACAGACCCATCATCATCCGCGCGCCCATCGCATCTTCGTCGGAAACAATCCCCATGCCGATCAGCTTGTCGATCAGCGCATTGGCCCCGACCAGCTGCAGGTTGGCCTCGCCAGACGGGGCAGGCACTCCATTAAATGCGGCAAGGTTCGAATTGTCGAACTTGAAATCGCCGTTGCCGGTCAGTTTTGCGCCGATCAGCGAAACGATCAGCTCGTTTATCTTCAGTGAATGCAACTCGCCCGGGGCCGCATCGGTCGCGTCCAGCATTTCCGCCACGGCCGGGTCAAGGAAATTGACCTTAATCTTGGCGGTTCCGCTTGCGTCAAGCGCGATGGTCGCCGGATCGCGCGGCAGGGCGCCAGCAGGGTCGAACATGCCCCACAGGATGTCCGACATGGTGAAATCCGTCAGGTTCATTGCAAAGGCAAAGGGCTGTACCTCGTCCGATGCCTGTACCGGAATGTCGAACTTGATCCCGGCGCTTGCCATCGCCAGTTCGATGGGGAAGGGCAAGTCCGCGGTCGAGACGGCAATTTTGACGCCTTTTTGCGCGATATCGTAACCGATATGTGCGGCATCCATGGCAATTGCGAAATCACCCCCTTCGGATTGGCTGGACATCTCGAATTGCTCGCCATCGCCGGTACCCGCGACTTCGCCCGAACCCGATGCAAAGGTGAACTTGCCGTCAAAGTCGAAGCCGGACTCGACAAGGCTGTTGTAATTGGCAGGATCGAATTCCTTGGGAATCGTCCCGGTGCCCTCAAAACTCAGGCCGTTCATGGTGCCCTTGAACTTGCCTTGGTCTTCGGATTCAGGATCATCAAAGGCGACATTATAGGTCAGGCTGTCGGCCGTCATGCTCTGGTCGAGCTCGCGCATCTCGCCGATCCTCATATGCGATTTGCCTGCGACGTTGACCATGTCCATGGCTGCCACAATCGCCTCTGGCGGGAGCTTTGCACCATCGGCCTCGACCGAAGTCAGGGCCACCCCGACACTGGCGGCGGAGTAATCATAGGTCACATCCTCGGGCGATCCGGAAATCACCATGTTCAAGCCGTCATGGGTATAGGTCAACTCGGCCCGGAATTCTTCGCCTTCGGTGTTGCCGTCGATGACCATCGGAAACGAGGGCGGAAATCCGACGGTAACCGAGCCATCTTCGTTTTCGGTCAGCGTCATGGACGGGATCGACATCGAGAACCGGCCGTCTTCCTCGGGCAAATCCATCGACATCGTCATATTGTCAATGGTCATGACTGCGCCCGAACTGCTGGTTTCACCGGCCACCTGATAGCCCATGCCCCCCAGATAGGCCTGCCAATCGGCCCAGACGTCGTCGGCGGACAGTTCAGCCCAAGCACCATGAGTTGCGACGGCATAGGCAATCATGGCACCGCAGCTGCGGCGAAAAAAAGCAGTCATAAGGGAACCCTTCTTGATCAATTTCGCGCGCATCGTCGGGTTTGTCGGCGCGGGCGTCAAGGGGGCAAGGGCTGGACCCTTTCCCCCTTTGCACGCTACGACTTGCAGCAGACTCAGTTTAGAAAGGGAATCTGAATGGATATGCAGGGCAAAACCGTTCTGATCACCGGCGCAAGCCGCGGAATTGGAGCCGAGGCAGGGCGCGTTTTTGCCGCGGCGGGCGCCAACGTGGCGCTGGCCGCGCGGGGCGGAGCGCAAATCTCGGCGCTGGCGGCGGAGATCGGAGAACAGGCTATCGCCCTGCCCTGCGATGTCAGCGATTATGCTCAGGTTGAGGCGGCGGTGGCGGCCTGCGTGTCGCGCTTTGGCGGACTGGATGTGCTGATCGGGAACGCGGGGGTGATCGAGCCGATCTCTCATCTTTCGCGGGTGGACCCGGCTGCCTGGGGGCAAGTCATCGACATCAACCTCAAAGGGATATTCTATGGCATGCGCGCGGCCTTGCCGGTCATGCGTGCGAGCGGCGGCGGATCGATTCTTACGATCTCCTCCGGTGCGGCGCATAATGCGGTCGAGGCCTGGAGCCATTATTGCGCCTCAAAGGCGGGTGCTGCGATGCTGACCGAATGTCTGCATCTTGAAGAACGGCACAATGGCATCCGTGCGATGGGCCTGTCGCCCGGAACGGTCGCAACGCAGATGCAGCGCGAGATCAAGGCCAGTGGCATCAACCCGGTCAGCCAGCTGGATTGGGAGGCGCACATTCCCGCCGACTGGCCGGCGCGGGCGCTGTTGTGGATGTGTTCCGGGGATGCGGATGAATTTGCCGGCACCGAGATCTCACTGCGCAACGAGGACATTCGCAGACGGGCCGGGCTGGCATGATCGATCTGGTCAAGGAAGACGGTCTTTGGATTGTCACCATAAACCGTCCCGACAAGGCCAATTCGCTGACCGAAGCGATGCTTGGGGAACTGGCGGATATTGCCGAAGCGGCCGTGGCCGCCAAGGCCCTGATCCTGACCGGCAGGGGAAAAGTGTTCAGCGCCGGGGCCGATCTGGACGAGGCCCGCGCGGGTTTGGCCACTTCGGATGTATGGGAAAGGCTGTCGGGCGCCATCGCCGCGCTGCCGTGCCTGACAGTGGCCGCACTGAACGGCACATTGGCAGGAGGAGCCAACGGCATGGTGCTGGCCTGCGACCTGCGCATCGCCGTGCCTTCGGCCAGGTTCTTTTATCCGGTGATGAAGCTTGGGTTCCTGCCGCAACCCTCCGACCCCAGGCGGATGGCGGCCCTGATCGGCCCGGCACGCACCAAACTCGTTTTCATGGCCGGGCAGAAGATTTCGGCGGAAGAGGCCTTTGCCTTCGGCCTGGTTGACCGGGTGGTCGAGGCCGATACGCTGATGGATGTTGCCCGGGATCTGGTTGCGGATAGTCTGACCGCCAAACCGGACGTCGCCGCAGGCATTGCAGGAATGTGCGCATGAGGCTTGCCGCACTACGCCTGCGGGTGGCCGACCCGGCTGGGCTTGCCCGATTCTATTCGGATGTTCTGGGCATGACCGCCACGCCAGACGGTGAAAACTGGCGGGTTGGATATGAGGGGCGCGACGCCGATCTTCTGCTGATGCCCGGTGGCGGCGGCTATGCCCCTGATCGCGGTCAGAGGTATTGGAAGATCGGGATCACCCTGCCGGATATCGATCTGGCGGTCAGCCATTTGCGTAAATCGGGTGTGGATGTCAGCGATCCGCGTCAGTTTCTGGATATCGGGTACATGTGCCATCTGGCTGACCCCGAAGGCTTTGTCATCGAACTGCTTCAACATGATTTCCATGGCAACCGTCCCGATAACGCCGCCGACCCTGAAAATCCCTTTGCCATGGGACGGGTCGGGCAGATTACGTTGCGTACCGGCGATATTCAGGCCGAGGAATCCGTCTGCAGGACGCTTGGCATGCGACTTTTGTCGATGCAGGAAGTTGCGCCCCATGGCTTTGACCTGCATTTTCATGCCTTTACGGATGAAACACCGCCAAACCCCGATCTCTGGTCGGTCGAAAACCGCGAATGGCTTTGGAAACGCCCCTATACGACACTCGAATTCCAGCACCTTCCCCGGGCACGGTTCGCCCCGGTGCCCGACTATCTGGGCCTGGAAATCGAAGGGCTGGCCGCGGCAGTCAGAGATGCCTTTGGCGATCCGCTTCTGCCAGGCTGATGGGTTTCGCCAAAATTGGCACGTAGACATAGACAGGTCGTTCAGTTGAAACAGCGATTCAGCGTCGTCACCGTACAGATGGCAACATTCACTCCAGCCGAACACCTGCCTCTTGCATGCCGTCGTGGGCAGCGGCCAGTGAGCCGTCCAAATCGATCGCGCGGCAGGCTTCCAGTCTCACAGTGACGTCAAACCCCAGTTTTGCCGCGTCCACCGCCGAGTAATTGACACAAAAATCCGTGGCCAGCCCGACCAGCGTCAGGGCCGTGATCCCGCGCGTGCGCAGATACCCCTCCAGCCCGGTAGGGGTTGTATGGTCATTCTCAAAAAAGGCGGAATAGCTGTCGATGGACGAACGAAACCCCTTGCGCAGGATCAGGTCGGCATCGGTTCTAAGCCCGGGATGAAATTCAGCGCCCTGAGTGCCCTGGACGCAATGATCGGGCCAAAGAACCTGTGGCCCGTACGCCATTTCGGTCACGGTGAACGGGGCCAGGCCGGGATGCGAGCTGGCAAATGACGAATGCCCCGCCGGGTGCCAGTCCTGGGTCAGGACCACCGCGTCAAACCCGTTCATCATGGCGTTGATGGTGGCAACAACGTCGTCCCCCTGAGGCACCGCAAGTGCACCTCCGGGACAAAAATCGTTCTGAACGTCGATTACGAGCAGGGCATGGGTCATAGGCTGGCCTCCGGTTTGACATGTTCAGGGGTAAGCGGCGCTTGGCCGGGCGTCAACGAGCCGTGGCCGGGAATGCAGGAACCGGAATTGTGAATGTAACGGGTATGAAACGAAATGGGCGCAGCCACAGCGTTCATGCCCCCCATGTATCGCTGAGCCGGTAACCCCCGGGCCAGGGGTCGTCCGGGTCCAGCATGTGCTGGTGGGTGCCGGTGATCCAGGCCCGGCCCGAGATTTCCGGAATGATCGCAGACCGGTCCGCAAACTGCGTGACGCCAACGATCCGGCCGGTAAACCGAGAGCCGATGATCGAGATCGCCTCAAAACTCTGGCTCTGGCCGATTTGCCCCTTGGCGGCCATCAGCGCCAGGCGCGCAGAAACCGCTGTGCCGGTCGGGGACCGGTCGACTTTGCCGGGTTGGATCGCAACGGCGGATTTGCCGGTCAATCCATGGTCGGATTCCTTCAGGGGGCCGCAGAATGCACAAAACGAAATGTGATCCCAATCGGGGTTTTCAGGATGCGAGAACCCCAGTTGTTCATTCGCGGCGTTGGTGATTGTCACACCCAGCCGCGCGATATCTTTGGCCTCGGCCTCGGTAATCTCAAACCCCAGAGCGGCCGCGTCGACCACTACGAAACTGTCGCCGCCATAGGCCGTATCCACGATCACCGTTCCAAGCCCCGGCACCTCCAGCGGCACGCCGATTTTGTCGGCAAAGCTGGGAACGTTTTGCACATGAATGCGTTCGGCTTTGCCGTTTCGGCAATCGGCGCGCACGCGAACCAGCCCGCCCGGCGCTTCGAGTACCAGTTCAGTCACAGGTTCCTGCATAGGTAGGATGCCGCTGTCCAAAAGCACGGTCGACACGCAGATCGAGTTCGATCCTGACATCGGAGGCGTGTCTTCTGGTTCCATGATGATGAACGCGGCATCCGCATCGGGGTGCTTCGGCGGCACCAGCAGGTTTACGTGCCGGAAAACGCCGCCACGCGGTTCGTTCAGAACGAAATTCCGAAGCGTCTGGTCCTGCGCGATAAAGGATCGCTGCTGCCAAAGCGTATCACCCGGCGGTGGAGCAACCCCGCCAACGATAACATCGCCAACCTCGCCTTCGGCATGGGCGGAAATGACGTGAATTGTCTTGCGGCTGCGCATGCGAAATTCCTTCGGAAAGCTTGTCGTGACGCGGGTCTGCAGGATTGAAATTGCCCTGCACCCGGTAAGGGATGCAATTCAATTTTGCGGACGGCGTCACAAAAAAAGCCCCGACCGGGGTGGCGGGGCTTTGCAGAGCGATATGGGTCGCGATCAGTTCGCGCAGCGCTTTTCAGCGTCCTCGACCGCAGCGGTAAAGCCCAGCAGCGAGAAGGTATCTTTGGTCTGCGTTCCGCGTGAGGAACGGGCCGTCAGCACCGCCTCGGTGCCTCGTTTCATGGCGGTCACGACCTTCAGGTCTTCGGCGGCCGTGGCGGGCCAGGCCCATTCGCCATCTGTGATCAGTTCGAATTCGGTCCCGTCGATGGCAAGGTTCACGGTCGATCCCGGCGCGAACGGGTAACCACCGGTAAAGGTCACCTGCCCCTTAACGTCTTTTTCTGGCCGGAAGAATACGAACAGCAGGATATCGCTGCGCCGCACTGAAACGACGCGCCCGCCGCGGGTGTTGACAGTCTCTTTCGGGGCCGAAACGCTCCAGCATTCGGTCGGGTCGGATTCAACGAAAACGCTCCAGTCGGTCTTGGCTGCAACCCGGTTGGTGCTTTGCGCTTGCTGAGCGATTGCGGTGGTGGCCATTCCGGCCATGCACAGGCCCGCAACAATGCGGACGAGATTTGATCCCATTTGTCCAGCCTCCTAGCCCGACTTCTACCTCAAGTTGTTCGGGTGCGCATGCAGGTCTTTATGTCCTGTCTCGTATTGCGCCCCCCATCGTTTGCCGACATACACACACTAACGCAGGTTTCGCCACGGGCGAAAGGGCGATTGGCAGAATTTTGCGCAGGGAATGGGGGGACGTCGTGACGCATCCGGTACCGATGACAGAAGTATGGCGTGGTTCTTTGCTGGAAAGCCTGCATCTGGGGCATGCGGTGATTTGCGACGATACCGGCCAGATCGTGCAAAGCTGGGGCGATCCCGAAGCCGTGATCTATCCGCGGTCATCCGCCAAGATGATTCAGGCTTTGCCTCTGGTGACATCGGGCGCGGCGGCGAAGTATGGGCTGGGGGCCGAGCATCTGGCGCTGGCCTGCGCGTCGCATACAGGGGCCGCAATCCACACCGACAGGGTGACGGCCTGGCTGGACCATCTGGGCCTTGGCGAAACCGATCTGCGCTGCGGCCCGCAGGAGCCGTCGGACATGGCGGCACGTGACGGGCTGATCCTGGCCGATGACACGCCCTGCCAGCTTCACAACAACTGTTCGGGCAAGCATTCGGGCTTTCTGACCCTGGCGCAGCACATGGGCGCGGGGCCGGAATATGTCGAGATCGATCATCCGGTGCAGCAAGCCTGTCTGGCCGCGTTCGAGGAGGTCACGGGTGAGACCAGCCCCGGCTATGGGATCGACGGCTGTTCCGCGCCCAACTTTCAGACCACGCTGTCGGGATTTGCGCGTTCGATGGCGTGGTTCGCGTCGGCGGAGGACCGGTCAGACCGGCAAAGCGAGGCCGCCCGGCAATTGGTCGATGCAATGATCGAATATCCCGAACTGGTCGCCGGTGAGGGTAGGGCCTGTACCGAACTCATGCGCGCGATGGACGGGCGCGTGGCGATCAAGACCGGGGCCGAAGCGGTCTATATCGCGATCATTCCCGAAAAACGGATGGGGGTGGCGGTGAAAATCGCGGATGGGGCAACGCGGGCCAGTGAATGCGCGATAGCGGCCATTCTGGTTAGCCTGGGCGTTCTGGACGCCGGTCATCCGATCACCCGGAAATACATGAACGCCCCACAATTCAGCCGACGCGGTATCGAATGCGGAATGATTAAACCGGCCGACGGATTCATCTGACGGCCGGTCTGTCACAGCGTTACATCTCGATGATCTCGGCCACCTCGACCGAGCCATTTCCCGTCACCACCATTGGGCACCCCTTGGCCATATCCGTTGCCGCGCCGATGTCGGCTGCCTTGACGACAGAATAGCCCGAAATCGGATTGGCCCCGCCATCATCCGCGACGCCGCCGGAGCTGACCGTCTTGGACATGCCGACCGGCGCGCCGGGGATGACGACCGCCTCTCCCATGCCCTCGAACCAGGCTTTCCAGGCGGCCATGACCTTTTCGCCTTCCTCGGGTGTGTCCGGGGTTTTGCCTCCATGATATGCAAAAATGAATTCCGGCATTGTCTTACCTCCCTTTTTTGAGAATCAGTTCAGTTTAGCGGCGAGTTTGCGCAGGCTGGACGTCCAGCCTTCCTCGTGACGTGCACTGAGTTCGTCATCGCCGAGTTCGCGATGATCCACCACCAGCCGCGACCCCGTTTCGGTTGGTTCGACCGTCAGCGTCACGTGGCTTTCATCGCCCCTTTCGTCGTTTTCGTCGTGCCATCCCCAGGTAAAGCCGACCGATGCCGGCGGGTTCACATGGGTCACATGACCCGAAACCTTGAACTCCTGACCATCGCCGTTGACCATCACCGAATACCAGGGGCCGGTGCGGCTGAAGTCAAGGTTGTGCCTAGGAACGTGCAATCCCTCTGGCCCCCACCATTGCACAAGCTTGTCGCCATCGCTGATCCACGCGAACAGGATCTCAGGGCTGACGGGAAACTCCCGCTCCAGTCTCAGGTCGGCCATGTGTTTTCCTTTTCAAGAAGGTCGCCCAGCCGGTCGAGGCTCGACTCCCAGAACTGTCTTTTTGAAATGGTCCATTCGGCAATCGCGCGCAGTCCTTCAGGGCGGACGGAGTAAAGCCGCCGGGTTCCGCTGACGCGCTGGTTGATCAATCCGGCCTCGCGCAGAACCTTCAGGTGGCGCGAAACCGCGGCGCCCGACATGCCTTTGCCTTCGATCAGGTCGCCGGCGGGTTGTTCGCCCAGCTCCATCAATTGTTCAATGATCGAGAACCGTGTCGGGTCGGACAGGGCCGAAAATGTGGAAAGCAGATTCGTCATCCCTGTATTTTACAAAAAAGTTAAATAATGGGAAGAAGGAATCCGTTCCTTCGCCAGATCGTTTCCGGCGGCCTTTCAGGTGCCTGTCAATCTGTCAAAAACTCGTCGGCTGAATAGCCCTGGAGATACAACAACGCGGTCAGGTCGCCATGATTGATCCGAACCTCGCATTGTGCCGCGACCGAAGGCTTTGCATGCAATGCGACCCCCGTCCCGGCCAAGCCAAGCATCCCCAGGTCATTGGCGCCGTCGCCAACAGCAATCACCTCGGATTCGGCAATTTCAAGGCGTGCGGAGATCTCCGTGAGAGCCCGAACCTTGGCGTCACGCCCAAGGATCGGATGTTGCACATCCCCGGTGAGCCGACCGGCCTCGACCAGCAAAGTGTTGGCCCGGTTCTCGTCAAAGCCCAATATTTCGGCCACATGCGCGGTGAATGCGGTGAACCCGCCCGAGACCAGTGCCGCATAAGATCCATGCGCACGCATCGTCGCAACCAGTTCCCGACCGCCGGGCATGAACGTGATCCGTTCGTTCAGAACCTTGGAAATCACCGCCGCGTCCAGACCTTTCAAAAGGCCGACCCGCTCGGTCAGGGCTTCCTCGAAATCAAGCTCGCCATTCATGGCGCGCGCGGTGATGTCCTTGACGTGATCGCCGACGCCTGCCTCATCCGCCAGTTCGTCGATACACTCCTGCTGGATCATGGTGCTGTCCATATCGGCAAGCAGCATCTTCTTGCGGCGCCCTTCGGCTTGCTGGATCACCAGATCAACGCCGAGGCCTTGCAATTCACTCCAGACTTCCCACTGATTTCCGGGCACCTGCGCCAGAGAGAATTCTACCGCGAGGTCCGGGTTCAGCCAGACTGTCTCGCCGCCGCCCCATGCGTTGCGCAATGTTTCGACCAGCGCCGCCTCCAGCATCGGGCTGGCGGGATTGGTCAGCAGAGTGGCGATGTGCATTCGGAATCTCCTGTCTTGGTACCGGCGCATAGCGCAGGCGCAGAAATTCCGCCAGAGATCAGTTGCTGCACCCGGATTCCAAGAAAACCTGCAGGGTTTCTCTCAATGGGACAAATTCTGAGCTGCATAAGGACTTGAAATATATGAATTTTCCAAATACTCCTACCACACCTGGGCCCCGTGGAACACTTTCACCAGGTTTTTCCGACATGGAGCCCAGGTTTCCGATCATAGTCAGTTGCGTCGGAAATGAACTCCAATGCGACGAATTTGGTTGAAATTCCGCTTGCCTGCCGCGACGCAGCGCAATAGCTCTGGCGGCGGGACACCCCTCCCCAACGAGGGGCGTGTATCTGGAAGGGTAATACACATGACTATCGAACAACCGGCAACGCGGCCGGCTAATCCGCGTTTTTCCTCTGGCCCCTGCGCCAAACCCCCTACATTTGAACTGAGCAAGCTGGCCGATGCCGCCTTGGGCCGGTCGCACCGTGCCGCCGTCGGCAAAGACAAGCTGAAGGCAGCGATCGAAGGCACTCGCGAAATTTTGGGAATTCCGGAAGGCTATCGCATCGGCATCGTTCCCGCATCCGACACCGGCGCGGTTGAGATGGCACTGTGGTCGTTGCTGGGTGAGCGCAAGGTCGAGATGCTGGCCTGGGAAAGCTTTGGGTCCGGCTGGGTCACGGATGTGGTCAAGCAACTCAAGATCGACGCCGAGGTCAAGACGGCTGACTACGGTCAGATTGTTGATCTGGCTTCGATCGACTTCGCCAATGATGTTGTGTTCACATGGAACGGAACGACCTCGGGTGTGCGGGTTCCGAATGGCGACTGGATTGCCGATGATCGTCAGGGTCTAACGATCTGCGACGCAACCTCAGCGGCCTTTGCGATGGACCTGCCATGGGACAAGCTGGATGTCACTACTTTCAGCTGGCAGAAAGTTCTGGGCGGTGAAGCGGCGCATGGGATGCTGATCCTGAGCCCCCGCGCGGTCGAGCGGCTGGAAAGCTATACCCCCGCATGGCCCCTGCCCAAGATTTTCCGCCTGACCAAAGGCGGCAAGCTGATCGAAGGTATTTTCACGGGCGCCACGATCAACACGCCATCGATGCTGGCGGTCGAGGACTATCTGTTCGCGCTGGACTGGGCGCGATCGGTTGGCGGCTTGCAGGGGCTGATCGCCCGTGCGGATGCCAATGCCGGTGCGGTACACGCGTTCTGCGACCGCAACGACTGGATCGCAAATCTGGCGGAGGATGCAGCGACGCAGTCGAATACATCAGTTTGTCTGAAGTTCACCGATGCACGAATTCAGGACGGTGCCGCCTTTGCCAAGGCAGTTGCCAAACGGTTGGAAGCCGAGAATATCGCGCTGGATATCGGCGCCTATCGTGACGCGCCCGCAGGTCTGCGCATCTGGTGCGGTGGCACGGTCGAGACCTCGGATATCGAAGCGATGCTGCCGTGGCTGGCCTGGGCCTTCGAGGCCGAAATTGCCGCGCAAACGGAAGCCGCCTGAGCGAAGAATTTTCGACGAAAATTCCGGGCCCCGCATGTGGCCCGGACATCTCTCATTTATCAAGGACCAGAGAAATGGCTCCCAAAGTACTCGTATCTGACAAGCTCAGCGAAACTGCCGTGCAGATTTTCCGCGATCGTGGGATCGACGTGGATTTCATGCCGGATCTGGGCAAGGACAAGGACAAGCTGGCCGAAGTGATTGGCCAGTATGACGGCCTCGCCATCCGCTCGGCCACCAAGGTCACGCCCACCATTCTGGAAAAAGCCGACAAGCTGAAGGTGATCGGCCGGGCCGGGATCGGCACCGACAATGTCGACAAGGAAGCCGCCAGCAAGAAAGGTGTGATCGTGATGAACACGCCGTTCGGTAACATGATCACCACCGCCGAACATGCCATCGCCATGATGTTCGCCGTTGCGCGGCAGATCCCCGAGGCCAGCGCCTCGACCCATGCGGGCAAGTGGGAAAAGTCCAAGTTCATGGGGATCGAACTGACCAACAAGACACTTGGCGTGATCGGCGCGGGCAACATCGGTGGCATCGTTTGCGAACGCGCGCTGGGCCTGAAAATGAAGGTCATCGCCTATGATCCCTATCTGGGCGAAGAGAAAGCTGCCAAGATGGGCGTTGAAAAGGTCGAACTGGATGAACTGCTGGCGCGGGCCGATTTCATTACGCTACACGTGCCGCTGACAGATCAGACCCGCAACATCCTGAGCCGCGAGAACCTGGCCAAGACCAAGAAGGGTGTGCGTATCGTCAACTGCGCCCGAGGTGGACTGGTGGATGAAGATGCGCTGGCCGAGGCGCTGCAAACCGGTCAGGTTGCAGGTGCTGCGTTTGACGTGTTCAGTGAGGAACCGGCCAGGGAAAACGCCCTGTTCAACCTGCCCAACGTGGTCTGCACCCCGCATCTGGGTGCCGCTACCACCGAGGCGCAAGAAAATGTGGCGCTGCAGGTGGCCGAGCAGATCTCGAACTATCTGCTGACCGGGGCTGTCGAAAATGCGCTGAACATGCCGTCGGTGACTGCCGAAGAGGCACGGGTGATGGGGCCGTGGATCAAGCTGGCAGGGCATCTGGGCAGCTTTGTCGGTCAGATGACGGATGAGCCGATCAAGGCCATCAACATCCTCTATGACGGGGTTGCCTCGGAAATGAACCTTGCCGCGCTCAATTGCGCTCTGGTTGCGGGGATCATGAAAAAGCTGAACCCCGAGGTGAACATGGTCTCGGCACCGGTCATCGCAAAGGAGCGTGGAATTCAGATATCGACGACCAACCAGGACAAGTCCGGAGCGTTCGACGGCTATATCAAGGTGACTGTGGTTTCCGACAAGCGCGAGCGTTCGATCGCGGGCACGGTCTTTTCCGACGGCAAGCCCCGATTCATCCAGATCAAGGGCATCAATATCGATGCCGAGGTGGGTGCGCATATGCTTTATACCACCAACGAGGACGTTCCCGGCATCATCGGCACGCTGGGAGGGACCATGGGCGAACACGGTGTCAATATTGCCAACTTTACCCTCGGACGCGCCGCAGCCGGTGGGGAGGCCATCGCGTTGCTTTATGTGGACGAACCCGTTCCGGCCCAAGCGCGCGCTAAGCTGGCCGAAACAGGGTTGTTCACCCAGATCAAACCTTTGGAATTCGATGTAACCTGAATGCCCAATCACATCGTTTTGCATCCCTGAACCGGGGTGCAAAACGGCTGATATGTTTTGTACCTTTGCGTTTCGGGCGGGACAGCACGGTTTCGAGGTCTTGAAAACTTGCACGGTTCAATCGCATCACCTGTCGTGATGATCGCTTTCAATGCGGGAACATCCTCGGGAAACGCTTGGTGTCGTTTTTTTCAATTGGCTTCACTTAACCGCGGCGGTCGTTCCTTGATGGATTGTCCTAGACGTCGCAGTTGAGCTGGTGCAGAACCGGAAACGACACCTGTTAGGGAGATCCGGATGCCTCCACCGGTTTATGCGATTGGCGACATTCATGGTCAGCGCGCACTGCTGGAAACCGCGCTTTCGCGGATCGAAGCGGATGGCGGACCAGATGCACGTGTCGTGTTCCTTGGTGATTACACAGATCGGGGTCCGGACAGCCGGGGTGTGCTGGACCTGCTGATCGAAGGCAAACGGGCAGGCCGGGACTGGATCACTTTGCGGGGCAATCATGACAGAATGTTTGCGCTCTTCATGCAGGAAAATCCTGCCAATGATGAACGCCTGCGTGCTGGATTTCACTGGTTGGACGAACGGTTGGGAGGGGCAGAGACACTGGCATCGTATGGCATGCGCATCGGTGATCGCGATCGGATTGATCAGATACACGAGCAAGCGCGCGCCGCGGTGCCGCATGAGCATGTGCAGTTTCTTGAAGAGTTGGCGAACTACCACCAGGAAGGCGAGTTGTTGTTCGCGCATGCCGGTATTCGGCCCGGTGTTCCTCTGGAACAGCAATCCGAGGATGATCTGATCTGGATACGCCACGAGTTTCTGGACGACCTTCGCGCTCATCCCTGGCTGGTCGTGCATGGGCATACTCCGGCCAGCTGCGCAGAAAACAAGGGCAACCGGATCAATCTGGACGCTGGCGCCGGGTATGGGCGGCCGCTGGCCTCTGCCGTATTCGAGGGGCGGAATTGCTGGCTGTTGACGAAAAACGGGCGGGAAATTCTGAAAGAAATTCCTTTCCGCAGGTGATGCGGCCAGTCAGGTTTCAGCGACCGCGTCTTTGTGGATTTCCAGCAGGGCGTCCTTCAGGAGCCCACCCATCGTGTCGATGTTTCGAGAATTGGCAACAACATTCGGCGGCGCGGGTCAAATCTGAGTGGTCATCCGGTATCCGGCGGCAAAATAGAACTTGGCAAATGTAACCGGACAACCTTGCAGCCAGGTGATCCGCTCGGCAGTGAAAACCGGTTCGCCTTCAGGCACATCCATAAAACCCGCGAGCGTTGCATCGGCACGGCTGGCCAGAAAGGTCAGTTCGACATTGGTAAACGGCACGGTCTGCACCAGCCAGTCATTCGGTCCAATATCGGCGAAATCTACATTTGCTACGTCGGGAACGCTGTCCACCACGATCCAGCGATCTTCGTACTGAAATGGCATGTTGTTTGAATAGTGCATGCACCTTACATGTTTCACCTCTTGCCCGGGCCGAAGTTGCAGCCTGGCGCCCAACCATTCCGGCGCGGTCTGCACCTCGGCCGAAACCAGGGCATAGCGGTATGTTGCGCCCGTTGCCTCGATTTCGTCCCGGACCAACGGGATGGTGAAGCGGGCCTGCCGCTGCGGTGCGCTGAGCACCCGGGTTCCAGCCTTGCGGCGCCGTTCCAGAAAACCCTCATCGGCCAGTTCCCGCAGGGCCCGGTTGACCGTCGTCCGGGTGCAGGAAAACTCGACGGCCAGATCCTGTTCATTGGGCAACAGGGAATCCGGCCGCCACTCGCCCGACCGGATGCGCTCAAGAACGGTGCGTTTGATATCGCGATAACTTGTGGTTTCCGGGCTCTGCTTCATTTGACGAGGTCCATCCGTGTTTTAGGATCGTTTAGACATCACGCAACAGGCCGGCAATGGCCGTGCGATAGCGCAATATGATCGCGTCCCTTTCTGTATGCCGTCCGTTGCGGACCATATGGCGGCCTGCCGACCAAAGATCGGTCACCACCGCATCAGGTGCCACAAAGCACAGCCCGTCCAGCAATTGTCGATCCTTCAACGCACACAGAGAAAGGTGAGTGCGATCGATGGCCACCAGATCGGCGATCTTTCCGACGGAAATCTCGCCCGCGTCGCGGCCCAGGGCTTGTGCGCCGCCCAGTGCGGCCCGTGTATACAGGGTGTGGCCGACAGACCCTTCTTCGGGCACAAGGACAGTTCGGGCCATATCGCGCAGGCGTTGGGAATACTCCAGCGTACGCAGTTCCTCGGACAGCGATATTCGAACGTTAGAGTCCGATCCAATTCCAAACGCGCCTTGGTTCCTGACATAGACCGCACCGTTGAAGATGCCGTCGCCGAGATTGGCTTCGGTAATCGGGCACAATCCGGCGACCGCGCCGGACCGGGCCAGGCCGATTGTTTCCGCGTCGGTCATGTGGGTCGCATGGATCAGACACCAGCGGCGATTCACGTCGGCATTGCCCAACAGCCATTCGACCGGGCGCGTGCCAAGTTTCGCCTCTACCTCGGCGACTTCCCGGAGTTGTTCCGAAATATGAATGTGGACCGGACCACCGGTCACCTGCGCCAGAACCTCGGACAAATCGGCCGGCGAAGTTGCCCGCAGGGAATGCGGTGCGATGCCGACACGGGTGTCAGCGGGCATCCCGCCAATGGCCCTGCATTCGCCGACCAGCCTCAGGAAGCGGTCCACGTCATTGCCGAACCGCATCTGGCCGCCGGCGAGGTCTTCCTGATTGACGCCGCCATAGGTATACAGAACAGGCAGATGCGTCAGGCCGATGCCGGTTTGGGCGGCGGCGGCAAAAATGCGCTGGCTCAACTCTGACAGCCGGTCATAGGTCTGTCCGCCCGGCTGGTGATGGACATAGTGGAACTCACCGACCGAGGCATAGCCCGCCTCCTGCATTTCCATGAAAACAAGCGCGGCGATGGCTTCGACCTGCTCGGGCGTCAGCCGGTCCAGAAAGAGGTACATCAGGGTGCGCCAGGTCCAGAAGCTTTCCTTACCGACCGCACGAACCTCGGTCATCCCCGCCATGGCGCGCTGAAAGGCGTGGCTGTGCAGGTTGGCAAGTGATGGCAGCAGGGTATCAACACGCAGATCATCCGATGCCGGAGCGACATCCTTTTCGATGGCGGAAATTTCGCCATCTGCAACCGTAACCCTCAGATCACTCACCCAATCAGAGCCCAACAGGCCGGTTTTCGCATGAATTTTCATCTGGCGCTCTTTTGTGTAGACTTTATTTTTTTATACATATACGAAAAAATAACATGGAAGGGGAGTCCCAAAGAATCGTCATGGCCGAAAAAATCGTTCTTCGCGGTGCGCAAGTTGCCACATTCGACAACATGCAAACCCCGTACGGGATGATACCGGACGGGGCCGTCGCGATCGAGGCGCGTAAAATCGCATGGGTCGGCCCCGGAGCGTCGCTGCCCGATACCTTCGCGGACTGGCAGCATGAGGATCTTGGTGGCCGCCTTGTCACCCCGGCACTGATCGACGCGCACACGCATGTCGTGTTCGGCGGCAATCGCGCTGTCGAGTTCGAAATGCGCCTGAAGGGTGCCTCCTATGAGGAAATCGCGCGCGCCGGTGGCGGTATCCTGTCTACCGTGAACGGCACCCGCGCGGCGACCGAAGATCAGTTGCTGGCAAACGCGTTGCCTCGGGTTGACGCCCTGCTGGCAGAAGGCGTCAGTTGCATCGAGGTCAAATCCGGCTATGGGCTGGATCAGGAAACCGAACTCCGGATGCTCCGTGCCGCCCGCCGGATCGGACGGGAACGACCTGTTCGCGTCCGAACCACGTTTCTGGGCGCGCACGCCGTTCCGCCGGAATACAAGGGGCGCGATGATGCCTATATCGACGAGGTCTGCATCCCGGCCCTGCGCGCGGCCCATGCCGACGGGCTGATCGACGCGGTTGACGGGTTCTGCGAAGGGATCGCCTTTGGCCCCGCCCAAATCGCCCGCGTTTTCGAAGAGGCCAAAGCCCTGGGCGTGCCGGTCAAACTGCATGCCGAACAGCTGTCGAACCTTGGCGGTGCGAAATTGGCGGCCTCATATGGAGCGCTGTCGGCGGATCATATCGAATATCTCGACGAAGAGGGCGTTGCCGCCATGGCCGATGCCGGAACGGTCGCGGTGGTCCTGCCTGGGGCGTTCTATACCTTGCGCGAAACCCAAGTGCCGCCCATCGACCTGCTGCGCCATTACAAGGTCCCAATGGCGCTGGCAACCGACTGCAATCCCGGCTCGTCACCGCTCACCTCGCTTTTGCTTACGATGAACATGGCCTGTACCCTGTTCCGGATGACACCCGAAGAGGCCCTTGCCGGTGTCACTCGGGAAGCCGCCCGCGCCTTGGGTCTGACCGACACTGGCACCATCGCGCGCGGCCAGCGCGCCGATCTGGCCGTCTGGGATGTCGAACATCCCGCCGAGCTGTCCTATCGCATCGGCTTCAACCCTTTGCACAAACGCATCTTTGGAGGCATTGAATGAGCGTTCTCAAGCTCACTCCGGGAACCGCCACGCTACCGGAGCTTGCCCAGATCTATTGGCACGAAACGCCGATCCTACTGGACGAAAGCTGTGAACCCGGTGTTCGGGCGGCTGCGGCGCGGATCGCCGAAGCCGCCGCCGGGGACAAGGCCGTTTATGGCGTAAATACAGGTTTCGGAAAACTCGCCAGCCTCAAGATCGCGCCCGGCGATACCTCGACGCTGCAACGCAACCTGATCCTCAGCCATTGCTGCGGCGTCGGGCAGGCAGTACCACGGCGGCTGGCCCGGCTAATGATGTCGCTGAAGCTGCTGTCCTTCGGCCGGGGAGCCTCCGGCGTCCGGTGGGAGCTTATCGAGCTGCTGCAGGAGATGCTGGCGCGCGGTGTGACCCCGGTGATCCCGGCGCAGGGTTCGGTTGGCGCCTCCGGTGACCTGGCCCCGCTGGCCCATATGACCGCCGTGGTGATCGGTGAGGGCGAGGCGGAATACCAGGGCAAGGTCCTGCCGGGGGCCGAGGCGTTGGCGCGCGCCGGTCTGACCCCCATCGCGCTGGGCCCGAAAGAGGGGCTGGCCTTTATCAACGGCACGCAGTTTTCCACCGCCTATGCACTGGCCGGGTTGTTCGAGGCCTGGCGTGCGGCGCAGAATGCGTTGGTCATTTCGGCAGTGTCGACCGATGCGATCATGGGATCGACCGCGCCACTGCAGCCTGAGATTCACGCCCTGCGCGGCCATCGCGGCCAGATCGAGGCAGCAGGCGCCATGCGTGCCGCGCTTGAGGGTTCGGTCATCCGCGAAAGTCACCGCGAGGGCGACACGCGGGTGCAGGATCCCTATTGCATCCGCTGCCAGCCGCAGGTGACGGGTGCCGCGATGGACATCCTGCGCCAGGCCGCCGCCACGCTGACGATCGAGGCCAACGCCGCCACCGACAACCCGCTGGTGCTGGGCGATCCGCAAGCCATCGTTTCGGGCGGCAATTTCCATGCCGAGCCGGTGGGCTTTGCCGCCGACATGATCGCGCTGGCGGTGTCCGAGATCGGCGCCATCGCCCAGCGGCGCATTGCGCTGATGGTGGACCCGACGCTCAGCTTTGACCTGCCGCCGTTCCTGACGCCGGAACCGGGGCTGAACTCGGGCCTGATGATTGCCGAGGTGACCACCGCCGCGCTGATGAGCGAGAACAAGCATCTGGCCAATCCCTGCGTCACCGACAGCACACCAACTTCAGCCAATCAGGAGGATCATGTATCCATGGCCGCTCATGGCGCGCGGCGGCTGATGCGGATGGTCGGGAACCTGAACTATATTCTGGGGATCGAACTGCTGTGCGCCGCGCAGGGTGTGGAATTCCGCGCGCCACTGCGAACCAGCGCACCACTTCGGCGGGTGATCGCACGGCTTCGCGCGGATGTACCCGCTCTGGCCGAGGACCGCTATCTGGCCCCCGATCTGGAAACCGCGCGGCACCTGGTTGCTGATGGCGAAATCCTGAGTGCGGTCGATGTCCCGATGCCGGAGTTGACCTGATGCAGGTGTTCAGCGTTCAGCGCGGCGATGGGCCGGTCGTTCTTGGGCAACCGCATGGCGGCACGCATGTGCCGGACGCGGTGGGCGCCCGTCTGAACCAAAACGGGCGCGGACTGGCGGACACGGATTGGCACATAAACAGGCTCTACCAGGGGCTATTGAGCGATACGACCGTGGTGCAGTCGCATATCCACCGCTACGTGATCGATGCCAATCGCGATCCGGCAGGCGTGTCGCTTTATCCCGGACAGAACACAACCACGCTGGTGCCGCTGACCGATTTTGACGGGGTGCCGATCTGGACCGAAGGGCAGGAACCGTCCGGGGACGAAATCGAGGACCGGCGCGTGAAATATCACGCGCCCTATCATGCGGCGCTTGAGCGGGAACTGGACCGGGTGCGCGCAAAGAATGGGGTGGCGATCCTGTTCGACTGTCACTCGATCCGGTCGCTGATTCCGTTCCTGTACGAAGGCGAATTGCCTGTTTTCAACACGGGCACCAACGCCGGCGCCACCTGCCACCCGGCCATCGAACGGGCCGTGCATGGCGTGGCGAATGACGCAACAGGGTTCACGTCGGTTCTCAACGGCCGGTTCAAGGGCGGCTGGACCACCCGCCACTATGGCCGTCCCGCCGAGGGGTGCCATGCGATCCAGATGGAGATCGCCCAGCGCGCCTATATGGACGAAACTGCCCCGTGGACCTGGCGGCAGGACCGCGCCGAATCCCTCCGCCCGCATCTGAAGGCGATGTTAGAACGCCTCCGCGACCTCGCCCTGTCGGGCGTATTGACCGAAAAAGGAGCCTCGCAATGAGCGATCCGCGCAAGAATACCCGCGACATCTATCCGCCTACCGGCCCGGACCTGAACGCCAAAAGCTGGGTGACCGAGGCGCCGCTCAGGATGATGATGAACAACCTGCACCCGGACGTGGCCGAAAACCCGCATGAGCTGGTGGTTTATGGCGGTATCGGGCGCGCGGCGCGGACGTGGAACGATTTCGACACCATCGTCGCCAGTCTGAAGGATCTGGAAGAGGACGAAACGCTGATCGTCCAGTCCGGCAAGCCGGTTGCGATCATCCGCACCCACAAGGATGCGCCGCGCGTGCTGATCGCGAACTCGAACATCGTGCCGCATTGGGCCAATTGGGATCATTTCAACGAGCTCGATAGGAAGGGCCTGATGATGTACGGCCAGATGACCGCCGGCTCGTGGATCTATATCGGAACTCAGGGTATCGTGCAGGGCACCTACGAGACCTTTGCCGAAGCCGGGCGCCAGCACTACGGCGGTGATCTGACCGGCAAGTGGATTTTGACCGGTGGACTGGGTGGTATGGGCGGTGCGCAGCCTTTGGCCGCCGTCTTTGCCGGGGCCTGCTGTCTTGCGGTCGAGTGCAACCCGGACTCGATCGACTTCCGCCTGCGCACCAAATACCTCGACGAAAAGGCCGAGACGCTGGACGAGGCGCTGGAAATGATCGACCGCTGGACCAGGGCGGGCAAGGCGAAATCGGTGGGCCTTCTGGGCAATGCCGCCGAGGTTTTCCCCGAGATCTACCGCCGCATGAGCGAGGGTGGAATGCGCCCCGATATCGTCACCGACCAGACATCGGCGCATGACCCAGTCAACGGGTATCTGCCCCTCGGCTGGACCATGGGCGAGTGGCGGGAAAAGCGCGAAAGCGATCCCAAGGCGGTCGAAAAAGCGGCGCGGGCTTCGATGAAACAGCACGTTGCCGCCATGGTCGATTTTTGGAACGCGGGCGTGCCGACGCTGGATTACGGCAACAATATCCGGCAGGTGGCGCTGGATGAGGGGCTGGAGAATGCCTTTGCCTTCCCCGGTTTTGTTCCTGCCTATATCCGTCCGCTGTTCTGTCGTGGCATTGGCCCGTTCCGCTGGTGTGCGCTGTCGGGCGACCCCGAGGATATCTACAAGACCGACGCCAAGATGAAAGAGCTGTTCCCCGAGAACGAACACCTGCATCGCTGGCTCGACATGGCACGCGACAGGATCGCGTTTCAGGGCCTGCCGGCGCGGATCTGCTGGATCGGGCTGGGCGACCGGCACCGTGCTGGGCTTGCCTTCAACGAAATGGTGGCCAATGGCGAGCTGAAGGCGCCCGTGGTGATCGGGCGCGATCATCTGGACAGCGGCTCGGTCGCCTCGCCCAACCGCGAGACCGAGGCGATGCTGGACGGTTCGGACGCCGTATCCGACTGGCCGCTGCTCAACGCGCTGATCAACACCGCAAGCGGCGCGACCTGGGTCTCGCTGCACCATGGCGGCGGCGTCGGCATGGGGTTCTCGCAACATGCGGGCGTGGTGATCTGCGCCGACGGCACCGAGGACGCCGCGCGGCGGCTGGAGCGTGTGCTGTGGAACGATCCGGCTTCGGGCGTTTGGCGTCATGCGGATGCGGGATATGAGATTGCAAAGGACTGCGCCCGCGAACATGGTCTGCGCCTGCCCGGGATTTTAGGCTGAAGTAGAAACGCCTCCAACAAACCGCCCGGTTTTGTCGGGCGGTTTCTGTTCGGGCCGTGCTCCATTGGACAGTGGAGGCTCAATCGAGTGCCATGGACGGGACCCGCGGCTGGTCATCGCTCAATGTGCTGAATTCTCTGATTTCAGGCAGCGATGAGTGATTCAGGGATTTCGCGAAATGCCTTAGTGATGCCGGTTCACGCGACGCTGCATCCGTGCGCATTGTCTGACGGACCGGAACATGACCGAGATCATCTCAAAAAGGCGGGAACGTTTGGACGCGGGCATAACCGGCCCTCCATAGGTAAATAACTTGCCTATAGCGTGGGCTTAATACGGCGATATGTATGTAAACTCAGTCACACAGTGCTGGTGCGAGTGAAAACTTAATGTGGAACGCGGCTCCCGCGTCGCACGTTCTGTCTTTCAACGATCCCACATCGCCTTCTTCGATGATCAGGGTCTTCAACTGACTTAATCTTAGCGCTGATAGCTCGTGAGCATGGCCAGGATTTAGCCGCTGAAGTGCTCGATATGTGCTTGCATGGGATTATGCGCTCCTCGAGTGAAAAACCTCGATCTTCGATCTCGTCGGTTGCTGGGCGGAGAAGTGAGCCACTCATAAAAACTATCCAAAAAATGGAAGAGTGCTTCGATCAAGAGTTGACGATGGATCAGGTGGCGCAATCAGCGAGAGTGTCCCGCCGACAGTTCGAACGGCTGTTCAAAACTCACATGCAGACCACACCTTACCAATACTTGACCGATGTTCGCCTGGAAAAAGCTCGCAAATTTCTGTTGGAGACCGAGATGTCCATCATAGAGGTATCCGTCGCTTGCGGCTTCGGCTCTTCCAGCAACTTCTCTAAGCTTTTTCGGGAAAAATATGGGGCATCACCGTCAAGATATTCGGCTGTCAGAGGTTTGGAGTCATAGTAAACTATGCGGTATCAGCGCTTGTCGATCTGCGTGCGCGTGCTTCTTGCGGGGTTTCTCCATATGTCTTGCGGAACCAGCGGATAAAATGAGAGCAATCTGAAAATCCGCATTCGAAAGCAATTTCGGTAATAGAACGTTTTGAATTGAGAACCCGCCATCTTCCATGCTTCAAACGGATCGCGCGCCAGATCGAAGCGGGAGAAACTTGGGACTGGGCTTGGAACGCACGGTTCAACTGACTGACGCTGACACCAATCTGCGACGCAATATCTGCAACGGTGCCAGCTTCGGATAGGTTCTGGCGCATGATCTTTATCGCGCGTTCGACGCGATAATCTCCGCATGTTTCTAATTCGTCGAAAGGCAAACGCGGTGTGTGGAACGCCGCTCGGTGTTCGTCCACGATCATATCCGCCAAACCCTTTGTTGCACGCGCCCGGCCGCAGCGCCGCGAAATCACTTCGACCGCAACATCGATTGCCGCAGTCCCTCCTGGACAGGTTATGATATTGTCATCGATTACGAAAATTTCGTGGGTTGTAGTGCGGACCGTTGGGAATTGACGTTGAAACTCTTCGTCGTGGCGGAAGTGCACGGCGC
The DNA here is from genome assembly GCF_056541825.1 of Ruegeria sp. AF8. Lineage (NCBI taxonomy): Bacteria > Pseudomonadati > Pseudomonadota > Alphaproteobacteria > Rhodobacterales > Roseobacteraceae > Ruegeria > Ruegeria sp. AF8. The sequence goes on along the minus strand of NZ_JBQFYW010000006.1, from coordinate 44,749 downwards.
ACCGCCCATCGTCTAAAAGTCCTGCAGTGGCCAAAGTAAAGCTTCCCGTGCACAGGCCAACGATCAGTTTTTTCTGTTCGTTCGCGCTGCGAAGAAAAGCTCTGGTCGCTTTGGGGTGTTCAGTAGAGGCAGGTAGCAAACCTCCGACCAGTACAATGCAATTGTATTCGTCAGGCGTCGAAAGCACCTTCCAGGGACGGATCTCGGCACCACAGCTTGATTGAACAGGCTCAAGATCAGGCCCCACGATGTCCCATTGGCAATAGACCTGGCGGCTGCGATCACCTTCGTCCGCCGCATGGCGCAAGGTATCCATAAAGCCCGAAAACGGCAAAAGCGTGAATTGAGGCGATAGAATAAATGCCACACGCAAATCGGGCGCGTGCTGAATGCGGTCGGGGTTTGGCGTTTCGGTCATTTGTTCTGCGATTTGCATCTAAAGTTCTATACCTGAGCGGTTCTATAGCTCAGGGTCCGTTGGGTCAATTTAATCGGAGATCGGAAATGAAATGGTCCAAAGCGCTCAACATTGTAGGGGCGCATGCAGAAGGAGAAGTTGGGCGAGTAATCACGGGTGGTGTCCTGGACATCCCTGGCGACAGCATGCTCGACAAAATGAAGTACATTAGAGATGTCGATGACAGCTTGGTGCGCTTCACTTTGTTCGAACCACGAGGTTCCGCCCAAATGTCGGTCAATCTGCTTTTGCCGCCGACACGCAAAGATGCCGATGCAGCCTTTATTCCGTTGCAGCCAGACGGCCCTCACGCGATGTCCGGTTCAAATGCAATTTGCGTGGTCACAGTTTTGCTGGAAACTGGCATACTGCCCATGTCGGAACCGGAAACCATCGTTCGGCTGGATACGGCTGCAGGATTGGTGACTGCCCGGGCGCAATGCCGAAACGGAAAATGCGAGCGGGTGTTTCTGGATTTTTTCCCGAGCTTTGCAGAACATCTTGACCACACATTGTTTGTAGAGGGCTTGGGAGAACTGTGTCTGCAGAAATAGGCAAAGCCTAACCTGCTGGGTGAAGCAGCCGGTACATCCCATTAGTGGCCGATGCTGCATCTTGCATGAACGACAGCTTTTGCCTCAGCGCAACTACTTATAGGATGGATTTTGCTATTGGGACGGGAAGGTCTTTTGGCCGAACATCGGATGCATGATCGATCATGGTCGTCAATGTCATGCTTTACGAAGATCGTTCTCTAGATAGCGCTTGCCGATTTTCTTGCCGCCTACCTCAATGTAGAAGTTCCAGCTGCGATCTTTGTAGTGCCAGATCGCATCACGCACCGTACCGACGTGATGTGTTAGGTTTTTTGCATTCACTATGACTTCCACGAGGTCGCCGGATCGGAATTCCGGCGGGTGCTGACTTGCTGACGGATCATTAAGATCTAGCTTGGATAGGACTTCCTCGAATTCTGCACGCTCACGAAGAATGCCTAACAAATCTTCGCGGTGGAGGCCAAGGAGTTCCCCGTCAAGAAACCACTTGGTCAAATTGATCCGCTCGTCTGCGTTAATGCATTTCGGCCAATAACCAAGTAGTGCCGCAAGATGGGCTTCAATCCTTACATTGTACCCGCTCACGGGTCTATTTTTTCCGGGTCCCATATTGGGACTAAGTAGTGTGAAACAGCGTCAACTGGAAGAGAAATCAGGGCCATGTATATTTCTCAGAACCCTATGAGTTCCAAAATAAATGAACAGGAAACGGACTTTCAGCAACCAGTCACAAAGGTCCGCTTCGTCCCGCAGACTGTGAGTTCGAGCAACACTAGATTTTGCACTTGCAGAGAACGGCAGGTTCGACGGCCGCACCGCGGCAGAGAAGACCGGTGGCCAACGGCAGTTCGAGGCCGTCCACGACGGGTATGTTGAATGAAGCAGTCACTCTTGCCTTAATGATTGATCAACATCACACTTTCCACCGCAAAGGCGGGACGCGCTGCGATATTTGAGGTCTCCGCGCCTCCCGCCTTTGCTACGCTGTGACGTGCTGCACATTTCTGTATGTGGTGCTGAATCATACCCGCGATGGCTGCTGCAAGTTATCGCAATACGCAGTAAGATTGCAGCTCCCCTTGTTTCACTTGCAGAGCTCTTTGTGGGACGTATTCGGGGCGGGCTGAGCGCCGCCGCCGTTGTCGCCAGCGCTATCTTCGGCTCGATCTCCGGTTCCGCTTCGGCAACATTGACCTGCATTGGCTCAATCATGACACCGCAGCTGCGCGAGGCCGGTTATCCGCGCGGCATCTCCGCGGCGATCATCGCCAATTCGGCTCCCTTAGGGTTGCTCATCCCGCCAAGCGCGATTCAGATCATCTATGCGTGGATCACTCGGCAATCGGTGCTGAAGTGCTTTATGGCGACGATTGTTCCCGGTCTAATCCTGGTTTGCCTTCTGATCATTGTGAATTTTGTGATGTTGCGCAAACACAGAGGCATCCAAACTCTTCCCCCTTCGGAGAATTTTGTAGCGGATCTTGGACGAAAAAGTTGGACGGCCTTCCCTGCATTCCTGATGCCCGTGATCATTTTAGGTGGCATCTACGGGGGCATCATGACCCCGACCGAAGCCGCAGGCATTGCGGTGATCTACGCCATTCCAGTCGGTTTCTTCATCTACAAAGGCCTGACCCGAAAGAACTTCGTCGAAGCGTTGATTGATACCGCCACCACCACTGGCGTGGTCATGGTGATGTTCTTCATGGTGATGATCGTCAGCCGCATGCTGATCTTTGAAGATATTACGGGTTACGCACAAGATCTGGTCTTTTCGATTTCGGAAAACCCCATCGTGATCATGATCATGATCAACTTTGTGCTTATCCTGATTGGTATGCTGATGGACGATGTTTCCGGCATCCTCTTGGGCGCTCCGCTGCTGTTTCCTATCGTGACCGAACTGGGAATCGACCCCATCCAGTTTGCTGCGATCATTGGTGTCAATCTCGGTATGGGTAACATCACGCCGCCGACTGCCCCGCTTTTGTACCTGGGTGCGCGGGTCGGCAACGCACCAGTGAGTGAGATGATTGGTCCATCACTGATCATGATCGCATTCGCCTGGATTCCGACTCTGTTGATCACCACTTACGTGCCTGAGGTCTCTCTCTGGCTGCCCAATTTGCTCTTGGGTTGAGGACGACTGCAATGATCTCAATGTTTGAAATCTTCAAAATCGGTATTGGCCCTTCCAGTTCGCATACGATGGCTCCGATGAAGAGTGCGCACCTCTTTCTCGAAGAACTGTTCGAACTGGAAAGGTTCCACTTGGTCGAGACAGTTCAATGCGACCTCTATGGCTCACTCGCTCTGACTGGAAAAGGACATGCTACCGATACTGCCGTGTTGTTGGGGCTTTCCGGTGAGAAAGCCGAAACCGTGGATATCGACGCCGTAGAAGGGATCATTGCTACAATCCGAAAAACTAAGCGCTTGTCCCTGATGGGGCAGCGCAACATTAACTTCGATGAAGACGAACATCTGGTTTTCAACTTGGGGCCGAACCCCTACAATTTTTCGGCGCCCATACGGTTCGAAGCGCGCGACAGGAATAGGGTGCCCATCCACTCGCAGGTGTTCTTTTCGCTTGGCGGCGGGTTTGTAACCCGAGCTCGGGATTACCAACCGGATCAAAATGCGGCGGGAACAGTCGAACGTGAGGTGCCGCACCCATTCTTCAGCGCCAAGGAACTATTTGACTTAAGCAATGAAACAGGGTTCGAAATCGCTGAAATCGTGCGTCGAAACGAACTTTCACACATGGACCAATCAGAACTGGATGCCCGGTTCGAAGCGGTCTGGCATGTGATGGACAAGGGCGTTGAGCGTGCGCAGAAACGGACAGGTCCACTACCTGGCCCGCTCAAAGCACCTCGCCGTGCTCCAGGTTTACGCGCCAAGTTAAACGAAGCCAGCACCGACAGACGCCCCGACCCCTTGGTTGTACTTGATTGGGTGAACCTTTTCGCCATTGCCATGAACGAGGAAAACGCCTCGGGCGGGCGCGTTGTGACAGCGCCTACCAATGGTGCCGCTGGGCTGATCCCTGCAGTAGCCCTCTACTACATGCGGTTTGTTCAAGGAGCCACGCAGGAAGGGCTCTTCAAATTGATTGCCACCGCCGCAGCGATTGGCATGATCTACAAACGCAACGCGTCATTTGCAGCGTCTGAGGTAGGGTGCCAAGGCGAGGTCGGCGTGGCTTGCTCGATGGCTGCCGGTGGGTTGGTGGCTGCACTTGGTGGCACCAACGGTCAGATCGAAGTCGCCGCTGAGGCTGGCATGGAGCATAACTTGGGTCTCACTTGCGACCCGATTGGTGGCTACGTCCAGATCCCTTGTATCGAGAGAAACGCCATCGGAGCTGTAAAAGCAATCGATGCGGCGCGTTTGGCGATGGCTGGTCCGGGACAGGCATATGTGCCACTCGACAAAATCATCGAGACCATGATGCAGACCGGGCGCGACATGAGCGACAAATACAAAGACACTGGCAAAGGTGGCCTCGCCGTATCACTGCCTGTGTGCTGATCCCTTTAACTGATGAAGACAACCGCCCATGCCAAGCACTGGGCGTAGGGAAGGAAATGTGACATGGCGCATTATCGGCCTGGTCTGTCGTCCGGAATGCCTTGCAAGGGCACAAGGACTGGACCGAGCAATGGCCCGACAGTCAACCCAAACCAAGCTATGACGTGATAGTCGTCGGTGCTGGCGGACACGGTTTGGCGACGGCTTACTATCTGGCCAAGGAGCATCGGTTGTCAGCCGACCTACACCGAAAGCGAATTTTATGCTCGACTACCTTACCTGAAGTTGGTGCGTAAGAATCTCTACCATCTTTTGAGCCTCAGTTGCGTCGAGTCTTCCGTGATGCAACAGAAACTCTGCGACATTTCGATCCGTGTAACGACCTGTAAGTATGTCGTCGCGCAAAATTAGCTTGAGACGCGCAAATCTGGCAGCATTGTCGTGGCAGATAATGCACTTTTCTTGGAACAAGCGTCCAGATTCGTGGATAAATTCGAACTGGTCAATCAGGTCGTCGATTTCCTTATCGGACAGCCTGCCGTGGCCTGCCTCCAGAAAATCGAGGACAAGGCGACCAGAGGCTTTTCCAACAAGGCCATTCTCAGTCGCAACCAAGTTTTCGGAAACAAAATCTCCGGCATGCGGGGCGTGACAGGCTGCGCAGTTCTGTTCGTAAATCAGATGCGGATCAGACTGCTGGGCGTTCAGGGAAACCGTCCAGAACACAATGCTGATTGCCAGGCCAATTTTCACAAGCTGTTTCATGTTCAATGCCCCATGCCTAACAATGGAAAATCAGCGATCAGTATAGACGACTTCTAAGTAATCACCCTTGAGAAGGATCAACCTCAAAGCAGGCTGGGCATGCTTTCGCTGCGCTCGATTGGCGGCTTTGGGCAAGACATTCCGCTACCTGCCGCTCAAGGTCTCTTGGCATAAGGGATTGGCCGAGCATCTTGATGCAGTTCATCTTGCTCTCAACTCTGCTCCGGCGGTGATATCCGCTCCATCGCCGCCACAGAGCCCGGCCCAGGTATCGCGACGCATTGACGGCTTCGTTTCGAGCGACAGCTCCGGCGCTCGTGGGCTTCCAAGGCTTGGGGACCGCCATGCGCAAATGGTGTGACGACGCGGGTCTACCAAAATGCTCGGCTCATGGGGTGCGCAAAGCCTGCGCCACCCGGTTGGCCGAGGCGGGGGCAACTGAGCGCGAAATCATGGCTTGGACGGGCCACAACTCGCCAACAATGGTGCAGGTGTACGCAGGCAAAGCACGTCGCGGCCTCTTGGCCGATCACGGCTTTGAAAAGCTAATCAAGAACGAACAGGGTTCAAAACTTGACGAACCCAATAAGAAAGGTTCGACAAAGTGAGCAGTAATGTGAATGAAAACAGTCGCATGGATGCGACATTGGTCGGAGTGAGAGGATTCGAACCTCCGACCCCTGCCTCCCGAAGACAGTGCTCTACCAGGCTGAGCTACACTCCGACCGTGGCGGGTGATCTATACCCGCAGGAACATAGTTGCAAGAGTGTTTCTGTTCGCAATCCAGGAAATTGCGACCCTTGCCTGAACGCCAGGTTTGCCCAACGGTGGGCACAACCGAGGGTCAGGCATGAACGCGGACATTTTCTTTCTGATTGGCGGTGTTGGCATGTTCCTTGTAGGCATGGATTTCATGACCAACGCATTGCGCGAGGCCGCTGGGAGCAATCTGCGCAGCATTCTTACAAGGTTCACCACCACTCCGCTCCGCGGTGTTCTTACAGGGGCCGCCACAACGGCCGCAGTGCAGTCATCCAGTGCGACGACGGTAATAACCGTCGGATTCGTCGGGGCGGGGCTGCTGACGATGCCCGAAGCTTTGGGTGTGATCTACGGTGCCAATATCGGGACAACTGCGACGGGTTGGCTGGTGTCCATTCTGGGGTTCAAGCTCAAGCTGGGCAATCTCGCGATGGCCTTGCTATTTCCGGCCGCGCTGACCGACCTGCTGATGCGAGGGGCAATGGCGCGTCTGGGGCGCGTGGTTGCCGGTCTTTGTCTGCTGCTCATCGGGTTGGAACTGATGCAGATGGGCATGGGTGACGTGACCGAATTTCTGACACCTGACATGCTGCCGGGCGGAAACCTCGTCGGGTTGCTGATTCTGGTGGCGGCAGGAGCGGCCATCACCATTCTGATGCAGTCCTCAAGCGCGGCGATTGCGCTGTCTCTGGTGATGCTGTCGGCAGGGGCCATTTCAATGACGCAGGCGGCATCCCTGGTCATCGGTATGAATATCGGCACCACGCTCACCGCCCTGCTTGCCTCGCTCGGCGGATCTGTTCCCATGCGCCAGACGGCGGTCGCCAATCTGATCTTCAACATCGTCACATCCGTGGTTGCCTTTCCGCTGTTGTTTCTGATTCGCGAAACTTTGGAACGCATCGCCGGTTCGACCGACGAAATGACCGCACTTTTGGTTTTCCACACCGGATTCAATCTGGTTGGAACGGTGCTGTTTTTGCCGATCACGCGTCAATTCGCCGGTCTGGTGGCGCGCATCCTGCCGGACAGGAAGGAGCGACTGGTCGAACTGGATGAGCGGCTTCTCAGCGATCCTGCCACTGCCATTCTGGCTGCGCAAACGGCCGTCACGACGATTGCCGGGCGGCTTTTCACGGCGATTGGCTCCGGTCTGCAAGTCGAGCCGGATTTACGCCCCCTGGCCGCACTGGGGACTTGCGCCGAGGCGCTGGACGAGTTGAGAACATATCTGTCCGCTATTCGCCTGTCCGAGGGCCGGGTGGCAGAAGAGGCGGCATTTGCCGCGTTGCTTCATCAGACGGACCATCTGGATCGACTGTTGCGCCGGGCCGGGAAAAAGGACCGGATCGAGACGCTGCTGGCGGACCGCCTGTTGCGCAGACCCTGTCTGGCCGCGGGCGCGGCGCTGTCGCAAAGCGCGGTCAGTTTGGCGGATCCGCGTACCGAAATGCGCTTGCAACAACTGCACAAGCTTGTTCAAGGCCGGGCAAAGCGCCATCGCCGCGCGATGATGCTGGGCGAGCATGCGGGGATTTATTCATTGGAAGAGGTGTTCGCGCATACCGACGCGATGCGCTGGCTCGACCGTGTGCTGCACCACGCCGAGCGCGTGGCGCATTATCAGCCAAGTCTCGCAGTGGAAGAGCCCGCAGCAGAGACACCCGCTGCAGGCCCGTGAGGATTACAGGCTCGCGTCCAGCGCCGCGATGATTGTGTCGCCCATTTCGGAGGTCGATACCGGTTCGATCCCTTCATCGGCCAGCAGGTCGCCGGTGCGCACACCGTCGGCGAGAACCTTTTCGACCGCCGCTTCCAGACGGTCGGCTTCGTCCCCCTGATCAAAGCTGTAGCGCAGCGCCATGGCAAAGCTGAGAATGCAGGCGATCGGGTTGGCCTTGCCCTGGCCGGCAATGTCCGGGGCCGAGCCGTGGACGGGCTCATAGAGTGCCTTGGGCCGACCATTGGCCATCGGTGCGCCCAGCGAGGCCGAAGGCAGCATACCCAGTGATCCGGTCAGCATCGCGGCGCAGTCGGACAGGATGTCGCCGAACAGGTTGTCGGTCAGGATCACGTCGAATTGCTTGGGCGCGCGCACCAGCTGCATGGCGCCGTTGTCGGCATACATGTGCGACAGTTCCACCTCGGGGTAATTGGCGGCGACCCGGGTCACCACCTCGCGCCACAGGATGCCCGATTCCATCACGTTGGCCTTTTCCATCGAGCAGACCTTCTTGTTCCGGCGCATCGCCAGTTCAAAGGCCGAGCGCGCGGCGCGTTCGATTTCGGATTCGGTATAGCGCTGGGTGTTGATACCTACACGCTCGTTGCCTTCCTCGAAGATACCGCGCGGCTCTCCGAAATAGACGCCCGAGGTCAGTTCGCGGACGATCATGATATCGAGACCTGCGACGATATCCTTTTTCAGCGACGAGAAATCGGCCAGCGCGTCAAAGCACTGTGCCGGGCGCAGGTTGGAATAAAGATCCATTTCCTTGCGCAGGCGCAACAATCCGCGTTCGGGTTTGACGCTGAAATCCAGATCGTCGTATTTCGGGCCGCCCACTGCACCCAGCAGAACCGCGTCAGCTTCCTGCGCCTTGGCCATGGTTTCGTCTGACAGCGGCTTGCCATGCACGTCATAGGCCGCGCCGCCGACCAGATCCTCGCTCACGTCAAAGTGAAGACCGCGATTGGTGCCGAACCAATCGATGATTTTGCGCACTTCGGCCATAACTTCCGGGCCAATTCCGTCTCCGGGGAGGATGAGGAGCGAAGGGTTGGGCATGACGGTCTCCTTGCGTTTCGTTGCCATCGCCCTAGCGTGTGCGCGGCAACGGGTCAATGAGACGATCCTGCCAAAACACGAGGAAAATTGATGCTGATACCGGGAAATACAGTTCCAGAACTGAAAATCGAAACCGTGGCGCATGGAAGTTTCGATCTGGACGCGGATAAAGGTGAAAACGGAACGCTGGTCATTCAATACCGGGGCCTGCATTGCCCGATCTGCATTCGGCAAATGGGCGAGCTTGAAGCGGCGCTGGATGGCTTTGCCGAACTGGGTGTGGAAGTGATCATGCTCAGCACCGATACGGCGGATCGCGCAGCCGAGACCGTGGAAAAAGCCGGAACCACCCGTCTGCGCGTCGGCCATGGCCTGCCGCTGGAGGTGGCGCGGGACGATTGGGGGCTTTACCTGTCGAAGGGCCGTGAAGGAACCGCCGAAGCGCCTTATTTCGCTGAGCCCGGCCATTTCTATATCGCCCCGGACCGCACCTTGTATTTTGCCTGGCAACAGTCGACGCCGTTTGGCCGCCCGTCCGTTGCCGACATTCAGGGTGGCATCAAATATGCGCTGGACAACAACTATCCACCGCGCGGAACCCATACCGGGCCGATTCCGGTCTGACGAAGATTGGCGGCAAGACCTTTGCCGCCGATCCCGCACCGGGCGGTTTCGCCGGGTTTGCCACGGCGCGCGCGCCGAACTGTCCGAATTGTACGTGCTGCAAACCCCTCATTGAGCGAATTGTACAGATCGGATGTGGCGCTGCGCCGATCTTCGCCAGCGCCGCAGGGTCACTCGGATAGGACATCCACCCACACCAGACGATGACGGCTGGCGCGTATCGCGGTGTCGTGACCCTGTTCGCCGGGGGCGGGCCAATAGACCCCGGCACCGGTGACGGTCCAGTCCGGGGAGGGCAGGACATAGTCGACGCGAAACCGTCCGATCCCGGACCAGTCCACCGTGTCCAGTTCGTCGGGCGAGCGGTGTTGCTGGCTTGCGGCCTGCGTTGCACCGGCGCTCCGGGGGGCGGGGTCCTGGAAGCGCGGGTCGGACAGCAGCGCGCGGATCGCTTTGGTGCGACCGTCGCTATCGTGCGGGTCCAGATTGGCATCTCCTGCGAGAACGAACCTCGTGTCCGGTGCGGGCCCGAGGGCGCCGTCCAGATAGGTTTGCCAAAGCCGGATTTCGTCGCTGTTGCGCAAACCGTTGCGATCCTCGGGGCCGTCGAACACTGGCGGCGAGGCGTGAAAGGTCATCAGGTGAAACCGGCCCTCGGGCGCATCGATCGGCACCACCCAATGCGCCGTCGAGGACAGGCGCTGATGCGCCTGAGCCAGCGCTGAAGGGAACGGACCCGCACCGGTCTGCGGCAACTGCGCACCGGGCAGGTCGCGCCACAGCAGGCCGGTAAACGCGACGACCGCATCGCTGACGATTGGATAACGCGACAGAACCGCAAGGCCGCTCTGGCCGGAGAACTCGCCCCAGCCCTGCGCGTCTCCGGGGCCGGAGGTTCGCCCGTCGCCATCAAGGTCAAGGTCGGTTTCGACACCACTGTTGGGCCGGCGGGAAAAGCGGTGCGGATAGTCGAGACCTGCCGCGCTCAGCCGGTCGGCCAACGCGGTCAGGGCCAGACCGTCGTGATCCCAGTCGATTCCCTGCAGCGCGATGACATCGGGTGCGACGGCCGAGATCACGGCCACAACATCCATCACCTGCGCCTGGCCGCGCCCGATGTCGCGCAGCAGAAGGCCGGGTCCGTCGCGGCTGAGCTCGGTGTTGTAGGTTGCGATGCGCAAGCTATCCGCCTGCGCCGCCAATGGCACCAGCAGAAATAGCAGCAGGGCCCGGATCATGCGGTCTGGGCGGCCTCGGCGGAGGAATAGGCGCGGCGACGTTTTTCTTCGATCAAGCCGGCGATGCGTATCATGGCCATGCCCCGCATGATGATGCTTGCAGGCAGAAAGGCCCATGCGCTCATGGTCCAGATCATTGTTTGCGGATTGCCCAGCGAGATCGGACCGATGACATCCGATGCCAGTTTGATGACCGCCGGAATCAGGAATGGCAGCAGCACGCCCACAGTCACGTTGAGCCGCCCGTCACGTTGCAGCCGGGCGACGACGTCGCCGCCCGTGGTCGGATCGAAAAGCGGCAGGTTCACCCACACATTGAAGGCCCCATTGCCCAGCGGCCAGCCACGAAAGCGCAGCGCATAGGCAAAGCTGGCCACGGTCACCAGCGCGGCGATATAGGCGATCCCGGCCGACATCCGCACCAGATTGACCAGACCGGAGCTGGCATCCGGCGGCAGCATCAGAACCACAAGGCGCACCGGCGAATAGGGGAAATCGATGACATTCGCGATCAGGATGCCCACACCGGCGAACAGCGTGGTCAGGCCCGAGGGGGCATAGACGTGTTTGCAGACCAGAGTCAGGAAGGTGACCATCGACATCAGACCGACGAAGCGCAGGCGGTTCAGCGGCGGCGCGTCGCGGAATTCGATGAAACTGGGAAAGGCGGAGTTGTATTCGGCGAAGGTCAGAACAAACGCGAGAATCGCGAGGAACACCACGATCTCGGTCGCATTCGATACTGAACCGGGCAGATACAAGGCGGGCGTCAGCACCAAAAGTGCCACTAACAACCCGCGTATAGCCGCCCCTGTTGTGCGTGCAAACACTATCCGAATCCCTTCAAACTGGACAGGCCGGTTCTTTGCCGAGCCCTTGTTCCAACTTGTGTCCGCTTTGCTAAACGGATGCCTCGTCTAGGCATATTTGTGCCGATAACAGACATCCCTCTCAAGACACTAGGGCAACAAACACAGGATTTGGGGCAAAAAGATGGCAAGAGTGGTGCCGCATTGCATCAATAGTGACTCAAATTCGGCGTGTGTTCACAATTTTGCACTACATTTTGTGGTTGTATGAATTTTGGCCCCAAATGAATCGGAGCCGCGCAAGGCGGCCCCTGAAATTCACCCTACGTCAACCTCAAACCCAGGGGCGAGATTGGGCGGCTTCTGATTCGAATTTATCGATGTGATGGTCCTTTTCCATCGTCAGTCCGATGTCGTCCAGGCCGTTCAGCAGGCAGTGCTTGCGGTGCGGATCGATGTCGAACTCGATCACGACGCCGTCCGAGGTGGTGATCTGCTGATCCTCGAGATGCACGGTCATGCGGGCGTTTTCGCCCTTGTGGGCGTCGTCCATCAGGATCGCGTGATGTTCCTCTTCGACCACGATCGGCAGGATACCGTTCTTGAAGCAGTTGTTGAAGAAGATGTCGGCAAAGCTGGTCGAGATCACCACCTTGATGCCGAAATCCTTGATCGCCCACGGCGCGTGTTCGCGCGACGAGCCGCAGCCGAAATTGTCACCCGCGACCAGAATTTCGGTTTGGCGATAGGCGGGTTTGTTCAGGACGAACTCTTCGTTCTCCTGCCCGTCGTCGTGATAGCGCATCTCGTCGAACAGCACGACGCCAAGGCCGGACCGTTTGATGGTTTTCAGATGCACTTTGGGAATGATCATATCGGTGTCGATATTGATCAGCGGCATCGGGGCGGCCACCCCGTGGACTTTTTCGAACTTTTCCATGTCTACACTCCTGCGGGAGAGGGCCAGCCCCTGTGTCCCGCGCTATGCTTCTTTCGTTTCGGTATCGGCGCCCTTGAAAAAGAGCCCCATGAAGATCAGGCCGAACCCGTTGAACAGCATCTCGATGCCCAGCAGGATACCGAGCAGTTTCAGCAACCATGTGGGGTCTGCCGCCGCGTAGTTCCAGATGATGGCGGCAAGGACCATCGAAAGGATGCCAGAGATCAGGGTCGGCCAGAAAAACTGTGTTCCGCGCATCTGGAACGACAGGATGATGCGGGCGATGCCGCCGGCCATGAACAGGATCAGGACCAGCATGGCAAGCGAGATGACGCCCTGCAGCGGATGAGACAGAAACGACCAGCCGAGAAACAGCATCACCGCGCCCATGATGATGGACAGGAGCTTGTTGCCGGTGCCTTCGACGGTGAAGCCGCCGACGACCTGAAAGCCGCCGCCGATCAGCAGCAGGATACCGGTCAACGTGGTAATTGCCACCGAAGCCACCACCGGCGCGCCCAGGACGATGACCCCGAACACGATGAAAAGTAGCCCCAGAAGGAACAGTTTCAGCCAGTCACTCATTTCAGTCTCTCCCTCAAAAATTCAACTATGAGGGCAGCTTACATCAACTCGCGCACGTCTGTCAGCTTTCCTGTGATTGCCGCTGCGGCAGCCATTGCCGGGCTCAGCAGGTGGGTGCGTCCGCCCCGGCCCTGGCGGCCTTCGAAGTTGCGGTTCGAGGTCGCGGCGCAGCGCTCGCCGGGGCTCAGCTGGTCAGGGTTCATCGCCAGACACATCGAACATCCGGCCAGACGCCATTCGAAACCGGCCTCTTTGAAGATCTCGGCCAGACCCTCCTCTTCCGCCTGCGCGCGGACGAGGCCCGAGCCGGGCACGACCATGGCTCGGATGCCATCCTTGATCTTCTTGCCCTTCAGGATCGCGGCGGCGGCGCGCAGGTCTTCGATCCGGCCATTGGTGCACGAGCCTATGAAGACGGTGTCGATTTCCACATCGCTCAGCTTCTGACCGGCCTGCAGACCCATGTATTCGATCGAACGGCGGGCTGCGTCGACCTTGCCGCCTTCGAAATCCTCGGGGTGAGGAACGGTCGCGGTGATCGGCAGCACGTCCTCGGGGCTGGTGCCCCAGGTGACGACCGGCGCGATGTCTTCGCCGCGCAGGGTGACCACCTTGTCGAAATGCGCGCCTTCATCGGTGTAAAGCGTCTTCCACCAATCCATCGCCGCTTCCCACTGCGCACCCTTGGGGGCGTGCGGGCGGCCTTTGACATAGTCAAAAGTGGTTTCGTCCGGCGCGATCAGGCCGGCGCGGGCACCGCCTTCGATGGCCATGTTGCAGACGGTCATGCGGCCTTCCATCGACAGATCGCGGATCGCTTCACCGCAATATTCGATGACATAGCCGGTGCCGCCGGCGGTGCCGGTCTCGCCGATCACGGCCAGAGTGATATCCTTGGCGGTTACGCCCGGTTGCAATTTGCCGGTGATTTCCACCTTCATGTTCTTGGATTTCTTCTGGATCAGGGTCTGGGTGGCCAGAACATGCTCGACCTCAGAGGTGCCAATGCCATGGGCCAGTGCACCAAACGCGCCGTGGGTGGCGGTATGGCTGTCACCGCAAACGACCGTCATGCCGGGCAGGGTCCAACCCTGTTCGGGGCCGACGATGTGCACGATGCCCTGACGGACGTCATTGACCGGATAATAGTGAATACCGAAATCCCTGGCGTTCTTATCCAGTGCTTCGACCTGAATGCGCGATTCCGGGTTTTCGATCCCGTTCACCCGGTCCGGCGTGGTGGGGACGTTGTGGTCCGGCACCGCGATGGTCTTTTCCGGTGCGCGAACCTTGCGGCCCGCCATGCGCAGGCCTTCGAACGCCTGCGGGCTGGTGACTTCGTGCACCAGATGGCGGTCGATATACAGCAGGCAGGTGCCATCATCGGCTTCGTGTGCGATATGGGCATCCCAGATCTTGTCATAGAGCGTTTTGGGGGACATCGGTCCTCTCCCGTTTTTTGAGAATAGCTGGCGAAAGGTGGCTGGACGCCGCTTATAGGCGGGCCAGAACCGTGCGGGCAGCCCCGAAAAACCGTTCACGCAACCGCGCGCGGTCCTGCAGATTCGGATTTGGGGCCGGGTAGTGTCTCATGCGCATCAGATATATCGGGGCACAGTGGCAATCAAGGTTGATCTTGATCCGGCAGGGGCCTTGCGCTTGGCAGCCCGACGCGGCCATGCTGAGGGCAGGAGGTAATCGGATGGACTCCGACCTGTTGACGACCACTTTCAGGGATGTTTTCGACGCGTTCTCGGCGCAGGGCGCCAGACTTGCCGAACTGTTCATCACACCGGGCTGGCGGCAGTATCAATTGTTGATCCTGCTGGGTTTGCTGGCGATTTCCTTTGCTCTGGACCTGTTGACCAAAAACCGCTGGGAGGCCTGGGCGCGGGCGCGGGAAGGTTGGCCCAAATGGCGGTTGCGTACGCTTGTTCAGATCATGCGCCGCCTGACATTGTTCTATTTTACCGTGTTTTCCTGGATGGTTTATCTGGTGATGCACAACACGACCTGGCCATCGCGGAGCTATATCGTCGGGATTTTCGCGACGCTGGCGGCGGCGTGGCTGGCCATTGCCCTGCTGTCGCGGCTGGTGCGCAACCGCACGCTGCGGCAGATCTTCAAGTGGTCGATGTGGATATACGCGACGCTGGTGGCGCTGAACCTGACGGATGATGTTGCAGGCTTTCTCGACGGCGTCGCAATTTCCGTTGGGGATCTGCATATTTCCCTATTGGGTATTCTGAAAGCCGTGCTTCTGATCGGTATCCTGCTGACATTGGCGCGGCTGGGAACGCAGGCGGCATCGCGCGGGCTGGAGGGCAATGACGACATCACGCCGTCGATGCAGGTGCTGTTGGTAAAAGCCATACAGGTATCACTGTACGGAATTGTCCTGCTGATCGCGATACGCACGCTTGGGTTCGACCTGACCGGTATCGCGCTGCTGTCGGGGGCGGTGGGTGTCGGGATCGGATTTGGGTTGCAAAAGGTGGTGTCCAACCTGATCTCGGGCGTCATCATCCTGATGGACCGGTCGATCAAGCCGGGTGACGTGATTTCACTGGGCGACACCTTCGGCTGGATCAACGCGCTGGGCGCCCGATATGTTTCGGTGGTGACGCGGGACGGGCGCGAGTATCTGATCCCGAACGAGGATCTGATCACCAGCCAGGTGGTGAACTGGTCGCACTCGGACCGCTATGTGCGGCTGGATCTGGAGTTCGGCACCGCCTATGACGACGATCCGCATCATGTGCGCGCCGTGGCGATCGAGGCGGTGAAATCGGTGCGCCGGGTGCTGTCGGGGCCGGGGCACGAGCCGGTCTGCCATATCACCGGATTCGGAGACAGCAGCGTCGATTACATTCTTCGGTTCTGGATCAGCGACCCGACGGCGGGTCTGACCAATATCCGGGGCAACGTATTTCTGGCGCTATGGGACGCGTTTAAGGCCGACGGTATCTCGATTCCGTTCCCGCAGCGCGAGGTTCGCCTGTTGAATGAACACACCGGCCCGGAGACGGTTGCGCAACAGCTTGCCGAAGAGTGAGCGTCCGTGACGTCGCGCTTCATTGAAATGACAAAATTTGGTTGTTAAATTGAACTTACCCCGGCGCCGGGGGTTTGGCCGGCGCTTTGCAAAGGAGGACTATGTCCTGTCTCTCAGTACACAGGCGGGTTTGCCCGCCGATAACGGGGCCGCTGTGATGGCCCACTCTCAGCTTATCAGCGAAAAGCTGCTTGAGCGCATCCTTTCCTCACTTTCCGACGACAAGGCCGAAGATGTCGTGCAGATCGATCTGCGTGGCAGATCGTCGGTTGCCGATTTCATGGTGATCGCGTCCGGACGTTCCACACGTCAGGTCTCGGCCATGGCGGAAAAGCTGATGGACCGCATCAAGCAGGATTTCGGATTCACCGCCAAGGTCGAAGGCAAGGATGCCGGCGACTGGGTGCTGATCGATACGGGCGACGTGGTCGTTCATATCTTCCGCCCCGAAGTGCGGGAATTCTATCAGCTGGAAAAGATGTGGCTGCCGCAGGGTAGCAGCGCCTCGGCGAACTGAGGCGCCATCCCGGCCTGCGATTTCGGGCCGGAAGCGAGAGTTGAATGCGCGTTAGCATCTGCGCGGTCGGCCGTTTGCGGGCCGGACCGGAGAAAACCCTGATTGATGATTATCTGACCCGGTTCGACCGGACGGGGCGTGCGCTGGGCCTTGGGCCTGCGCGGGTGATCGAGGTCGAGGACAAGAAGAATGCGGGCATGGGGGCCGAGGCGGCATTGCTGCGCAAGGCGCTGCCCGGGGGGGCGGTGATCTGTACACTGGATGAGCGGGGCAAGGTGATTACCTCGCCCGGGTTTGCGGACAAGATGGCCGGCTGGCGCGATGCCGGGCGGCAGGAACTGGCGCTGGTCATCGGCGGGGCGGACGGAATCGACCCCTCGCTGAGGGCCGAGGCGGATTTCTCGATCTCGTTCGGGGCGATGGTGTGGCCGCATATGCTGGTGCGGGTGATGCTGGCCGAGCAGTTGTACCGGGCCGCGACCATTCTGGCCGGCAGCCCCTATCACCGGGTATGACGGGGTTATGGCACAGCTTTTGATCGTCTACCATTCACGCACGGGCGGCAGCCGGCAGATGGCCGAGGCCGCCGAGTCGGGCGCGCGCGACGAGGCGCGGGTGGTGCTGAAACCAGCCGATCAGACCGGGCCGGAGGATTTGCTGGCGGCGGATGGGTATATCTTCTGCTGCCCCGAAAACCTGGCGGCGGTCTCGGGGGTGATGAAGGATTTCTTTGACCGCTGCTATTATCCCGTTCTGGGTCGGATCGAGGGGCGACCCTATGCGCAGATGGTCTGTGCCGGATCGGATGGCGAGAACGCGGTGCGCCAGATCGCACGAATCGCGCAGGGCTGGCGGCTGAAACCGGTGCAGCCCGCAATGATCGTCTGTACCCACGCGCAGACGCCCGAACAGATTCTGGCGGAGAAGGTCATCCCGGAGAAGGAACTGGCGCAATGCCGCGAACTGGGCATGGCGCTGGGCGCCGGGCTGAGCATGGGGGCGTTCTGACGCTCAGTCGAGTGTCAGGGTATGGGTCTTGTCGCTCCAGCCGTCGACGATGCAGCGGGACTGGATCTGAACCTCGGTCACACCTTCGGGAATGACAACGCCGCCGAGGGAGCGGGTGAAGGGCTGTTCGTGTTCGTGCGGATGCAGCAGGACACGCATTCCCAGTTCGGTGCCGTTCATGTCCAGAACGCGCCAGCCGTCGGCATAGTGATCCCAACCGGTGTCGGGATGGGAAAGTGTAACGTCGAATCGCCAGGTATCGCCCGATTGCCGGGCGGTGGCGTTTTCGATAACGGGGCTGTCGGCCAGAGCCGGGGCAGCCAGAAATGCACTCAGGATCAGGTGTCTCATGCGGGGACCATAGGCGGGTTCGCCTGACATCGGGTTCACGACTGCGTGTCCGGGGGCCGGGTCAGCAGGATGGCGCGGGAATGTGACGCGAATTCGCGCCGGTAAAGCACGGCCAGGGTCAGGAGTGTGGCCAGAATCAGCGCAGCCGGCCCCAGCAGCCAGGCGGCGGTGGCCAGCGCGAAATAGGTCGAACGCAGGGCGCGGTTGAAACTTCGGGCGGCGGTGACGCAGATCTCGGCGGCCTGCGCGGCGCGGGGATAAGCCTGCGGGTTGCCGGGATCGTTGGGGACGGCGGCCATCAGGACCGCGCAATAGCCGAACAGCCGATGCGCCCAGACATATTTCAGAAATGCGCCGGACAGAAACAGAAGCGTTATCAGGATCTTGATTTCCCACACCATATGCGGCGGCGCGCCAAGCGCGAGATCGTGCGCGACCCCCGCCAGCCGGTCGGTGTTGCCGATCAACGCCAAACCGCCGCCGATGGCGATCATCGAGGTGGAGGCGAAAAACGTGCTGCCCTGGCGCATGCTGGCCACCAGTTGCGCGTCGAACATACGCGGTTGGCGGGTCACCATCTCTTTCATCCAGCTGCGGCGGAAGTCGTCCATCATGCGCGCGACGGAGGGCCTTGACGGGTTCGGGTTTTCGATCCGCCAGCCGATCCACAACCACGCGGCCATGAGCAGCGAAATGGCGGCATAGTCCAGCGGCGAAAACAGAAGGGCGCGGTCGATCCATGTCATGGCTGCGACATTAAAAGGTGTCAGGTGAACTTGCCAGATCCGTAAATTGGTAATATATTTTTACCAGATGGAGGAGTTGTTATGGAAATGCCGAAACCCGATCCGGCGGTTCTGGCGCGCAAGGACCGGCTGCGCGAGCGTTTGTCGCGGGTGTTGCCGCAGGATGCTGTAATCCATGACGAGGCCGAGACCCGCGTTTACGAATGCGATGCGCTGACCGCGTACAAGTGTCCGCCGATGCTGGCGGTGCTGCCGGCGAGTACGCAGGAGGTCTCGGAGGTTCTGCGCATCTGCCATGAGGAGGGCGTGCCGGTAGTGCCGCGCGGGGCGGGTACGTCGCTGGCGGGCGGGGCCTTGCCGACGGCGGATTGCGTCATTCTGGGCGTCGCGCGGATGAACGAGGTGCTGGAGGTCGATTTCGACAACCGCTTTGTCCGGGTGCAGTCGGGCCGCACCAACCTGAGCGTCAGCGGCGCGGTGGAGGGCGAGGATTTCTTTTACGCCCCGGACCCGTCATCGCAACTGGCCTGTGCGATTGCGGGCAATATCGCGATGAATTCGGGCGGGGCGCATTGCCTGAAATACGGCGTGACGACCAACAATTTGCTGGGAGTGACCATGGTGCTGATGGATGGCCGCGTGGTCGAGATCGGTGGCGCGCATCTGGATGCGGGCGGGCTGGACCTGCTGGGCGTGATCTGCGGCAGCGAAGGGCAGCTGGGTGTGGTGACCGAGGCGGTGTTGCGCATCCTGCACAAGCCCGAGGGCGCGCGGCCGGTGCTGATGGGGTTCGACGACAATGCGGTGGCGGGTGAATGTGTCTCGGACATAATCAGATCGGGCATTCTGCCGGTGGCGATCGAGTTCATGGACCGGCTGTGCATTCAGGCCTGCGAGAATTTTGCCCATGCCGGATACCCCGAATGCGAGGCGCTGCTGATCGTCGAGGTCGAAGGATCAGAGGCCGAGATCGACAGCCAGTTGGGCAAGATCATGGAGATCGCGAAACGCCACAATCCGGTGGAACTGCGCGAGAGCCAGTCGGCGGAGGAAAGCGCCAGGATCTGGCTGGGGCGAAAATCGGCCTTTGGCGCGATGGGGCAGATCAACGACTATATGTGCCTGGACGGCACCATTCCGGTCTCGGCGCTGCCGATGGTGCTGCGGCGGATCGGGGAGATGAGCAAGGAATACGGCCTGTCCGTCGGCAACGTGTTCCATGCCGGTGACGGAAACATGCACCCCCTGATCCTGTTTGACGCCAACAAGCCGGGCGATCTGGAGAAATGCGAGGCGTTCGGGGCGGATATCCTGAAACTGTGCGTCGACGCGGGCGGTTGTCTGACCGGCGAGCACGGTGTCGGCATCGAAAAACGCGATCTCATGCTGCATCAGTACGGGCGGCCCGATCTGGAGGCGCAGATGGCGGTGAAGGATGTGTTCGATCCGGCCTGGTTGCTGAACCCCGCCAAGGTGTTTCCGTTGGAGGTTTCTGAGACCCGGCGGACGGCGCGGATGGCGGCGGAGTGAGGGGCCAGCGCCTCCTGGGCCGTTGGCCCAATTCACACCGGATATTTTTTGAACAGAAGAAGATGTGGGATGAGACCTGAAACAGAGGCCGAACTGGCCGAAGCCGTGGCCGGGCTGAATGGACCGGTGCGGATTGTCGGAGGCTGCACCCGTGGCGTGCCCGGGGAGGGGCCGGAGCTGTGCACCGCCGGGTTGCGCGGGATCGAGCTTTATGAACCGGGGGCGCTGACCCTGGTGGCGAAGGCGGGGACGCCGGTGGCCGAGATCGAGGCGACGCTGGCGGCGGAAGGGCAGCGGCTGGCATTCGAGCCGATGGATCATCGCGGGCTGCTCGGAACCAGCGGTGAGCCGACGATTGGCGGGGTTGTGGCGGCCAATGTTTCCGGGCCGCGCCGGGTGCAGGCCGGGGCGTGCCGGGATTTCCTGTTGGGGGTTCGGTATGTCGATGGCACCGGACAGGTTGTCAAGAACGGCGGCCGGGTGATGAAGAACGTCACCGGCTATGATCTGGTCAGGCTGATGGCCGGGTCCTGGGGGACATTGGGGGTGCTGAGCGAGGTGTCGCTGAAGGTTCTGCCCAGGGCGGAGATTGCCGACACGCTTGCGGTGCCGGTGCCGGATGCCTCCGGCGCGATCGGGGTGCTGTCGGCGGGTCTGGGGTCGCCTTTTGAAGTGAGCGGGGCGGCCTATGACCCGGCCAGCGGTCAGGCATTGCTGCGGATCGAGGGGTTTGCGGATTCGGTGTCCTATCGCCTTGGGCGGTTGACGGATTGGCTGGGAGGCGAGGCCAGGCCCTTGCCGGACAGCGGGTCGGTGTGGCGGGATATTCGCGATGTGTCGCGGTTTCAGGGGCTGCCGGGAGATGTCTGGCGGATATCGGTCAAGCCGACGGATGCGCCCGGGATTGCTGCGCGGACCGGGGCGGAGGATTTGCTGTTCGACTGGGGCGGCGGGCTGATCTGGGCGCTGGTGCCGGAGGGCACCGACCTGCGGGCGCGGCTGGGCCGGTTCGAGGGCCATGCGACGCTGACGCGGGCCTCGGCCGCGGATTTCGCGGCGCTGGGGCGGTTTCAGCCCGAGCCGGAGGGCGTGGCGGCATTGAGCCGGGGGCTGCGGCAGAGGTTCGATCCGAAGGGGCTCTTCAATCCGGGGCTGATGGGGTAGGCGATGCAGACGACATTCTCATCCGAACAGTTGCAGGACCCGGCGATCCGGCGCTCGAACGAGATCTTGCGGAGCTGCGTGCATTGCGGGTTCTGCACCGCCACCTGCCCGACCTATCAGGTGCTGGGCGATGAACTGGACAGCCCGCGCGGGCGCATCTATCTGATCAAGGACATGCTGGAGAACGAGCGTGTCCCCGACGAGAGGACGGTCAGGCATATCGACCGCTGTCTGTCCTGTCTGGCCTGCATGACCACCTGCCCTTCGGGGGTGCATTACATGCATCTGGTGGATCACGCGCGCGAATATATCGAGGCGAACTACAAGCGCCCGTTCACGGACCGGGCCCTGCGTTGGGTCCTGGCGCGAATCCTTCCCTATCCGGCGCGGTTCCGGCTGGCTTTGCTGGCGGCGAAGGTCGGGAAGCCGTTCCGGTTCCTGATGCCGGACGCGCGGCTGCGCGCGATGCTGGACATGGCGCCCAAGGTGATCCCGCCGGTCAGCCGCAATGACGACCCGCAGAGTTTCGCGCCCGAAGGCGCGCGCCGGATGCGGGTGGCGCTGATGACCGGCTGTGCGCAGAAGGCGCTGAACACCGATATCAACGACGCCACCATCCGGCTGCTCACGCGGCTGGGTTGCGAGGTGGTGGTGGCCGAGGGCGCGGGGTGTTGCGGCGCGCTGACCCATCACATGGGCAAGACGGATGAAAGCCACCGGACAGCCGCCCGGAACATCCGCGCCTGGGCGCGCGAGATGGACGGGGCCGGGCTGGACGCGATCGTCATCAACACCAGCGGGTGCGGCACGACGGTCAAGGATTACGGGCATATGTTCCGCAACGAACCTTTGGCCGAAGATGCCCGGCGGGTGTCCGGGATCGCTCTGGATGTCAGCGAGTTGCTGGTGCGGCTCGACCTGCCGGAGGGGGCCGGCAAGGAGATGACGGTTGCCTATCACGCGGCCTGTTCGTTGCAGCATGGGCAGAAGGTCACGAGCTTTCCCAAGGATCTGCTGAAGCGGGCGGGGTTCCGGGTGGTGGAGCCGGCGGACAGTCATCTGTGCTGCGGTTCGGCGGGCACCTATAACCTGATGCAGCCGGAGATTTCGGGCAAGCTGAAGGCGCGAAAGGTGCGGACGCTGGAGGCGAAAAAGCCCGATGTCATCGCGGCGGGCAATATCGGGTGCATGATCCAGATCGGCTCGGGCACCGGTGTGCCGGTGGTGCACACGGTCGAGTTGCTGGACTGGGCCACCGGAGGGCCGAAGCCGCGAGGGCTGACGGGCGAGGCCGGGGTGCCGGTGCTGCGCTAGGCGGACCGACTGATGCAGGCAGGCATCAGTCGGCGGGTCTGATCGCCGTGCCCTATTTTTGCCGCAGCCTTTCGGTATCACCCTGACCTTGTGGCAAGGGCCGGAGGGGCAGGTGCGGAACTGGATCAAAGCTTTCATCGTGACGCTGTTGCCGGTGACGGCGATGGCGCAGGATTCGGTGCTGCAAAGCCTGGAAACCTCGGAGGCGGGGCGTGAATGGCTGGGCGTCGGGCGACTGGATATCGGGGGCACCGGGTTTTGCACCGGCTCGCTGATCGGCCCAAATCTGGTTCTGACGGCGGCGCATTGCCTGTTCGACAAGGAATCCCGGGAACGTATCGATCCGGCGCGGATCGAGTTTCTGGCGGGCTGGCGGCGGGGCCAGGCCTCGGCCTATCGGTCGGTGCGGCAGGCGGTGATACATCCGGCCTATCGTTTCGACGGCGAAGCCTCGACCGAGCGGGTGCGCCATGACGTTGCGCTGATCGAACTGGCGCAGCCGATCCGGAACACGACCGTTCTACCGTTCGACACCGGGCGCAGGCCGGCGCGGGGCGAGGATGTGGGCATCGTCTCGTATGCCAGGGACCGGGCCGAGGCACCGTCGCTTCAGGAGGTCTGTTCGGTCATGGCGCGACAGCGCGGGGTGCTGGTGATGTCCTGCGATGTCGATTTCGGCTCGTCAGGTGCGCCGGTATTCTCGTTCGACGGAGAGCGGCCCCGGATCGTGTCGGTGGTTTCGGCCAAGGCGGAACTGGACGGGCAGCGGGTGGCGCTGGGCACCGCGCTGGAGGAATCGCTGGAGCTGTTGCAGGCCGAATTGTCGGCGGGGCGCGGATTTGCCAGAACCCCGGTTCGCGGCGCGAGCCGGATCAGTGTGGGGAGCGTGCGGAACCAGAACGGGGCCAAGTTCGTCAAGCCATGATCCGTCTGATCGCCGCCTTTGTTTCCGTCTGCATTCTGTCCGCGCAAAGCCAGGCCCAGACCAGCGGTCAGCGCCGCCTGTCGGATCGCGAGGATCTGCTGGGCTGGGAAGCGGTCGGGCGGCTGGACCTTGGCGAAAACGGGTTTTGCACCGGGACGCTGATCGCGCGGGATCTGGTGCTGACGGCGGCGCATTGCGCGTTCGACCCGAAAACCGGCAAACCGTTCGTTTCGGGCACGGTGACTTTTCGCGCGGGGCTGCATGATGGCAAGTCGGTGGCCGACCGCAAGGTGGTGCAGATCGCGGTGCCGCCGGATTTCCGGGCAAGGGCCCCGGTGTCGGCAGGGCGCGTCAAGCGGGATGTGGCGCTGATGCGGCTGGACGCGCCGATCGGGTTCGGAGAGGCAAATGCCTTTGCTCTGCATCAGGGGGATATCTCGGGGTCCGAGGTCAGCGTCGCGTCCTATGGCCGGGGCCGGGCCGACGCGATCACGCGGCAGCGGTCCTGCAATATCCTTAATCGCGGGCAGGGCCTGATCGCCTTTGACTGCAACATCACCTTCGGGTCTTCCGGATCGGCCATTCTGGCCAGAGAGGGGCCGAGGTGGCAAATCCTGTCGGTGGTATCCGCGGGCGGAACGCTTGGCGGGCGCACTGTCGGGTTCGGCATGGAACTGCCGGGGATCGTGTCCGAACTCAAAACCATCCTGCGCCGGGATGCGCCGCGGCCCGAGGCCACGATCAAGCGGCTTGGGGTCGGGTCGGGGAAATCCGGCGGCGGGGCCAAGTTCATCAGCTCGGGCGGGTCTTGAACTCGCCGCACCGGATTCCCATTTCCTGAGTATCGGATCGCCGCTTTTGGGGTCCGGTTAATCGTAAACGCCCGTCCGGATGGAGGGCACAATCGACAATCGCTCTAGAAATGAGGATGACGAACATGCGTAGCTTTGATTTTGCACCCCTGCACCGCGCCACCATCGGTTTTGACCAGATCGCCGACATGATGGATCGCGTGATGACCAACGATGTGGCTCAGCCGAGCTATCCGCCCTACAATATCGAAAAGACCGCAGCCGACGCTTATCGGATTTCGGTGGCCGTCGCCGGTTTCGCCGAGGATGACCTGACGGTCGAGGTAAAGGAAAACGCTCTGGTCGTCGCGGGCCGCAAGGCCGACGAGGCCAAGGAGCGCACCTATCTGCATCGCGGCATCGCCACGCGCGCGTTCGAGCGCCGGTTTGCGCTGGCCGATCACGTGCGCGTCACCGGGGCCAGCCTGGAAAACGGCATGCTGCATGTGGAGCTGAAGCGTGAAGTGCCCGAGGCGCTGAAACCGCGCCGGATCGAGATCGCCTCGGCCAGGGCCATTGAAAAGGACGTCGTCGACGCCAAGGCCGTGAACTGACGGCCCTTCGAACCCAAGGCGTGCCAATCGATCCCTCCCTCGATTGACGCCTCCTGAACGCGCCCCGTGCCCGAAAAGGTGCGGGGCGCGGCGCGTTTGCGGAGGTCTGTCAGGCCAGCGGATCGGTGCGGTAAAGCCGGATCTTGGTGCCGCCATGATCGACGACCGGCCCGGGTGCCAGCAAGGGCAGGCGGGTGGCCCGCGCCAGTCCCTGATTGCTGGTCACGATGCCCGCTCGCCAGCCGGAGAACCGTTCCACCAACACCTTCCCGAGCGCGCCATAAAGCGAGCGCAGGCGTTTTTCGTCGCCGATCCGCGCGCCATAGGGCGGGTTGACGATCACCAGACCGGGCGGGCCTGCGGGCGGTTTCAGGTCGCTGACGGCACGGGTGTGGAATTGGGTGATGTCCGCGACCCCGGCGCGGGCGGCATTGGCGCGGCTGGCCTCGATCGCGCCTGCGTTGCGGTCGGATCCATAAAACAGCAGGTCGGTGGATTTCACCTGCCCCGACGCGCGCATCTGCGCCCAGGCGTCAGGCCGGAACGAAGCCAGATGTTCGAAGGCGAAGCTGCGGGAGCGTCCGGGATCGAGGCCCAGCGCGATTTCCGCCGCTTCGGTGACGAAGGTGCCCGAGCCGCACATCGGATCGAGCACCGGTTCGGTGCCGTCGAAGCCGCAGTCGCGCAGGAACATCGCGGCCATGGTTTCGCGCATGGGGGCTTTGGCCACGGCCTCTTTGTGGCCCCGCTTGTGCAGCGGCTCGCCGGAAGTATCCAGAGAGAAGGTGCAGAGATCCTTTTCGATGCGCAGCAGGATGCGCAGGGGAGCGTCCGGCGCGACCGGGGCTCCCAGGGATTCGGTGATTGCGGTTTCCACCCGCTGACGCGCGGCACCGGCATGGTAGATGCGGGATTTGCGGCTGGTCGCCTCGACCCGGACGGGTACATCGGGGCGCAGAAAATCGGCCCAGGGAAATTTGCGGGCCCGTTTGTCGAGCTGCGCCAGATGAACGGCGGGAAAGGTGCCGATGCGCGTCAGAACCTTGTTTGCACCCCGCAATTGCAGATTGGCACGCCAGACCTCGGGCCAGTCACCCCGGCAGGTCACGCCGCCGGGCACCGCGCAGGGGCTGGCAAAGCCTTTCTCGGTGGCCTCGGCGCAGAGCGGCTGTTCGAGGCCGGGGGTGGCCACCAGAAAGATTTCCATGTCGTCGGGTGTCGTCATGCCCGCTCCTTATACCGGGGGAGGCCGTCATGCGAGGAGGATTTGCGCAGGGGCGCGACGAATGCGCCCGGTTGCGGACAATTTCGGGAAAAAAACGGCAATTGCTCGTTTTTATGAGCGGTAACAGGTTTGCGTTTGCAGCCATGCCCGCGTAAACGGACCCTCAAACCAACGCGAGATCTGCGGATTTCCGCCCATTTATGGCGGATTTGCCAGGCTTTGGACCTGCATATCCGGGTATCCGCGTTGCTGAATTCGACCAGTAAGGACACACTGGCGTGGGACAAAGGCTTGGAAGAACGTAGCGACATGCAAACTTTCAAACTGAAAAAGGGGCTGAACCTGCCGGTCGAAGGCGCGCCCGAACAGAAAATTCATCCGGGACCCGAGGTTGCGACGGTTGCCGTAGTGGGGGCCGATTTCATCGGGCTGAAGCCGCGCATGCTGGTCGAGGTGGGAGATGAGGTGCGGCGGGGAACGCCGCTGTTCTGTCACAAAGACGCAGCCGATGCGATGATGGTCGCTCCGATGAGCGGCAAGGTCGTCGCCATCAACCGGGGCGCGCGGCGGGTGTTGCAAAGCGTCGTGATCGAGATCGGCGACGCCAATGACGCGGGTGCCGATTTCTCGGGCGTGGGCGATGGAGACAGTGCCCAGGGCATCACCGCCAGATTGTGCGCTGCCGGTCTGTGGACGGCGTTCCGCACCCGGCCCTATTCCAAGATGCCGCAGCCGGGCAGCGCGCCAGAGGCGATATTCGTCACCGCCATGGACAGCGAGCCGCTGGCCGGCGACGCCACCCTGATCACCGGCGAGGCTCAGGAAGCGTTTGTCGCCGGTCTGGGCGCGGTGTCGAAGCTGACCGAGGGCAAGACCTATGTCTGTCACAAGGCGGGAGATCAGATCGCCGGGGCGGATGTGCCAGGTGTCGAAATGGCCGGGTTCAGCGGTCCGCACCCGTCGGGGCTGGCCGGGACGCATATCCATTTTCTGCAACCGCTCAGGACCGATTCGCAGGTCTGGACCATCGGCTATCAGGACGTGATCGCCATCGGGCGCCTGATGCTGACCGGGCATCTGGACCCGAACATCGTGGTGGCCCTGTCCGGCCCCGCCGCACGGCAGCCACGTCTGATCCGCACGGTGATGGGGGCCTCGACCGAGGATCTGACCCGGCACGAGATCGGCATGGACGGGCCGGTACGGGTGATCTCGGGCTCGATCCTGTCGGGGCGGCATGCCGAGGGGGCCTTTGCCTATCTGGGCCGGTTCGCACGCCAGGTTGCCATGATCCGCGAGGACCGCGACCAGATCCCGATGGGTTGGATCCGTCCGATGCCGTCGAAATACGCGGTGCAGCCGGTGCTGGGCTCGGCCTTTGCCAAAAAGCTTTACGCATTCACCAGCAACCTCAATGGCGGCCGCCGGGCGATGGTGCCCACCGGCACGTTCGAAGAGCTGATGCCGCAGGACTACCTTCCGACGCAACTGTTGCGGGCGCTGCTGGTGATGGATACCGACACCGCGCAGGCGCTGGGGGCGCTGGAACTGGACGAAGAGGATCTGGGCCTTGTCGGCTTTGCCTGTCCGGCGAAATATGAATACGGGCTGGCGCTGCGCGACTGCCTGACCAAGATTGAAAAGGAGGGCTGAGCCGGATGGGTTTGCGCAGCTTCTTTGACCGGATCGAGCCACATTTCACCAAGGGTGGCCGGTATGAAAAACTCTTTCCCGTCTACGAGATGGTCGAGAGTTTCATCTATACGCCAAAAACCGTCACCTCGGTTGCCCCGCACGCGCGGTCCTATGTGGATATGAAGCGGATCATGACCTATGTCGTGATCGCCACCATCCCCTGTATCCTGTGGGGGATGTGGAACACCGGCTATCAGGCCAATTCGGCGATTGCCGCTTTGGGGCCGGAGTCGGCTACAGGCTGGCGGATCGCGCTGTTGCAGATGTTCGGCATCTCGCTGGACCCGGCCAGCATATTTGCCAATGTGATGCACGGGCTGCTGTATTTCCTGCCGATCTACATCGTCACACTGGTGGCGGGTGGTATTTTCGAGGTCATCTTCGCCACCGTTCGCGGGCACGAGGTGAACGAAGGCTTCCTTGTTACATCCATGCTTTATGCCCTGATCATGCCCGCGACCACGCCGCTGTGGCAGGTGGCACTGGGGATCATTTTCGGGGTGGTGATCGGCAAGGAGGTGTTCGGCGGCACCGGCAAGAACTTCCTCAACCCCGCTCTGGTGGGGCGGGCGTTCCTGTATTTCGCCTATCCGGCGCAGATGTCGGGCGATGCGGTCTGGACCCCTGTTGACGGCTTTTCGGGCGCGACCGCGCTGGCGGTGTCGGCAGCCGATGGCTATCAGGCGCTGGCGGCGGACGGCATTACCTGGCTCAGCGCGTTCTACGGCACCATTCAGGGCAGCATCGGCGAAACCTCGACCTTGGCCTGCATCATCGGTCTGGCCTTCCTGCTGGTCACCAAGATCGCCAACTACCGCCTGATCGTGGGTTGTCTGGCGGGCACAATCGCCTTTACCTGGCTGCTGAACCTGATCGGGTCGGACACCAACCCGATGTTCGCGATGCCGTGGTACTGGCATGTGGTGCTGGGCGGCTACGCCTTTGGCCTCGCCTTCATGGTGACCGAACCGGTTTCGGCCAGCCACACCAATCTGGGCCGCTACATCTATGGCGCGCTGATCGGTGTCATGGTCGTGTTGATCCGTGTGCTCAACCCCGCCTTCCCCGAAGGCATGATGCTGGCCATTCTGTTCGGCAACGTCTTTGCGCCGCTGATCGACTATTTCGTCGTGCAGGCCAATATCAAACGGAGGGCGCGCCGCCATGTCTGATACGCAGAACAAGGGCCCGATCGCGCGCTTTCTGGCGGCCTCGCCGGATTCGGTCGGCAAGACGATCTTTGTCGCGGTGGCGGTCTGCCTTGTGGCCTCGATGATCGTGTCGGCGGCGGCGGTCAGCCTGCGCCCGGTGCAGGAGGCCAACAAGCTGAAGGACAAGCAGGTCAACATCCTGCAGGTCGCGGGCGTTTATGAACCCGGCATCAATATCGGCGAGGCTTTCGCCGCGTTCGAGCCGCATGTGCTGGACCTGGCCACCGGTGATTTCGCGGATGATCAGTTCGATCCGAACAGCTTTGACGATCTTGCGGCTGCCGGCGATCCGGACCTGAGCGTCGCGCTTGACGACGATCCCGCAGGCATTGGCCGCAAGGCGAAGTACCGGGTGATCTATCTGCTGCGCGACGATGCGGGGGCGTTGGACAAGGTGATCCTGCCGCTGCACGGCTATGGGCTGTGGTCGACGCTTTACGGCTTTATCGCGCTGGAAGATAACGGTAACGATATCTTTGGCCTGCAATTCTACCAGCATGGCGAAACCCCTGGTCTTGGGGCCGAGGTGGACAACCCGCGCTGGAAGGCGCTGTGGAACGGCAAGAAACTGCGCGATGACGCGGGCGATCTGCAGATCACTGTCGCCAAGTCCCAGCCAGCCGCCGGACCCGAATTTTATGTCGATGCGCTGGCGGGGGCGACGCTGACCACGGTCGGTGTCGACAATCTGGTGAAATTCTGGATGGGCGATGCGGGTTACGGCCCCTTCCTGGCCAAACTGCAAGCAGGAGAGATCTGATGTCACAGACCAAGAAAGAGCTGTTGGTCGATCCGCTGGTCGACAACAACCCGATCACCCTGCAGGTGCTGGGCATCTGTTCGGCACTGGCAGTGACCTCATCCCTGCAGGTGGCCTTCGTGATGGCGCTGGCGGTGACCTTTGTGACCGCGTTCGCGTCGATGTTCATTTCGATCCTGCGCAACCAGATCCCGGGTTCGATCCGGATCATCGTTCAGATGGTGATCATCGCCTCGCTGGTGATCCTGGTTGATCAGATCCTCAAGGCCTATGCGTTCCAGATTTCGAAGACCCTGTCGGTGTTCGTGGGCCTGATCATCACCAACTGTATCGTGATGGGCCGGGCCGAGGCGTTTGCAATGAAGAACCCGCCGGTGGCGTCCTTCATCGACGGTCTGGGCAACGGTATGGGCTATGGCCTGATCCTGATGCTGGTGGGCATCGTCCGCGAGTTGTTCGGATCGGGCAGCCTGTTTGGCGTGACCATCCTGCAAACAGTGAACAATGGCGGCTGGTATGTGCCGAATGGCTTGCTGCTGTTGCCTCCGTCGGCGTTTTTCGTCATCGGTCTTCTGATCTGGGCCTTCCGCACATGGAAGCCGAACCAGGTCGAAGAACGTGAATACAAGATCCAGTCGGTGGAGGCGCACTGATGGAAGGGCTTATCTCGCTGGCCGTCAAGGCCATCTTCGTCGAAAACCTGGCGCTCAGCTTTTTCCTTGGCATGTGTACCTTCATCGCGGTGTCGAAAAAGATCTCGACTGCGCTGGGTCTGGGCATCTCGGTGATGGTCGTGCAGGCGATCACCGTGCCGACCAACAACCTGTTGCTGTCCTATCTGCTGAAACCGGGCGCGCTGGCCTGGGCCGGGTTCCCGGATGTGGACCTGACCTTCCTTGGCCTGATTTCTTATATCGGCGTGATCGCGGCGATGGTGCAAATCCTGGAGATGGTTCTCGATAAGTACTTCCCGCCGCTTTACAACGCGCTGGGGATTTTCCTGCCGCTGATCACGGTGAACTGCGCCATTCTGGGCGGGTCGCTGTTCATGGTTGAGCGCGACTATAACTTTGCCGAAGCCACAACGTATGGCCTGTCCTCGGGTTTCGGCTGGGCGCTGGCGATCACAGCCATGGCGGGCGTGCGCGAAAAGCTGAAATATTCGGACATTCCCGACGGTTTGCAGGGCCTTGGCATCACCTTCATCACCGCGGGGCTGATGGCGATGGCCTTCATGTCCTTCTCGGGCGTCAAGCTGTAAGGGGGCGGGCATGGAAACTTTCAGCCTGGGCGTCGTTCTTTTCACCCTGATCGTTCTGGCGCTGGTGGCCATCATCATGGCCGCGCGTTCGAAACTGGTGTCGACCGGCAACGTCAACATCACCATCAATGGCGAGAAAACCATCTCGGTTCCTGCGGGCGGCAAGCTTTTGCAAACGCTGGCGGCAGAGAAGCTGTTCGTGCCCTCAGCTTGTGGCGGCGGCGGCACCTGCGCGCAATGCCGGGTTAAGGTGCATTCCGGCGGCGGGTCGATCCTGCCGACCGAGGAAAGCCACATCACCAAGCGCGAGGCCGCCTGCGGTGATCGCCTGTCCTGTCAGGTCGCGGTCAAACAGGATATGGATATCGAAGTTCCCGAAGAGGTCTTTGGCGTCAAGAAATGGGAATGCACCGTTCGTTCGAACGACAACGTGGCGACTTTCATCAAGGCGCTGACGCTGGACCTGCCGGAAGGCGAGGATGTGAATTTCCGCGCCGGCGGCTATATCCAGATCGAAGCGCCCGCGCACCAGCTGTCTTACACCGATTTCGACGTGCAGGAGGAGTATCGCGAGGACTGGGACCGCTTCAATCTGTGGCAATACAAGTCCGTGGTGAAGGAACCGATCGAACGCGCCTATTCGATGGCCAACTATCCCGACGAGAAGGGCATGATCATGCTGAACGTCCGGGTCGCCTCGCCGCCTCCGGGATCCGAAGGCATCCCGCCGGGTCAGATGTCATCCTACATCTTCAACCTGAAGCCGGGTGACAAGGTCACGATCTCAGGCCCGTTCGGCGAATTCTTCGCCCGCGAGACGGAAAAAGAGATGGTCTTCATCGGTGGGGGTGCCGGTATGGCACCGATGCGCAGCCACATCTTCGACCAGCTCAAGCGGCTTGAGAACCGCAATCGCAAGATCAGCTTCTGGTACGGCGCACGGTCAAAAAAAGAGATGTTCTTTGTCGAGGACTTCGACACGTTGGCCAAAGAGTTCGGCAATTTCGAATGGCATGTCGCCCTGTCGGACGCCCAGCCCGAGGATGACTGGAAAGGCTATACAGGCTTTATCCATAACGTGCTGTTCGAGGAATACCTCAAGAATCACCCCGCGCCCGAGGATTGCGAATATTACATGTGCGGTCCGCCAATCATGAACCAGTCGGTCATCAACATGCTGCTGGATCTGGGTGTGGACCGCGAAGACATCATGCTCGACGATTTCGGCGGGTAACGAAGAAACCGGCGCTGTTGAGCGCCGGTTTTCTTTTGGGAACTGGAAACCTGGGGTGGGTACAGGGGCTTGGGCCCCGGCGTGCCCGCGCAGGGGCATGATTCACCGAGCATTAAGATTGGTATCACTTTGATCTGCCTCAATACCGACGCAGATATTTCCAACTAGGTCTCTGTGCGCGAACAGAGGGATATCAACTTATGATCTGTCACATACTGAAGGGCTCTCTTTTCCAGCAGCTGCCTGACGAGGTTCAGAAGTGTCTACTTTCCAAGGCGCGGATTCAAAAATTCGATCGTGGTTCAACAATATGCCTTCAAGGTGAAACCGCGCGCACGCTGAAAATCGTCCAGAGCGGATGGATCAAACTTTACCGGGTTTCACAAAACGGGGGCGAGGCGATCCTTGCGACACTGAAGGATGGGCAGAGCTTTGACGAGTTGGCATCACTTCAGGGCAAGAGAAGCCCGGCCTCGGCGCAGGCCGTCAGCGACTGCACGATTTTGCACGTTGATCCCTCGCGCTTCGGTTCGTGCGAGGGTGCGCAACAGGAACTCATGAAAGTCGTTCTGGCGGCCGCTTCGGAGCAAATCGAGGCGCTAATGGACGATATTGAGAAATTGAAAGTCAAAACCGGCGCCGAGCGGCTGTCCGAGTATCTTGTGGGATTAGCAAGAAAGGCGGACGGGCGTGACGAGCTGGTTCTGCCCTTCGAGAAGACCCTTCTTGCCGGAAAGCTCGGGATGAAACCTGAAAGCCTTTCCCGGGCTTTCGGGCGATTGAAGCCGTTGGGGGTTGGGGTGGAAAAGCGTCAGGTTACGATCAAGAACATTGAAATGCTCAGATCATTCGCCGAAGGGTTGGAATGCCGCATGATATCTGCAGGTTGAGTGCAAGCCATACCTGCGCCATATGAAATCTCGGACGGCAGTTCCGAGCCAGTGCCAGCCCGTCACTTGCCGTAATATTCCCGATACCAGCCGACGAACTCAGCCAGCCCTGTGCGGATGTCTGTTTCCGGGCGATACCCTGTCAGACGCTGCAGCAGGCCGGTATCGGCCCAGGTCGCGGGCACATCGCCCTTTTGCATCGGCATGTAGTTTCGCACGGCCTTTTTGCCGAGCGCATCCTCGATGGCTTCGATGAAATCCAGCAGGCGTACCTTGTCGGAATTGCCGATATTGACGATCCGGAACGGGGCCACGGGCGACAGGCTGTCGCCTTCTTCAATATCCGCGGCACTCTCCGGGCGGATCGGAACCGCGTCGATCAACAGACGGATTCCCCGCGCCAGATCATCCACGTAGGTGAAATCCCGGTACATGTCGCCGTGATTGTAGACGTCGATGGGGCGGTTGTTCAGAATCGCGTCGGTGAACTTGAAATAGGCCAGATCGGGGCGTCCCCAGGTGCCGTAGACGGTGAAGAAGCGGAACATGGTGGTGGGCAGGTTCCACAGATGGGCATAGGAATGGCCCATCGCCTCGTTTGCCTTCTTGGTCGCGGCATAGATGGTGAGTTGATTATCGGCCTTGTCCAGTTCGGTAAACGGCATGTCTTCGTTGGCGCCGTAGATGGACGAGGTTGAGGCCATCAGCAAGTGTTCGACCTGATGAGTGCGCGCCACCTCCATCACGTTGAAGGTGCCCACCACATTCGATTCGACATAGCTGCGCGGATTTTCGAGGCTGTAGCGCACACCGGCCTGCGCGGCGAGGTGGATGATGACATCGGGCTGGAACGCGTCGGCCACCTGCATCAGCCGGTCGTGGTTTTCCAGCAAATCCTCGGTCACGGTAAAGCCCGGCGTCTGCATCAGCATCTGATGGCGGCGGCGTTTCAGGGTGACGTCGTAATAATCGGTCATCCCGTCATAGCCATGCACGCGGAAACCTTCGGCCAGAAGAAGCCTGCTGAGATGAAAGCCGATAAATCCCGCAGTGCCGGTGACCAGTATTTTTTTCATCTTTTCCCTCGTGCCGTTGGGAGCACCTAGTGGGCCAAATCCGGCGGTGGGGTCAATGTGCCGGCGAATTTATTTTTGATCCCGGACCCTTCGGCGCATACCAGCCCGCGCACGCTCAAGGTCAGAAGGCTTGCCACATCAGGGCCATGCTGCCACTATGGCGGGACTGGTTACTGTTTTTTTCGCCCGAAACAGGAGGTCGGCGCGATGATTGCGCTTCTTTTCGCGCTTTTGGTTATTTGCATGATCCTTGCATTCTTCGCGCAGCGCCGCGTTGCTTATTCCTTGTTCGCGGTCACGGTTCTGCTCAGTATTTACTGGCTGAAGTACCATGCGACCTCGGTTCTCACGATCCAGTTGTAAGGTGCCGGTATGACCCTGAGTTTTGAAACGTCGCGCCATCTGAACGCCCTTGGAATGCTGGCCGTCTGCCTGGTGCTGGCGCTGGCACATGTCTTTCAGCTGTGGCTTTACGAGCTGCCTTGCCCGTTATGCCTGTTGCAGAGGGTCGGGTTTGTCGCCGTTGGATTCGGGCTGGGTTTGAACCTGCTTTACGGCCCGCGCCCGCACCACTATGCGTTGGTGCTGATCGCGGCGGTCTATGGTGTCAGTGTGTCGATCCGGCAGATCCTGTTGCATATCGTGCCCGGCACCGGGCATTACGGATCGCCGGTTTTGGGGCTGCATTTTTACACCTGGGCGGGGATCGCCTTTTTCCTTGTCATCCTGGGCACATCGGTGATGCTGTTGTCGGAAGGACAGTATCAGCGGCCTGCCGATCCCGAATCCGAGAAACGCTTTGGCGGCAGCAAGCTGGCGAAATACGCGTTCTTTCTGATGCTGGCTCTGGCGGTTCTGAATGCGGGTTCGACCCTTTTGGAATGCGGGCCGACGGTTTGTGCCGATCCGCCCACCGACTACAAACTGCTGGAGGGTGCGTCGGAAAGCGGGTCGTGAGGCCAATGGCGCAACGAGGAGGACACGATGGGACTGTTGGGGCAACCGCTGGAATACTATGACTATCTGACCTTTGCGGCGCTGATCCTGCTGTTGCTGGCTGTTATGGGGGTGTTCCTGTTTCTTATGGGGCTGCCCGGGCGCATTGCCATCAGCCGCAATCATCCGCATGCCGAAGCGGTCAAGATCATGGGCTGGATGGGGTTTCTGGCGGTCATCCCGTGGGTGCATGCGTTCATCTGGGCCTTCCACGAAGGCGTCACCGTCGATATTCGCCGCACCCCCGATCAGGAGCGCGAGGCGATCCGGAAAGAGATCGAGAGGCTGGGCGGTGAGGTGAGGCCGGAATACCGGAACCTGCCGGACGACGAAGGCTCGAGGACCTGACCGAAAGAGAGTTAACACCATATGTTCGTCGCCGTCGGCATCACTCTTTTCTACATCATTTTCGTCTGGTTCATCTTCTTCAAGGCGAAGTTGCTGAAATTCAACATCTATTGGGGCGTCGTATCCTTCTGGGTGGGGGCGCATCTGCTGTTGATCTTTCTGGTGGCGCTGCGGTTTTTCCAGCCCTTCTCGGTGGATGCGCATGTGGTGCGCTCGACGATCCAGATCGTGCCCAAACTGACGCAGCCGACGATCCTGAGCGAGGTGCTGGTGACGCCCAACCAGCCGGTCAAAAAGGGCGACCCGCTGTATCGGTTCGACAAGACGATCTTTGAACTGGCGGTGAATTCGTCCCAGGCGCAGCTGGCCGCCGCCGAACAGAACGTCAAGATCCTGGAGCAGGATGTGAAAGCCGCGACCGAGGCGGTCGAGCGCGCCACGGCGCAGCTTGGCTATGCGGTCAACCAACGCAAGCGGTATGAGACTCTGGTCCCGGCGGGCGGTGCGCGCCAGGATGAGCTGGAGCGCTGGGTCGAGCAGGTGACCGAGGACGAGGCACAAGTGCGTCAGGCCGAGGCCAATCAGAAAAAGGCCGAGCTGGCGCTGGAATCCAATATTGACGGGGTGAACACGGGGGTGGCGCAGGCCCGCGCGCAACTGGCCGAGGCCGAGTATTTCCTGCAGAACACCACGATCTATGCGCCCGAGGATGGCATGATCGTGTCGCAACAGGCCCGCCCTGGTCTGGTGGTCGGCGATATTCGTCTGGGCGCGATCGCCAGCTTCGTGACCACCGACAATCCCTACATTCTTGCCACGTACCGGCAGCAGAACCTGAAATTCGTGGAACCGGGGCAGGAGGTCGAGGTCGCGCTTGACCTTTATCCCGGCGAGATTTTGTCCGGCAAGGTCGAGGCAGTATGGTGGGCCACCGCGCAGGGGCAGTACCTGCCGTCAGGACGGTTGCCCGAGTTCGTGTTGCCCAAGCTTCCGGGCCGGATCGCGGTGCAGGTCACGGTGGACCTGCCAGAGGGGCACGAGTTTCCGGCGGGCGGTCATGCGGCGGTGGCGATCTATACGGGGCAGGGGAAAAGCTTTGAATTTCTGCGGCGGATCAACATACGTTTGTACAGCTTCGCCAACTTTATCCGGCCACTGGATATCTGATGGGAACTGATGCGGATGGATCTGGGATGGTGAGACGGGCTCGGGGCAAATTGGCAGTCTTGGGCCTGATGGCGGCGGCGGCCTGCACTCCGGTCGGGCCGGATTTCGTGCGCCCCAACTCGCCCGTCATGAAACAGTGGATCGAGGCCAACAGCCCCGGTGCCAGCCAGCAAAGCGGCCTGACCGCGCGCAGCGCGCCGGTGGTGAAATGGTGGGAAACGTTCAACGATCCGACGCTGAACCGGCTGGTGGCCGAAGCCTATGCCCAGAACCTGACATTGCAGATTGCCGGCGCGCGGGTGTTGCAGGCGCGGGCGCAGCTGGGCATCGCGTTCGGCGAGCTTTATCCGCAATCGCAGGTAATCGGCGCCTCGGCCACGCGGCGCGAGATCAGCGACAATATCGGCCCGGTGCGCGATATTCGCCGCGTCATTCCGCTGGACACCGAATTCGCCACCTCGGAAGTGGGTTTCGACGCCCAGTGGGAACTGGACGTCTGGGGCGCGCAGCGCCGCGGTACGCAGGCGGCTAAGGCCAATCTGGCGGCGCAGGTGGCCAATTACGATGACGCGCTGGTGACACTGACCGGCGATGTGGCGGCGATCTATGTCAATATCCGCGCGCTGCAGGAGGCGCTGGCGGTGGCCCGCAGGAATGTCGGGTTGCAGCAGCAGTCCACCGATCTGGCGCAGTTGCGGTTCAACAACGGGGTCACCACGGAACTGGATGTGCAGGAGGCCACGGCGCTGCTCAACAACACCAAGGCGTTGGTGCCGGGGCTTGAAAGCGATCTGCAGCAGGCCAAGAATGCATTGGCGGTGCTGCTGGGCGCACCACCGTCTCGGATGACCGGCCTGTTGGGCAATTCCGGCCGCATCCCGTCGGCGCGGGCCAATGTTTCGGTCGGGGTGCCCGCCGAGTTGCTGCGCCGCCGTCCCGATATTCGAGCCGCCGAGCTGGAGGCGGCCGCGCAATCGGCGCAGGTCGGTATCGCGATGGCAGATCTTTATCCGCAGTTCATCCTGACCGGGACGATCGGTTTGCAGGCCTCGTCCGGCAATGATCTGTTCAGTTCCTCCAGCGGCACCAGTCTGGCAAGCGCCGGGGTGGTGTGGAACGTGCTCAATTATGGCCGGATCAAGAACAACGTGCGGGCGCAGGATGCGGCGTTTCAGGCGCTGGTGGCGAACTACCAGAACACGGTTCTGGTCGCCTATTCCGAGGTCGAAAACGCCATGGTCGCCTATTCCGAGGCGCGCAAGCAGGTCGGGTTCTATCAGAACAGCGTGGCGGCGGCGAAGCGCGCCGCCGAGATCGCCGTTTCGCAATATGGCGACGGGATCGCGGATTATTCGCGGGTGCTGAACGCGCAGACGGCGCTGTTGCGGTCCGAGGCCGATCTGATCGATGCGCGGGCCTCGGTGTCTGAAAATCTGGTCGCCATCTACAAGGGGCTGGGCGGCGGCTGGCAGATCCGTCAGGGCCGCGAATTCCTGCCTGACACGGTTCTTGCCGAGATGGCCTATCGCACCGACTGGGGCGACCTGTTGGAAAAGTCGCCGACGGGGGTGAGTTTTGAATGAGGCAGGCGGAACCGATTTCCCACTAGCGTTCCGACCGGGAAAGTGAGGCATTGATGTTCGCTGATCTGACTGCCGAAACGCTGGCGCGGATGCAGTTTGCGTTTACCGTGTCGTTCCACATCATCTTTCCGGCGCTCTCGATCGGATTGGCGAGTTTTCTGGCGGTCATGAACGCGCTTTGGCTGATCACGGGCGAGCAGGTCTATCGCACCCTGTTCGATCACTGGCGCAGGATTTTCGCCGTCGCCTTCGGCATGGGTGTGGTGTCGGGCGTGGTGATGTCGTTTCAGTTCGGCACCAACTGGGCCGTTTTCGCGGACAAGGCCGGGCCAGTGATCGGGCCGCTCATGGCTTATGAGGTGCTGACGGCCTTTTTTCTGGAGGCGGGGTTTCTGGGTGTGATGCTGTTCGGGCGGGACCGCGTCGGCAACGGGCTGCACATGTTCGCGACCGCCATGGTGGCCTTTGGCACCCTGCTGTCGGCGACGTGGATTCTGTCGGTGAATTCCTGGATGCAGACGCCCGCCGGTTTCACCACCAATGAGGCCGGACAGTTCGTGCCGACCGATTGGGGCGAGGTCATTTTCAACCCGTCCTTCCATTTCCGGCTGAGCCATATGGTGATCGCTGCCTTTCTGACCACTTCGCTGGTCGTGGGCGGGGCGTCGGCCTGGGTGCTGCTGCGCGACCGGGCCGATCCGGCGGCCCGGCGCAGTTTCGCGATGGCGATGCGGGCGGTGATCATACTGGCGCCGCTGCAGTTGTTTGTCGGGGACGCGCAGGGGCGCAACACGCTGGAACACCAGCCGGTCAAGATCATGGCGATCGAGGGGCATTTCGAAAGCTATCCGGACGGCGCGCCGCTGGTTCTGTTCGGCATTCCCGATCAGGAAAACCAGCGCATCGATTATGCTGTTTCGATCCCGAAGCTGTCGAGCCTGATCCTGAAACACGATCTGAACGCACCTCTGGACGGGCTGGATACGGTTCAGGTCGCGGATCAGCCGCCGGTCGGCATCATCTTTTTCAGCTTTCGCCTCATGGTTGGGTTGGGTGTCGCGATCCTGCTGCTTGGCCTTTGGGGCGCGTGGGCACGGTGGCGCGGCGTTCTTTATGGCTCTCCGTGGCTGCTGCGCGCCGCGGTCGCCGCCGGACCGGCCGGATTTGTTGCGATCCTGGCGGGCTGGGTCACCACCGAGGTCGGGCGGCAGCCCTATACGGTCTATGGCGTTTTGCGCACGAGCGACTCGGTCTCTCCGGTCGCGGCGTCGGCGGTGGCGTCCAGCCTGACAGGGTTCATTATCGTCTATGGCTTGGTTTTCGTGGCCGGTGTCACCTATATCCTGCGCCTCATGGCGGCGGCCCCCGATGTGGGCATACCGGAACACCGGGGCAAGCCTGTGAACGCCGCCAGCCGCCACCCGCTGGATGGGGGATTCTGAGATGGCGTGGATCGAGCTTTCGACCATCTGGGCCGCGCTGATCGCGTTCGGGGTTCTGGCCTATGTTGTTCTGGACGGGTTCGACCTTGGGGTCGGCATATTGTTCCCGGCGGCCGGATCGTCGCGCGAGCGGGCGCTGATGATGGACTCGGTTGTGCCGGTCTGGGACGGCAACGAAACCTGGATCGTGCTGGGCGGTGGCGGGCTGTTTGCGGTGTTTCCGCTGGCCTATTCCGTCGTCATGCCCGCCTTGTATATCCCCATTGTCGGAATGCTTCTGGGACTGGTGCTGCGCGGTGTGGCGTTCGAGTTCCGCTGGCGTACACGGAACTGGCGCTGGTTCTGGGACCTGGCGTTCTGGTGGGGGTCGTTGCAGGCGGGGTTCCTGCAGGGGGTGGTTCTGGGCGGGCTGGTGCAGGGCATCGCGGTGGCCGACCGCAAGTTCGCCGGGGGAACGTTCGACTGGCTGACGCCGTTTTCGGTCCTGAGCGGGCTGGGGCTGGTGACCGGATATGCGCTGCTGGGATCGACCTGGCTGAACCTAAAGCTGGAAGGCGACCTTCAGGATCGGATGCGCCGTCTGGCGCGGCGGCTGACCTTTGCGGTTCTGGCGTTCATCGTGGTGGTCGTGTGGCGCACCGCTTCGCTGGAGCCTCAATATCTGGCCCGCTGGCTGAACTGGCCCGCCGTCATCTATTCCTGCGCGATGCCGTTTCTGGTTCTGGCCGTTGTCTGGCGGCTGTTGCACGGTCTGGCCAGAGGCCGGGATCTGAGGCCGTTCCTGTCGGCGCAGCTTTTGTTCGTGATCTGCTATGTCGGGATTGGCGTCAGTTTCTATCCCGACCTGGTGCCGCCCTCGCTGAGTATCGCCGAGGCGGCAGCGCCGGACAAAAGTCTGAGATTTGCGCTGATCGGGGCGCTGATCCTGGTTCCGGTCATTCTGGCCTATACCGGATTTTCCTATTGGATCTTCCGCGGCAAGGTCGACCCGTCCAAGAGTTATGACTGATGGCGCGACGGCGTGCATTCATCCGGCTGGGCTGGTTCGCGCTGTATTGGGCAGGGGGCGTCGCGGCGTTGGGTGTGGTTGCGTGGCTGATCCGCTGGGCGATCGGATGATGGTTTCAGGTCACATGCAGAACAAACGCCCCCAGCAAAGCAAAGAGTGAGGCGATGAGCAGCAACAGCAGCGCATCGGCCACCAATGTATCGTCTTCGATCTGCTTTTTTGAGGTGATGTTCTTTTTGATATTCCGCATGCGCCAATAGGCCAGCGCCAAAACCAGCCCGCCGGCGCAGAGCATGGCGACTTCGGACCAGAAGGGCGCGCCGCCTCCGATGCCCAGCCGGGCCGCGACCAGACCAAAACCGACGATGCTGATCACGGTTCGCACCCAGGCCAGAAACGTGCGTTCATTCGCGGCAATTTCACGGTAGTTGTCGATCATTACCCGTCCCCTATTTGGCCAATCCGCGCAGCCCGCCGGAAATCAGGATATTGACCTCGTAGAGCACCTGCGCCGCGGCCAGCCCGCCGGGGCTGGCAAGATAGTTCGGCGTCCATTCCGGGTCGAATTTCTGTTTGAAGGTTCTGAGTCCTTCGAAATGATAAAAACTCTCGCCATGCTCATAGACCAGCCCGCCGATGCGGTTCCACAGCGAGGCGAGCTGCCGGTTCTCGATGCCCGAGAAAGGCGCCGCCCCGAGCGAGAACCAGTGGAAGCCCTGCTGCGACCCCCACAGCATCATTTCGGCAAAAAGGGCATCCATGACAAAGCTTGGCGCGTCGGGCTCATAGCGCATCAGGTCAAGCGACAACTCGGATTTGTGTCCGCCCTGAAACAGATTGGCGAAAGCCACGATCCTGCCGTCCTCGCCATTGCGCAGGATCGCATGGTCGAAATTGGACATGTAGGCATTGGTGAATGCGCCCAGAGCAAAGCCTTTTTCCTGCCCCTGCTTGTTGGTCAGCCACCGGTCAGAAATGCCATGCAGTTCGGACAGGATCGCGGGAACCTCTGCCCTCGGCACAACCTCGAAGACATAGCCTTCGCGCTCGGCCCGGTTGCGCGCCTGCCGGAAACGTTTCTTGGAAGAGCCGTCCAGCGTGAACCCGGTCAGATCGACCCGCGCCACCTCGCCGATTTTCAGGATTGACAGGCCGAGATCGAGGAAGGTCGGCAGATAGCGGGGTGAAACGCTGTAAAAGGCACATTTCTTGCCCTCACGGTCTGCCATTTCGCGCAGCTGCCAGATGAGTTGCCGCCCGGCCTCTTCTTCGCCCACGGGTTCGCTCTTGGAGATCAGCGAGGCACCGGTATCAGCATAGGCCAGAAAGGCCGTCTTGTCGGGCGAGATCAGGAACAGCTTGTCACCGGACAGCGAGA
Source organism: Ruegeria sp. AF8 (assembly GCF_056541825.1). Lineage (NCBI taxonomy): Bacteria > Pseudomonadati > Pseudomonadota > Alphaproteobacteria > Rhodobacterales > Roseobacteraceae > Ruegeria > Ruegeria sp. AF8. The sequence goes on along the minus strand of NZ_JBQFYW010000006.1, from coordinate 2,399 downwards.
TCTGCGCCTCTGTATCGGGGCTTTCCAGCGCCAGTTTCCGCACCACCTCGGGGATTTCGGCGGGCGGGCTGGCCTGAACCGGCTTGCTGAGAAAGGAGTTGAAGGCGAAGGCGGCGAGGATGATCGCGACCAAAAGGCTGGAACGCAGAAAGCGGGAGGCATCGCCATGCCACGCGAAGTCCCACCACAGCGCGTTCTGATAGGCGACATGCGAATAGGCGAATAGGCCGATCCAGAAGATCGCCGCCAGCAAAGCGAAGATGCCGATGAACCAAGGGATGTTCAGGCGAAAGATCGATGCCCCGGATACCCGGTAGAACGCGCCGCGGAACAGGCCCAGCAGGACGATGCTGAGCACCATGCTGACGGCTTCTTCGACGTCCAGCCCCTTGTTCAGCGACAACACGAAGCCAAGCGCCATCAGCAGCATCGCCACCAGCCATGCCCGGTAGAGCTTGCGGTAAAGCCCGCGCGATATGAGGATGAGCAGCAGGCCGACAACGCTGCCCAGAAGATGTGAGGCCTCGACAAAGGACAGCGGCAGGAATTCCCGCAATACGCCTAGGCGGCTGGTGTCGGCGGGTAGGGCGCCCGAAATCAGCAGGATGACCCCGGCCAGCATTGCCACTGCCGCCGCCGCCATGGGCACGACCGGGCGGGTCATGCGATAGGCCCAGGTGGCCGCGCCCCTGACCGCCTCGCGCCGGGCAATGGCGCTGGTTATGGCGATCGTTGTGCAGGCCACGAAGAACGGCACGAAAGTATAGACCAGCCGATAGAGCAGCAAAGCGGCGATCATGTCCGACCGGCCCGACGCGCCCAGCCCGGCGATCAGGGTGGCCTCGAACACGCCGATGCCGCCCGGTGCGTGGCTGAGGATGCCCAGGGCGATGGCGGCAATGAAGATGGTGAAGAAATAGGGAAAGCTGGAGACCAGATCGGCGGGCATCAGCACCCAGAGCGTCAGCGCCGCGCCCATGATATCGCCGATGGCCGCCAGCGTCAGCAGCGTGGCCAACCGAAAGCCGGGCAGATCGAAACCGAAACCCAGAAAGTCGAACCGGCGCGCGCCGCCGGTCAGCCAGCCAAAAAGCAGCGCCAGCGCCACCAGAAAGCCGATGCCGATTCCGGTTTCAATCGCATCCGTCAGGGGCAGGACGGTGGACAGGCCGCTGGGATGCAGGGTCAGCAATACCCCAAGAACCAGGCACAGACCCATCCAGAACGCCACCCACGAGGTGGCGATCACACCGGCCACGCGGCTCAGATCCAGCCCGAGCGAGGCATAGATACGGTATCTGACGGCGGTGCCGGTGATATAGGAAAAGCCCAGAAAGTTCGAAATCGCGTAGCCACTGGCCCCGGCGATCCCGGCCACGCGGGCCGGAACCTGCCCATCCGCGACACTGCGCACGGCCAGGATATCATAGCAGGAGATCGACAGGAAACTGATCGCCGTCCAGACCAGCGCCAGCGCCAAAGTGCTCGGCTTGCTGTCGGAAATATCGGCCCTGACATCGGCCCATTTGACATGCGCCGACAGATCCCGCAGCACGAAAAAGGCGATGGCCACGATCACCAGCGGCATCACCAGCTTGATCAGCGGATGCGCCAGCACGCGGGAAACCCGACCGGACAGATCAATCGGCGGCGCGTCCTGCGTTTGCTCGGTTTTGCTCAAGAATCGCTCCCGGTGTCTGCGCTGCAGGGATGGCCCGCACGCGGCGGATGGCCTGCAAGCCTTTGGCATCCAAGGCTATCCTTGCACAGTTGAGGCAACCTGCCTAGGGTGCGCCGGTTGCGGGTACCGGGGGGCGTTCAGCCGGATGTCCCAACGCGCGGGTCATGAATTCTCGATTCCGACTCCGGCACTGTGACACCCTGCCTGGAGGGTGGCTGCCTGGAAAATCGCCGGAGGCTCCGGACCGTTGGCAAACACATCGAAGATGTTCGGTTCCGGCACCGAAGGGAGGGCGGAAAACGGTACGATCACGGGCGAAGCTCCATGGCATTCGGGATTGCGATGATGGAATCGGACCTGAATCTACAGGGATGGGCGACTCAAGATCAGGATCAGAGGCGAGTCTTCTTGTGTCCTCGCGCGCGGTATCCTCAAGATGTGGTGTGTCAGCTATCCGGCTGGGTCTTGCGAGTCGCGATGCGCGCTCGTCCTGTGTGGCGCAAGTGAATGCGGCCACTTTGGGTATCTCATTAAGATATTGAAAATAGTCAGTTAAATATGAAAATGACTTTTTTCTAACTTTTTTCGATTTTCCCCTTGCGCGTTCCGTTCGTAGTCCGTAAATAGCCCTTCACCGGCGCTGCTGAGGCGGTGCTGACGGGTCGGAGAGACGGCCGGACACGCTGGAGAGACGGCGGGGACGCTCAGGATAGACTGG